>DATGYU010000232.1:0-8250 GCA_035297625.1 Prolixibacteraceae bacterium
AACTGGCAATTTTAATACTGAAAGGGATAAGAAAACAATGGCTTCTGGCTTTTGGCAACTGGCAAGAAATGCTTCGATCAGCGGTAATGAAAGATGACAGCAGCATGTCTTGCCAGTAGCAAGAAGCAAAAAGTCAGTGACTTGGATTAATTATTAATGAAAGACTAAACCTATCACCAATGAATATATTTCAAAAGGCAGCATTTTTACTCATACTGTTGGTATCCGCACCATTCCTGCATGCCGGGCAGCCTGTCAGGATTATCTTTGACAGCGATATGGGGCCTGACTTTGATGATGTGGGCGCTATCACCGTTTTACATGCCCTGGCTGCCAAAGGAGAATGCGAAATCCTGGCGACAATGGCCAGTGACGGCTATCCGACGATCGCTCCAACCCTGGAAGTCTTTAACCGCTATTTTAAAAAACCTAACATTCCGATAGGGGTTCCCGGACCTGAGGCTCCCAACTTTTCATGCCCTAACCACTGGAATGATTCACTCATCGTCAAATACCTGCCAAAGGCGAAAACCAATAAGGATTACCCTTCAGCAACAGAAGTTTACCGTAAAGTGCTGGCTGCTCAAAAAGACAACAGTGTGGTAATTGTAACTGTTGGTTTTATGTCCAATCTGGCCGATTTGCTGCTGTCTCAGCCTGATCAGTACAGTAAACTATCCGGTAAGGAACTGGTCGCTAAAAAAGTATCCAAATGGGTTGCAATGGCAGGTGGATTTCCCCAGTTCAGTGAATTCAACGTTAACCAGCATGCCAAAGCATCCAGGTATGTATTTGAAAACTGGCCAACACCCATCCTTTTCAGCGGTTTTGAAATAGGGGTTAACATTATGACCGGGCATAAGGTAGCCACCCAAGGAACAAAGGGAAGCCCTGTGCAATGGGCTTACCAGTATTGCCTGGCAACTTATGATAGCAAGCCCATACAAAACCGCAATTCATGGGACCATACCGCCGTATTGTGCGCGGTAAGAAATCCTGAAAAGTACTTTTATGTCATCGGTAAAGGTACTTTTGTTTGTAACGCTGATGGCTCAAATACATGGAACGCGGATAAAGACTCCGGACATTCATTCCTGGTACACAAATATCCTTACCAGAAGATTGCCGATGTGCTGGATGATCTGATGCTCTATGAGCCTAAATAAATGATTCACAACTAGCGAAAAAGGCTTCTGGCTTTTGGCGGCTGGCAAAAATTGCTTCGAACAGCAGAAATGCTTACTATTAGGAGCCTGTTTTGCTAGCTGCCAGTTGCCAATAGCCAGCAGCATAAACAAATTAACAAACCTAAAACTCACTAAAATGTATATTGTAAGCTCCTATTTAATGGCCGTGGCCCTATGTGTGGTCACCATGTTGTGCTGGGGTTCCTGGGCCAATACCCAAAAGCTGGCACAGAAATCCTGGCGTTTTGAACTCTTCTATTGGGATTATGTCATCGGTATTGTCTTAATGTCGCTCCTGTTTGCCCTGACTTTGGGAAGTACCGGTGAGCAGGGCAGGGGTTTTATGCAAGACCTCGGTCAGGCCGATATAAGCAATATTGGCAATGCCCTGTTGGGTGGAATCGTCTTTAACGCGGCCAACATCCTGGTAGTCGCTGCTATTTCAATTGCCGGAATGTCAGTGGCTTTTCCAATTGGAATCGGCATTGCCCTGGTGCTGGGAGTAATCATCAACTATATGGCCAGTCCAAAAGGCGATGTGGCATGGCTGTTTGCAGGGGTTGCACTGGTGACTGTTGGCATCATTGTCAATGCTTTGGCCTATCGTAAAAAAACAAGTCAGGCGCACAAAGTACCTACCCGAGGCATTGTCCTGTCCATCGTTGGGGGTGTTATGATGGCTTTGTTCTACCGTTTTGTGGCCAGTTCA
Source organism: Prolixibacteraceae bacterium (assembly GCA_035297625.1). GTDB lineage: Bacteria > Bacteroidota > Bacteroidia > Bacteroidales > Prolixibacteraceae > Aquipluma. The sequence continues at coordinate 1,897 of DATGYU010000232.1, forward strand.
ATGGATACCAATTTCAGTGCTCCCGGGGCAGGATTATTAACCCCCTATACCGCGGTATTTATCTTTTCTTTAGGTATTCTGATCAGCAATATTCTATTCAATACCTTGCTGATGAAAAGACCTTTTGAGGGAACGCCGGTTACCTATTCTCAATATTTTCAGGGCAGCCTGAAAGAACACATGACAGGCATACTGGGCGGAATCATCTGGTGCATTGGAATGACTTTCAACATTATTGCAGCTGAAAAAGCAGGATTTGCCATTTCCTATGGATTGGGTCAGGGTGCAACACTTGTCGCTGCCATGTGGGGCGTGTTCATCTGGAAAGAATTTAAGGGTGTCAAAGGTACAACCCTGCATTTAACCGGCATGTTTTTGTTATTCCTGGTCGGCATTGGAATGATTGTATACGCGGGAATGTAATATCGGTATAAAATATTTATTGCCATGCAAAAGAACAGGTTCATCCTATCTTTCGCATGGCAATTTTCATTTGTAATACTTACCCTATTGAATTTTTAAAACATTTTTTACCATAAAGAATGCGGAGAGAAAATCCATCAGGAAGACAAAACTGAACACTGAATACTGATCACTGTTTCCCGACTCCATTCCCCTTGCCCCATGCTTTTTTTTCATCGATAAAATTATCCTTTCAATGCTGTTATTTATGCGGTTTATTTCTATTTTTGACCTCCGCAATCAACCCCAAAAGCAATATAATTATTAAACCTGATTATTGATGAAAGAACTTACTGACCTGAATATTCTTTTGGCTGAAGATGACCTGATCAATCAAAAAATCGCATCATTTACCTTTTCCCGCATGGGAGTGAAAATTGATATTGCTTCCAATGGAAAAGAGGCGGTAGAAATGTATCATCGTAAAGGTTACGATGTTATCCTAATGGATTTACAAATGCCTGTAATGGACGGATTGGAAGCGGCCCGGCAAATCCGCACTGTTGAAAAGGAAAAACAAACCAACGGGCACGTTTATATTATCGCCCTTACCGCAAATATGATTGCCGACAAGAAAGATGAATGCATGCAGGCCGGAATGGATAACATGTTGGAAAAGCCGCTGCAGGTAAATGAACTGCGTGAGATCATTGCAAAATCCTTTCAATAGTATTGATTTATTTCAAATCAAGTCCGCAGGAAATCCTATTTTCAGAACGAATCTTCGCACTAATCTACCGGAACAATAGTGATGTAGGACGAAGACCATTTGTATCCCTGGCTAAAAGTAAAGCATAAGGAGTGTAAATTACACGCATGCCTGCTTTGAATCTGCCTGGATCAAGGGAAGGCAATAGTTTTGGTTATATGACCCCAAGTCTTCGGGGTGGCAGCGAAAGTGAAAGCCAAGTGTAAGTTTTTTTAATCTTACTTCAAAAAAACATCCCCATTGAATGGTTTTGAAAATACCTGTCGACAACAATATCCTATGATCCCAAAACATTCTCGACCTTTCCACTTTCAGTGTCTTTTCTTGGATCAAGCGGAAAACCTGTGGAGAGATGTGATCTTTTAGTTTAAAAGTCCAATTTACAAAAACTGAAGGATTGAAGGATTGAAGGACTGACCACTGAACACTGACCACTGGCTTTCGGTCTCCTTGCTCCCTGCACCTTGATCCTTGCCTTTTCATCCACAACAATCAGGATTGATCCCTTTTCTCTCGATCTTAAACGCCCCTTCAGATCTATTGAACGAGTTCAATTCAAATCCCTCACCATTATAGGTTCGTTCGAAGGTGATTCGAAAGCCGTTCGAAGGTGGTTCGAAGGCGATTCATTTAAAGATGAATAAAATTCTAATCTCATTTGAATGATTTTACAATAACTTTCCAATTACATTTGGAAGTTTATTGAGATCAATCTGAAAACACGGTGGATGTTTATCAAAGGTAACATTGGGGCAAAAGTATTTTTATTCATTAAAATAATTGATCAGGTGAACCTTATTTTCTGACTGGACCTTCGTAGCCCTGAATAAATACCCCTTATCCTTACCTTATCGATCTTATTGTAAGCCATTTAATGGATAAAGTTAATAAGGTTGGTGAAAGGTGGGGGTTATCCTGGCTACGAAGGTTCAGTAATGAATAAGGTTTGAAGTTGCTGGCTGAATGGTTATTAAATGCGATAATTTTCCATTGGTAAAGAATGAACTTTTCTATTCACCGCCTTTTGCACTTGATACGTTTATAGATTCCCTTAAAGGTGTTTCAAAGGTTTTAACTTTGCATAGGTCAGGTGGATAGGCCCGGTTTTTTATAGGGATGCATTCATGCCTTCGGAAATGATTTATAGTTGAAACAGCTCCCTTCACTCAAAATAATTCAGGATAGGAGATTGCAGGCTATTGTGAGCCTGTAAGTAATGGTTTTCAGCATTAATTTTGAAACCTATTGAATGGGTTGCAATAGCCTTGAATCCTGCCATATATTTGTTAATGAATCTTATTATTTAGAATCTTATTAAATACCTTATCATTTTGGAAGATTGGCCATTCCTAATTACTTTTACAGAAACAATTTAAGCCCTAACTATGAAACAATTTGCGCTATTATTAATTTTGTTTGCCTGTGTATCTCTAGTCTCAAAATCACAGGAAGCGACCAAATGGAGAGGAAATAATTCAACCGGCATTTATACAGTTAATAAACTGATAACCCCCTGGCCTGCTGATGGTCCGCAAGTTTTATGGTCCGCAGGTGGCTTAGGTCAGGGTTTTTCTTCACCCGCTTTTGCTAACAATAAGATTTACATCAACGGGATGGTGGATGGCCAGGGTGTATTGTTTGTTCTGGACCAGAATGGAAAAGAACTTCAGAAATTCAATTACGGTAAGGAATTTGATGCCAGCTGGCCAGGAGTACGTTCAACTCCAACCATTGCAGGCAACCTTGCTTATCTTTTATCAGGCCATGGAATATTAACCTGCCTGGACCTTACATCAGGAAAACCAGTCTGGGAGAAAGATTTCATCGGTCAGATGGGAGGCTCCAACATCCAGTGGGGTTATACCGAATCGGTACTGATTGATGGCGGCAAATTATTTTGTACCCCGGGCGGCAAGGAAAACAATGTGGTAGCCCTGAACCCAAAAACAGGGGAGACCATTTGGGCATGTCCAGGTCTTGGTGAATTATCCGCTTACTGTACACCTCTGCTGGTAAAATTACCATCCCGCCAGTTATTGGTAACACATACCGCTTCTCATGTTTTAGGCATTGATGCCACAACAGGAAAACTTCTCTGGAGCGCTGAGCACCCTAACCAATGGTCGGTTCAGGCCAATACGCCCATTTATGGAGATGGTGGCTTATTCGTTTTCAGCGGTTACGGACAGGGAGGCGAAAAACTTAAACTCAGTGCCGATGGAAGCACGGTGACCAACGAATGGTCTATTAAAAGTTTCGACAGCCGTATGGGCGGAGCCGTTTTGCTTAACGGATATTTGTACGGTTCAGGCGATAAAGACCGCAGCTGGCAGTGTATCGACTGGAAAACAGGTGAGAAAAAATATTCATCAACAGAAGTTGGCAATGGAGTTGTTATCGCCGTTAATAATAAACTCATAGGCTATTCGGATAAAGGAGATTTGTTCATGGCTGATGCTGATCCTTCCGGACTAAAGGTAATCAGCAGAACAAAAGTTACCCTGGGCAGCGATCAACATTGGGCGCATCCGGTGGTCAACAATAATATTCTGTATGTACGTCATGGCAACACCCTGATGGCTTACAAGATTTCAGAATAAAAATATAGAACCTTAATAATTACCAACATACAATCATGAAGCATCTAACCATTTTGTTATCTGTCATTTTATTATCTGTATTAGCTATTGCACAGCCAGCACAGTTTCGCGGGCCTCATCGCGACGGTAAGTTTGATGAGACCGGACTGCTGAAAAAATGGCCCGATGCCGGCCCTCAATTGCTCCTTAAAGTGGAAGGCATTGGCAAGGGGTTTTCTTCCATCGTTGCCACTGATCAGTATATGTTTGCTACCGGCATGATCGATACGTTGGATTATCTTTCCTGCATCACTCCCGATGGTAAATTGAAATGGAAAGTTCCTTACGGGCGTTCATGGGTGAAATCGTTTCCTGACACCAGAGGTTCGGCTACCGTAGAGGGTGACCGTGTTTATGTAATCAGCGGAACAGGTCAATTGTCCTGTCTGAATGTTGCTGACGGAACTACCCGCTGGAAAGTGAATGTTGACAAGGATTATGAGTCGGAATGGCATATTTGGGGAGTTGCTGAATCTCCTTTAATCGTTGACGACAAAGTGATTTGTTCTCCCGGTGGAAACAAAACATCCATCGTGGCTTTCGATAAAATGACCGGAAAGCCCGTATGGCAGAGTGCCTCTGTGGGCGGACCACGTTGCTATGTTTCTCCGACCATTTTTGAATACAAACAATTCAGATATATTTTAGCAGCTACAGGAACTCATCTGATCGCATTGGAACCCGCAACGGGCAAAGTAGCCTGGACTTTTAAATATTGGGATGCCGCCAAATGGGATCAGCCGGGATTAATCTGGGCCAATACGCCGGTTATCAAAGGACGTGATATTTTCATCTCCAAAGGATATGATTACCGCAATGTGATGCTCGAAATGAGTGAAGACGGAAAGAGTGTTTCTGAAAAGTGGAGCAACCTGGTTTTGGATAATCACCATCACGGCCTTATTGAACTGGATGGCAATATCTACGGATCGAACTGGGAAAATAACAGCAAGGGAAAATGGGTTTGCATGGACTGGCAGACCGGTGCCGTTAAATATGAAAACGACTGGAATACCAAAGGGGCAATGGTATTTGCCGATGGTATGCTGTATGTGATGGAAGAGAAATCGGGAACTGTAGGTTTGGTCAATCCAAATCCCGCTAAGTTTGAGGTAGTAAGTTCCTTTAAACTGAATGGCGGAAGTGGACCATTCTGGTCACATCCATTCATTGCCAATGGCAAATTGTATTTGCGTCATGGCGATGTTTTGTTCGTTTATAATATAAAAGCTTAATTTACACCGCTATAGGAATGATCAGGATAAGTACTTTAATCATTGGTTTATTGCTTGCGGCAAACGTATTTTCGCAAGACATTGCAGAGTGGCGCGGGCCCCATCGTCAAGGCATTTATCCTGATCAAAACCTGATGAAAAGCTGGCCGGTTGACGGTCCTCAGTTGGAGCTTGAGATCAGGAATATTGGAAATGGATACTCTTCCCCTGTTGTCTATCACCATACCGTTTTTGTGACGGGTAGAAAAGACACGCTGGATTATATTTCAGCCTATGAAATGAATGGCACTAAAAAATGGGAAACCACCTATGGCCATGCATGGGCGCGCACTTATCCTGAGACCCGCTGTACGCCGACTATTGAAAATAACCGTATCTATGTGGTCAGCGGCATGGGGCAAGTGGGTTGCCTGGATGCCGTTTCAGGAAAACTGATCTGGACAGTTGCTGCCAATACCGAATTTCAGGGCGAACCCAATAAATGGGGCATTGCTGAATCTGTTGCCATTTCTGATAAGGCTGTGTTCTATGTGACCGGTGGTGAACTGACTTCCGTGATTGCCCTGGATAAAAACGATGGGAAGCTGCTTTGGAAGACAAAAAGCCTGGGCGGTCCCCGTGCATACGCTTCTCCGGTTATTATTGAAAAGGGAGGCTTGAAGTTATTACTTGCCCAGACCGCCAATGATTTGATAGCTATTGACACTCAAAACGGCGATATAGTCTGGAATTATAATTTGATTCAATATCACACAGGAGAGAGCGGTAAAGGGGCCAATACCAATACACCGCTTTTCTTTAACAATGAAATATTTGTTACCAGCGGCTACGATCATCCGGCCATCATGTTAACGCTGGCAGAGGATGGAAGGTCAGTGGCATTGAAATGGATGAACGCTGATTTTGATAATCACATTGGCGGAGTGGTAAAAGTGGGTGAATCTATCTATGGTTCAAACTGGGTCGGAAACAGTGGAGGCAATTGGATGTGCGTTGACTGGCAAACCGGCAAGACCATGTATAACACCAAATGGTTTAGCAAAGGACCCATTATTTCAGCAGACAATCTTTTATACTGCTATGAGGAAAAGACAGGGAATCTGGCATTGGTAAAGCCAACTCCCGAAAAATTTGATGTGATAAGCACCTTTAAAGTTGTTAAAGGAGAAGGCCCGCATTGGGCGCATCCTGCCATTTATGACGGCAAATTACTGGTTCGTCATGGCGAAAGTCTAATGATTTATAATATTACAAAATAACTTGAAAAAGAAATCAATATACGGGTTGTGGGCATTGGGGGTAGTTACAC
>DATGYU010000233.1:0-27043 GCA_035297625.1 Prolixibacteraceae bacterium
TCATTGTATGTTCCGGGTGAAGGAGTGTGGAAAGTCAGGTATCCCAACGGAGATTCGATAGTAAGCAGGCATAGTTATGATTTCCTTACTATCGGGATGACAATGCATGAGGATCTAACTGCGCAGGTAAAAAAGGAAATGATACACTTTGTCGATTCTGAATTAATGACCCCTACCCATTTTATGCGTGCCATGTCGCTGAAAGATCATGCCGCCTTTAACTCAGACCGTTCAGACCATGGACCCGTTGGGTGCTATATCGGCTGGCCTGCCATGACAGTACAGGCCATGGCGGATATGGGAGCGTTTGAAAAGGCAAGAAATACATTGAGTGATTTCAGGAATGCTTTTGTGGAATCAGGCATGGGACAGGCAGTTGAGTTCCTGGTTCCTGTAGGATCGTCAACCGCAGTCGACAGAATAGGGGCAAGAGCAGGGGCTTCCTTTTTGCTCTCAGGGTCCGATTATGCCAATGCCATTATTGATGGACTGATGGGTTACAAACCCTCCATAAATGGCCGTTTAACCCCCTATATGATGAATACCAACCGTCATTTTGAGGGTAAAATGAGCAACATCAGGCATGGAGAAAATAACTATTCTTTCCAAACAACGAGCAATGGAATTGAAATGCAGGAATTAAAATAAAAATGAAATAACGCGGTAAATGGCCCGGCATATAGGAAGCCGATCTTACAATTACCGGGTTCATCTAAAGCGATAACAAACAAGAATATTAAATACAGTTAAAACAATAAACCAATTGATTATGAACCGACCTCTTTCTTTTTCAATCATGAAATTATCACTTAAACGGATTTCATTGAAGAGGAACCTTATTATTATACTCTCGGTATGTTTTTTTTCATTGCATGCTGAAAATACGGGACTGGGCAAACATGCCCCTGCCAAAGCTGAGGTATGCCGGTTTGTGGTAAACAGTGATGTGAAGCTGCAACCCATCGATAATTTCAGTGCCTCGGACGGCTGGAGCATGCAATACATTGGTTTATGGCCCCGTGAAAAGCAGGAACAGATGGCCGACTGGCTCTTTAGCACCCAAAATGATGATAAGGGCAAGCCCAAAGGTATCGGCCTTTCGCTGTGGCGTTTTAATATAGGGGCGGGCAGCTGTGAACAGGGCGACAAAAGCGGAATAGACAATGTCTGGACCCGTTCTGAATGTTTTCTTAAGGCCGATGGCAGCTATGACTGGAACAAGCAAAAAGGACAGCGTAGCTTTCTGCAGCTGGCCAAACAAAGGGGGGTGGATCAGTTCCTTGGATTTATCCTTTCACCTCCTGTTTACTGGACCCAAAACGGACTGGCTACCAACACCGGTAGAGGCGCCACTTTTAACATCCAGGAGGATAAATACGATGACTTTGCCCGTTTTCAGGCCCAGGTGATCCAGGGCCTTCAACAACAGGAAGGGATTACCCTAAATTATATATGCCCTTTTAATGAGCCTGATGGTCACTGGAACTGGGTAGGCCCCAAACAGGAAGGTACGGCAGCCACCAACAGGGAGATTGCCAAAACTGTTAGGCAGATGGCTCAGGAATTTGAAGCCCGTAAGATCGACACTAAAATACTGGTGAGCGAGTCGTTTGATTACAATTGCATGTTTCGTACCCATCCTTATACCAAGGCAGACCGCGGTTACCAGATCCATTCCTTTTTTGGTAAGGACAGCACGGCTACCTATATTGGTGATTTGGCCAATGTACCCCGGCTGATGGCTGCGCACAGCTACTGGACCAATACGCCCCTTTCCGATTTGCGCTCCATTCGCATGGAGATGGGCAAGGAACTGCAGAAGTTCAACGTGCGGGCCTGGCAAACCGAATTGTGCATCATGGGTAACGATGACGAGATAGGGGGCGGGGGAGAAAAGGACCTTACCATGAAAACGGCCCTTTATGTGGCCCGGGTGATCCATCACGATATGGTATATGCCAACACTTCTGCTTGGCAATGGTGGCGCTCGGTAGGAACAGGCAATTATAAAGACGGATTGATTTATGTCGATCCGGACAAGAGCCTGATGGACGGTACTTTTACCGATTCCAAGCTCATGTGGGCGCTGGGTAACTATAGCCTTTTTATTCGTCCCGGGGCAATACGTGTGGGCGTCTCGGCCTATAACAGCAAAGGAGAATTGGTGAGTGAAGGCGATACCGACCCCTATGCCCTGATGATCTCAGCCTATCAAAATGCTGACGGAACACCTGTAGTAGTTGTCATCAATTACAATGAGAAAGAAAGAGCCTTTGACTTGATGTGGAAGGGAAAATCGCCCAAAGCATGGATTCCTTATTGTACCTCTGATGAGAAAGGCGCTGATTTAAAGCCTCTGAAACAAATAGCGGCCACAAAGCAGATGATCTTGCCCGGCAGGTGTATTATCACCTATGTGGGCGTAAAATAATACCGAATGACAAGAACCGCAATCACAAACTATGAATAGAATTTTAGCTAACTTATTTATTTTCCTTCTCCTGGCATGCGGTATGTCATCGGCTATGGCAGGCAATGCAAAGGGTGCTAAAAAGCAAAAGATGTCGGCCTACCTGTTTGCTTATTTTACAGGCAATACCGGCAGCGAGGAAGCCCTTCGCTTTGCCCTTAGCAGGGATGGTTTTACCTATAAGGCACTGAATCACAACCAGCCCATTCTGGATTCAAAGGCTATCAGCTCTACGGGAGGCATTCGTGATCCTCATATTTTAAGAGGCAACGACAATAAAACATTTTACATGGTGGCTACCGATATGGTTTCGGCTCTTGGCTGGAACTCCAACAGGGCGATGATTTTGATGAAATCTTCCAACCTGACAGACTGGAAAACCAGCGTGGTGAATATCCAGAAGACTTTTGCGGGCTATGAAACCTTGCAGCGCGTATGGGCACCCCAGACCATCTATGACAGTGAAAAAGGAAAATACATGGTTTACTGGTCGATGAAAATAGGGGATCAGCCTGACAAGATCTATTTTGCCTATTCTAACGCCGATTTTACGGCTTTAGAGACTTCACCTAAGGTATTGTTCCAAAATCCGCAAGGAGGCGCCTGTATCGATGCAGATATCGTTTTTAAGGATGGGCTATACCACCTGTTTTTTAAAACCGAAGGAGACGGCAATGGCATTAAAAAGGCGGTTTGTACTTCCCTGACCGGTAAATATGCAATGATGGACCAATACCTGCAACCGACCACCAACGCTGTGGAAGGAGGTTGTGTATTTCAGATGATTAACAGCAATCAATGGATGCTGATTTACGATGTGTATATGAACGGGGCCTACCAGTTCACGCAAAGCACGGATCTGATGAATTTCTCGGTAGTAAAAAATCCCGTGATATTTGATTTCACCCCAAGACATGGAACCATCATTCCTATCACCAAAAAGGAGGAAGGCAGGCTGATGAAGAAATGGGGAGAAGATTAACGATTTCAGATTTGGCAGGGAGCAGGGAGCAAGGGGCATGGCGTCGCCGAAGTCGCAAGGGGCATGGTGTCGCCGAAGTCGCAAGGGTCCCATTGGAAAATTTTGAAATAAGAAATAAGGAATAAGGAATAAGAAATAAGAAAAAAGAAAGTAAACGAAATAGAAACCAATAAATAAGATAAGCTATGAGATTAAAGACAATTTTGGGAGCTGTAGCCTTTTTGCTCATCGCCCTCACGATTCAGGCAAGGCCTCAGTTTGGGCAGGCTGAATTATTCAACAACAACTGGCGCTTTAACCTGTCGGATGAAAAGGATGCGGCTGCCACCAACTTTGATGATACCAAATGGAGGACGCTGACCCTTCCGCACGACTGGAGTATCGAAGGTGTTTACAGTCCCGACAAGGCCAGCTGTATGGGTTATCTTCCAGGAGGGATCGGATGGTACCGCAAGAACTTTACCATAGCCGATTCCCAGAAAGATAAAAAGGTGTTCATCTATTTCGAAGGGGTGTACAACCACAGCGAGGTGTTTATCAACGGAATCTCTATTGGAAAACGTCCCAGCGGCTATATCTCCTTTATGTATGATCTGACCCCTTATATTAAAGTGGGACAACCCAACACGATTGCCGTGCGGGTGGATCATTCACAGGAAAGAGATTCCAGGTGGTACTCCGGATCAGGTATTTACCGCGATGTTTACCTGGTCTATGCTTCACCCCTTCACCTCGACTTATGGGGCGTATTCTTTAAGGCTACTGCTATCACTGCCAAAAAAGGAGAGGTAGCTGTTGAATCAACCATTAGCAATGAGTTGAAAAGCACAGCCGATGTACAGGTTGTCAATGAAATAGTGGACCCTGCATCGGGAAAAGTGGTTGCCTCAGCCACTAAAAAACAGAAGGTGGAAGCAGGCAAAAAGATAACTGCCCTGCAAAATCTTACCATTGCCAATCCTAAACGCTGGTCACTGGAACAGCCCAATCTCTATACCTTAAGAACCATCGTAAAGCAAAACGGCAAAGTAGTGGATCAGAACGAACAGCAAATCGGACTTCGCTCTCTTACCTTCGATCCTGACAAGGGTTTTGCCTTAAATGGAGTGTGGACCAAAATGAAAGGGGTATGTATTCATCACGACGGTGGGGTATTAGGCGCTGCGGTTCCCCGTGAAGTATGGAAAAGACGTCTGCTCAATTTAAAATCCATGGGCTGTAATGCCATCAGGATGAGCCACAACCCTCAGGCGCCTGAGGTATATGAATTATGTGACGAGATTGGAATGCTGGTAATGGACGAGGCTTTCGACGAATGGGAATTTGCCAAGCGCAAATGGATTACCGGATGGAATAATGGTACTCCGGCCTTTGAAGGTTCGGCTTCTTATTTCAATGAATGGAGCGACCGTGACCTTGCAGATATGATCCTTCGCGATAGAAACCATGCTTCCATTGTGATGTGGAGCATCGGTAACGAGGTGGATTATCCCAACGACCCTTATTCTCATCCTATCCTGGATCATGCCAACATCAACCAGCCCATGCACGGAGGCTATCAACCCGAAAGGCCCAAGGCTGAAAGAATAGGAGTCATTGCCAAACGCCTGGCAGCAGTGGTACGCAGCCTGGATACTTCAAGACCTGTTACCGGGGCACTGGCCGGGGTGGTGATGTCTAATGAAACGGAATACCCTTTTGTACTGGATGTTACCGGGTATAACTATACCGAGGATCGCTACGCCATGGACCATGCCAAATATCCAAAGCGGGTGATCTACGGAAGTGAAAACGGCCACAGCATGGAAAGCTGGAAAGCGGTACGTGACAACGATTATATCTTTGGACAGTTCTTATGGACCGGTATCGATTACCTGGGCGAATCGGGAGAATGGCCTTCACGTGGGTTTTATTCAGGCTTCCTTGATTTTGGAGGATTCCTTAAGCCACGCGGCCATTTCCGTGAAGCATTATGGAGTACCAAACCGGTTACTTATATTGGAACTTATCCTAAGCCCGGCAACCCCAATTACCTTTCTACCGATGCCTGGCCTGTCTGGAATTACGACCAGGACCAGGTGATCCGTGTGGTTTGTTATACCAATGCGGCCAAGTCAAAACTGATGCTTAACGGCACCCAGGTAGGCGAAATGAAGCCACTGGATGACAATACAGGGGTGATTTACTGGGATATTCCTTATAAAAGCGGTAAACTGGAAGTAGTTGGATATGACAAAAATGAATTGCAAATTTGCAGTACCGCCATTCAATCTTCCAGCCGCCCAGCGGAGATAAAAGCAACAGCTGACCTGACAACCATCAAAAAAGAAAGGGGTGTATCCCAGGTAGTCGTCCAAATAGTAGATGACAAAGGCATTCCCGTGATGATCTCTGAAGATGAAGTAACCTGTGAACTGCAAGGACCCGGCCGATTGCTTGGTTTGGAAGCAAGCAATAACTCGGATATGGGAAACTATATGGATAATGTTCAACGAGTGTACCATGGACGAATGATTGCCTATATTCAGTCCACCGGAACTGTTGGAACCATTAACCTGAAGTTTACGGCTCCCTGGTTAAAATCGGCTTCTTTAACGCTTCAGGTTGTCGAATAGAACACTGATTAAAAGAAAGATAGGAACGCGGATCTAGCGGATTAAGCGGATAAACGCGGATCAAAAAAAAGAGAAAAATACCAATGATTTTTAACACAAGTTTTTAAATCCGTTTTAATCCGCTTAATCCGTTCAATCCGCATTCCTATCTTTTTATTCCGCATTCCTACATTTAAAAACTGGAAAATAAAAATGAAATATTCTTTTCTTATTGCGTTGTTGGTGATGGTTTCTTTTCGTCTTTTTGCAGCGGATACTGTACTGCTGGACTTTGAGACCTCCACGGTTCCCGGTTCAGTGAGCGCATGGCTTAATTATTCCAAATCGGGGGCATCGGCAAGTACCTGGTCTGCTGTAAATCCCGGTTCGGATGAAATCAACCCAAGTGCCGGTAGTTATAAAATAGTCAAGCAAAGCCAGGACCCTTACTGGACCGGTCTGGAAGTAACTTTAACAAGCGCTGTTTCCATTACCGCGGATAACCAGTTTTTACATGTGCTGGTGTATAAAAATACCCCTTCCAGGATTGCCCTTACCTATACTCCTGAATCGGGAGCTCAGAGCAGTGATGCCTGGCAGTCGAACAATACCACGGGGAAATGGATCGACTATGTGCTTACAATTCCCATTGGAACCAAGCTGAAGACCTTTGCCATCAAGATTGCCGATGACCCGGGCACCTATTATTTTGACCAGATCACCCTTTCCGCTTCGGGCACTTCGCTGTCGAGAACCGACATTGCCATTGACCCTGCCCTTAAAAGCCAGGTGATCGAGGGCTGGGGCGCTTCCCTTTGCTGGTGGGCCAATATCATGGGCGGATTTTCGGATGCCAAGGTCAAGACCATCTGCGACTGGATTACCGATCCGGTAAATGGGCTGAACATGAATATCTTTCGCTTTAACATCGGGGGAGGGGATGATCCCTCGCATCATCACATGCGCAGCGACGGGGGCGATATGCCCGGTTACAAGGCATCATTAACTTCCCCTTATGACTTCAAGCAGGATGAGAACCAGCGCAGGATCACCAAACAACTGATCGCCTCGCGTATCGCAAAGGCTGGGGTGAATGATATCCAGATGGTGGCCTTTTCCAACTCGCCGCCTTTCTGGATGACCCGCAGCGGTTGCTCGGCAGGGAGCGTGGAAGGGAATGTGGGAAACCTTCGCTCGGATATGTTCGACGATTTTGCGGATTACCTGACCGAAGTGACCCGTTATTACCACGACAGCCTGGGCATTACCTTCAATTACATCGAGCCGTTTAACGAGCCCGACGGGGGATGGTGGACCGCTTTTGGCGGTCAGGAAGGCTGTTATTTTTCCAATGCAGACCAGGTTGCCATGATCCGTGAGCTGTACAAAAAGCTGACAGAAAAGCAGATGCTTTCCTGGTGCCGCATCACGGCCAATGATGCAAACAATTTTGATAATGGCTACAATTCGTTGCTCAACTATCAGTCGGCAGGAGATATTGTTTCAAAGATCGACCTGGTATCTGTTCATACCTATGGGGGCAATAACAGGTCCATCGTAGCTTCCTGGGCAGCAAACCAGCAGAAGAAACTATGGCAGTCGGAGTCGGGGCCTATCGGCGTGGGCGGAACCAATGAACATCAGATCATGGCCATGGCTGACCGGATCATTACCGATTTAAAGGAGATGAAATGTACCGCCTGGTGCGATTGGCAGATTGGCGGAACAGGTGGCTTTGAAAACAATCCGTGGGGGATGATTATCAGTGATTACAATGATCCGTACAACCCGATCGTGCGTAACATCAATTTTTATATCCGTGCCCAGTATTCACGGTACATAAAGGCGGGATATGTGATCATCGGCAACTCGCTGGACAATGTGCTGACATCTTTGAGTCCGGATGGAAAACAACTGGTCGTGGTGATCAGCAATCAGGAATCCTATACCAAAAAGTATTCGGTTGATCTTTCAAAATTCAGCAACTTTGGAAAGGTTACCCAAATACGTACCCGAGCCCAGGAATCACTGGGGGTGAAAAACTCCCTGACAACCTTTACCCTTTCGGGCAGTTCATTTACCTATGATGCCCTTTCTGAATCCGTGGCTACCTTTTTGGTCCCGGTGAACCAGTGGGCCACTGCTGTCAGTAAGATAAATAATGACCCGGCTGACTTCTATTATTCGCAAGGACTGGTACATACCAACTTTCCCGGTGAAACGGCAGTCTCTTTATCGGTGTACAACAGCATGGGGCAAAGGGTCAGAACAGCATCGGGGATTCCTTCCCATGGAGTGGTTCCGCTGAACCTTCCAAACGGAGTCTATATTATAACCCTCGGATCGGGAAATACCAAAACATCAAAAAAAATCATCATCTCACAATAAAAAATATATGAACGTGGATAAAAAAAGAATAGGAACGCGGATTGAGCGGGTCTAGCGGATAAAAGCGGATCAAGAAACAACAATAAATGCGGATCAAAAAGAATATGTAAGAATCCCTGGAACTCGGGAGATTTAGCGAATAAAGGCGGATCAAAAGACGATAAATACACTAATGACCTTTAAATACAAGCTTTTATATTTGATTTTTTATCCCAATTTTTTTAGATCCGCTTTTATCCGCTCAATCCGCTAGATCCGCGTTCCTATCTTTTTAAATCGGTGTTTTTCAATGCTGATACAATATTTATACTCTTTGTTACAATGTTTAAACAAGAAAAATCAATTCATTATCACTTTTGATGGAGTAAAATCGAGAATCGTTTTAGCTAATTTCCAATAACAATTTAAAAAAATAATTTATGAGAAAACTACTTTTACCTATTGTAATGATCTGTTGCATGACCTTGATCTCTTTTGCAGCAGAGACTAAATTGTACACTGGTGATGTCACTCCCAGTTTATTTTCCCGCATGGATATGGTTTCATGGGCTATGGGTGAAATCAAGACCGATGCCCGGTATGTAAACTTCGGTACCGATGCAGAACCTGCATTTGCCAGAACAACAGTAAATCCTGATAAAACGGGGTTGAATACTTCAGACAATGCCCTGCAGTTATCCTCTTTGAAAGGAAAAAGCTGGTGGCCCGATTTTTTGAACCTGGACTTAACAGATCCAATTGCCATTACTGCCGAAAACAGGTATTTGCATTTCTATCATTTCCGTGAAAACTTAAATGCAGGATTCAGCGTGAATATCAATAAAGACACCCCTTGGGAAGATGCCGACAAAGGTACCAAGCGTTTTGATATGAACCTTGCAAAACCCGGAGTATGGGAAGATGTGGTAGTTGACCTAAAATGGTTCATGGACAACAACGAGCCGCTGTCAAGAATCTGCGTGTTGATGGATATGAACTGGGGCGGTGGCGCTGAGTCTCCAACCAACTATTATTTCGACGAGGTGGTATTGAACAACAGCAGCTTGCCACGCGGGATCAACATCCTGACTGAATCTGAAATAACCTTCTTCCCCGGAAACAATACCTCTTATACCAAATATGTAAGCGCGTTGGATCTGCAAAACGGTGAAAACACTTCGGAGCTGGTAGCCAATCCTTTTGTAACTGAAACAGCGGTAGATAATTCAACTTCTATTTTGAAATTCAATAAAAGCGCCAATGCTGCATGGTGGCAGGGTACCCGTTTCAAATTAAACGGAACATTACAGGTTGGTCAAAACGGTGCTTCTTCTTATCTGCATGTGTTTGTAAACATTCCTGACATGGAAGCAGGAAAAGATTATTACGTGGTTCAGCTGAATGCCAAAGATTTCATGGGCAAGCAAATCGACAGTGGCGATGCTATTAAATACTGGGCGGACGATAAGGGCAAATGGATGGATTGCGTATTCGATGTGTCCTCATTGGGTTATGTGTCTGAATTTACCGTTCGTTTTGATGTTCGCCGCGATGCCCAGGATGCGCTTATCAGTTCTCCTGCCGGGGTATTCTACCTCGATGCAGTTGCCATCAACGGAAGCGCCGACCAACGCACAGCAGTAACTGCTCCAACAGGCGTTAAAGTTGTTAATAAGGAGAATACCAAAATCTATTCCCGCAACCACACTATCCTGGTAGAAGGCAATGTGGCCTCTATCCAGGTATACAGCTTATTGGGAAGCCTTGTAAAACAAGTGGCCGCCAGCGCAACAACAACAGAGATTGCCGTTGCCAAAACCGGTGTGTACCTTGTAAAAACGGTAGCCGCTACCGGAAATGTGTATACCTCAAAGGTGATCGTTAAGTAGAAATTCTTAATAATAGTAAAAGGGAGAGTGCTGCTCTCCCTTTTATTTAATAGTTAAGAATTTATTCTGTGAGCGTTTTAAAACAGGGGTTATCAATTATTTACAGATATTTACCCTTCTACACACCCTCAACAATCGAACACCCTCTGTGCAGTGATCAGTGGTCGGCATACAGCAACATTTTCCAACTTTTTAAACCTTAATAACAGGATAAATCTTAGCAATAATAATAACAGTTCCTTTGTAAATCCTAACACTTATGAAAAATAACGGCGAAAGAATATTCTTACAGATTCTTCTTGGTTGTATTCCCCTTTTGTTTTTATTCTTGGCAACAGCCTGTGAAAAGGATGTCGATGGGGATGATATAGCCTCCAGGATCGTTGGCACCTGGCATCAAACCTCCAAAACCACAGATGATCTCCCCACGGCTAAGGACAGCTCCCGGCTGATCCTGCAAATCAACGATGACAATATCTGCATTCTTTGTGACTCCTCAGCCGTAGCTGTGAAAAACAGTAAAATCATTAAAAGATCCGGCTGGGACTATTACGGCGGATTGTTTAACCTGGCCATCGATTTGCCTGCCTCATGGAAACCTGTTGCCCAGGACAATACGCTTACCCTTGAAAGAGTAGACTTTAACCAGGACGGATCCATTCGTAAGACCAGGTTGACTTTTGTACGTGTACCTAACATGGAAATCAAATAAAAAAGAAATGAAAACAGGATACCAATTAATGATACTGTTATTTTCCCTGCTGGCTTTTTATTCATGCAAGGAAGATAGCTATGACGAAAACACGGCAGTTGGTTTATGGAAACAGGTCTCGGTAACAGAAGACGGTGCACCCATGACCCTGGCCCCTGAACAGGAAAACTGCCAACTGCTGATCGATGCCAATGGTACCGTCAGATATTACCACCAGGCCTTTGCCAGCTACCATAATGGTGCAGGCCCTACCAGTTTCTATGGCACCTGGAGCATGCTGTCGGGCAAATGGATCAACTTTACCACCGATAAATGGCAGTTTATCCCCACTTTAACAAGCGACAGCGATAAAGTGGTGCTCTCGTATAAAAAAGACGCCAACAACAAGGCGGTCATCGACACTTTGGCCAGCGTTCAAAAGCAATGGGTTCAATACCATATACAATCAAGGTTTACTATTTTGAACTTATCGGGCAATGAAATGGAAATACGCCTGAAGACTTTCGTGGGCGAGAAAAAATACGCCTTTCTTTTTGCTCCCGATCCCGCCGATTTTATCGAGTTAAAGAACGTAGCAGCCGGGAAGCTCACTTATATCCCTAAGTTAGTGACCGATGAAAATTACTGGACCATCCGCAAAGAATACCAGACGTTGAAAACCTATGTCTTTAAGTTCAGAAAAGAAACCTTTTGATAAACTACTAATAAAACTTTTATGAAGAAAAAAATATTTCTTGCCCTTATGGCTTTACTTGTTAGCCTGGTTAATCTCCAGGCACAGCAAAGCCGTAAAGTAAGCGGTAAGGTCACCGATTTAAAGACCGGGGAGGAACTAATAGGGGTGGCCGTGATGGTGAAAGGAACTACCAAGGGAACGGTTACCGATTTTAGCGGTAATTATTCTATTGACGTCCCCGCGACAGGATCAGAAACACTGGTAGTTAGCTATATTGGTTATGTGCCTGTTGAAGAACCAGTAAAAGGCCGGTCTACCATTAATGTGCAGCTTACTACCTCTGACAAGGAGTTAAATGAAGTGGTAGTAGTGGGTTATGGTACCCAAAAGAAAGAGTCGGTCATTGGTTCCATCTCTTCGATCAATACTAAAACACTGGTATCTTCACCAATTACGAATATCACGCAGGGACTGGCTGGAAAATTGGCAGGTATACAAGTTGTTCAGAGCTCTGGAGAAGTGGGCAATGATGACGCCGATATTTATATTCGTGGTATGGCTACCTGGAACGATGCCAGGCCTATCTATGTTATTGACGGGATTGTACGTACCCAGTTTAGCAAAATTGACCCTAACGAAATTGAAACCATTAATATTCTGAAAGATGCTTCAGCAACAGCCGTTTATGGGGTGAAAGGGGCCAACGGGGTTATCATCATCACCACCAAAAGGGGGACCTTGGGTAAACCTAAGATTTCTGTAACCGCACAGACGGCCATTACCGAGCCGATCAATATCCCCGAACCACTGGGTGCTTATGATGCCATGAGCCTTCAATACCTGGCCGACTGGGGACAGTATAGGGTGCGTACCCCGCAAACCAAAGGAGGTACCAATGCCTATGATTTACTATTATGGCGTACGGGAGCTTCTCCATGGACCCATCCCGATGTAAGATGGATGGATAACGTGTTGAAAAAGCAATCCACCCAGCAGCAATACAATGTAAATGTATCCGGTGGAACGAAAACTGTAAGATATTTTATCTCCGGAGGTTTTATCGACCAGAACGGATTTTACCAAAATGATGACCTTACCAAATATTCAAGGTTTAATTTTAGAAGTAACCTTGATGTGGATGTTACCAAAAATTTGACAGCCTCACTGAACATTGGATCAAGGGTTGAGAATAATAATTCGCCCAGCACTACGATCTGGAACAGTTGGAATGTTTATCGGGGAGCCTTTGCAATTTCCGGTAGAGCTTACCCAATTTATAATCCGGATGGATCCTATGCCGGTACAGGAAATAATATTGTGAAAAGCTTAAAGGAAGCATCTATTTATAAAGATGTCACCAGCACCCTTGAATCCAGCTTTGCCCTGAATTACAAGCTTGATTTTATTACCAAAGGCCTCTCGGCCAAAAGCCAGGTTTCATTCGACAATCAGGGAGAAGTAGGCCGCTCATGGTCGAAATCTACCGCTGAATATGTCTATGACATGCCATCAGATACCTATCAGATATTTGGCGAAAACAGGCCTTTATCTTATGCAGGAGTGCAAAAAAATAACAACTGGTACAAATTCTATATAGAAGCCGGCATCAATTATGACCGTACGTTTGGTAAAAACACCATTACGGCTTTGTTTTTAGCCAACCGCAACAAGCTGACAAGAAATGCGGAAGTAGCTTTTGCCGATCAGGGTTTAGTTGGACGAATAACTTACGATTTTGACAAACGTTATTTTGGTGAATTTAATGTGGGATACAATGGCTCTGAAAACTTTCCTAAAAATAATCGGTATGGCCTCTTCCCTGCCTTTGCATTAGGCTGGCTGGCAAGCAATGAAAACTTCATTGCCAATACAGATTTGGGTAAAGTGATCACCCATTTGAAAGTACGTGGATCACTGGGTTGGGTTGGAAATGATAAAAGCACTGACCGCTTTATTTTCCTGCAGGAATTCTCAAATGGCGGCGGATATACTTTTGGAACAGGAGATAATTATTTTAACGGAATTGCCCAGGGTGCTATCGCCAATAAAAATACTACCTGGGAAGTTGCCCGCAAACAGAACCTTGGGATAGAAACTGAATTTTTTAAAGGATTATTTGGGATCAACTTTGATTATTTTTATGAATTCAGGAATAAGATCCTTACCAATATTGATGCAGTAAAACCTGAATATGTGGGTGCCGAGTTTAAAGTAGCTAATATTGGGGAAACTGAAAATAAAGGTTTTGAACTTGAATTATCTCACAACCTTCGAATCAATAAGAACTTCAATTATTTTGTAAAAGGCAACCTTACCTATAACAGGAACAAGGTGTTGAAAAAGGCCGATCCCCTTGGTTTATTGCCTTATCAAAAGGAAGAAGGTTACCCAATCGGAACTCCTTTGATGTGGAACAATACAGGTTATTTTACCAGCTATGAAGAAATTATGGCCAGTCCAACTCAACTGGGCAATAACAATGGTATCCCTGGTAATATAGAAATCATTCCCGGTGACTTGAAATTCCAGGACTTCAATAATGACGGGGTTATCAATCAGGCTGATGCTTATCGTCAGGGATATGGTACTGTACCTGAAATGCAGTATGGGGTAACCGTAGGAGGTACTTGGAAAGCTTTTGATTTCTCGGTATTGTTCCAGGGATCTACCCATTCGCTGTTTATGAAACAGTGGGAAATTATGTGGGCCTTCTCCAACAACGACAATGTGTTTGAGAAGCATAACAACTACTGGGCTCCAGAAATTGCCGACCAGGCTCAGTTTACCCGTTTCTATGGCAAATCTTGGATCAACAACGAAAGATATTATTCTACTTATGAAGCAGGCTCCGGAACTTATGTACGTTTAAAAAACGTGGAACTGGGCTATAGTTTACCTTCTTCTCTAATAAAAAGAGCAAGGATGACCGGTGTTCGCGTTTATCTGTCGGCTATTAACCCATACATGTGGTCCGTGGAAAAATACATCGATCCGGATAACCGTGATACCAGAGGGGGGCGCATGCCTGCCACCCGAGCTTTCAACCTGGGTGTGAATGTTAACTTTTAATAGAAAATCAAGATGAAGAATATTAAATATATTATCCTGGTGTTCCTGTTGGGGCTAATGTCCTGTGATGATTTTTTAGAACTTGCACCGAAGGTGAACCTGGATGAAGATAAAGTGTTTACCGACTTTTTAAATGCCCAGCGCTTTCAGGCCGACATCTACAGTGGGCTTACCAGCCGCTTTAATGCAGTGGGCAGCTTTCAGCCTGTTCCATTATCCTCCGCTTCCGATGAGTCTGAATCCAATGCCGGTTATCATGGCACCAAAGGATTCAACATGGGCAATTACAACGGGCTGGATGCCAATATCAGTTTCTATTATACTGCCATTCGCAAAGCCAATCTATTTCTTAAGAATGCCGAACGAATTCCTTTTCCTGATAGCAAAACCAAGGATCAGATGATGGGAGAAGTATATTTCCTAAGGGCTTTCTATTTCAATGAAATGCTGAAACGCTTTGGCGGAATGCCAATCATGACCGAAAAGGATTTATTTGTTCCCGGTGATAATCTGATGCGTCCGCGTGATTCTTACCGTGACTGCTTTGCATTTATCATGGGAGACCTAAATAAGGCCATAAGTTCACTGCCCGTATCCCTGAATACCAATGAATATGGTCGTGCCACCAAAGGGGCTGCCATGGCTTTAAAAGCCCGCGTATTGCTTTATGCTGCCAGCCCGCTTTTCAGTCAAAAGACCGGCTTGTGGGGAATGGGCGGATCAGTAGATGACTGGATGGATAAGGATGGCAAAACCTGGTGGTTAAAGGCCGCCGAAGCTGCAAAGGCGGTTATTGACCTGAAAGATGAAACAGGCGCTCCTGCCTATGAATTGTATCAGACCAATGCATCCAATAAAGCCGATGATTACGAAAAGCTGTTCTTTAAACGTCGGGAACAAGGCAACCGTGAGATTATCTTCTATAAGCATGAAGCTCCCGTAGGCTTTAACAGCAATGAAATCAATGTATGGATGCCAAGCGGTGATTTTGGAGGAGCAGGAGCGGTTCAGCCTACCCAGGCTTTTGTTAACCTGTTTGAAATGTCCAATGGAAAATATATCGATGAGGCCGGTTCCAATTATGATCCTGCAAATCCTTATGCCAACAGAGACCCCCGTTTTTACAAGACCATCATTTACCACGGAAGCACCTGGCAAGGTGTTAAAATGGACCTTTCCACCTCTACGCTTCAATTTCCGGCAGGTACCTTTTTGACGGGTTACTTTGTTCGCAAATATGTGCCGGAAGAAATTAAAAAAGCTTCCTCAACGACAGCATACCACAACTGGATCTTCTTCCGACTGGCAGAGATGTATTTAAACTATGCCGAGGCCATGAATGAGGTGGACGGTCCAACTGCGGCCGTAAGAGAAGCGGTTAATACGGTAAGAGCCCGCTCCGGTGTGGTAGAGCTACCTGTAGAATTAACAAGTGACAAGAAATCAATGCGTCAGCGTATTCAGCGTGAAAGAGCCATTGAATTGAGCTTTGAAGAACACCGCTGGTGGGATGCCCGTCGCTGGAGTGGCGGCGAGGAAGGTGAGTTAGCCACTAAATGGTTTGGAGGTCCTTTCAACCGTATGGTCATTACCAAAACAGGCAATACGGTCACTTATAATGAAGAAGTGTATTTTACCCGTATCTATCAGCCAAACAATAACCTGTACCAGATACCATTGGGTGAGATGTACAAAAATCCATTGTTTGTCCAAAACCCCGGTTACTAACCTATCCAGTCACATTTGAAATATGAAAAAAATTATGATGACACTTAAGAATAAACCGGCAATATTGCTCCTGATGCTTATTTTCCTGTCCATGATTACCTTTGCACAGGAAGCTACTGTCATCAGCGGGAGGGTCACAGACCAGTCGGGAAACCCAATTGACAAAGTAACTGTATCCGTACTTGATGAATTTACCCAGGTATCTACCGATAATAGCGGTGATTTTACCTTATCGGCTCCTTTGGGCAAAGTACTTTTATTTAGCAAAATCGGATACCTGCAGCAGCAACACCCATTGACCAATAACAATGCTTTAACCATACAGCTTCTGAAGGAAAATCCGGAGCCTGTTTACAATGTAGCCTACGGGGTGCGTTCCCAATCGGAACTTACCTCTGCTATCTCCACCATCTCAGCCGAGGATTTATCCAAAGCCCCGGTATCTACTTTGGGAAACGCCATCCAGGGCCTTGGCTCCGGGCTTACCGTTTTGCGTACCGTGGGTGCAGAGCCCGGATGGGATCAGCCCAATATCTTCATTCGCGGGGTACAGACCTTTGGAGGAGGAGCATCTCCGCTGGTGATGGTCGACAATGTAGAGCGTGACTTTACCCAGCTGGATCCTGAAGAAATAGAAACCTTCACCATCCTGAAAGATGCCGCAGCTACTGCCCAGTATGGAATGCGTGGTGCAAACGGGGTAATTTTGGTTACTACCAAAAAAGGCTTTATCGGTAAACCGGAAGTTTCCCTCACGGCCCAGTATGGAATGCAGTCGGCTACCCGCTTACCCAAATATGCCAATGCACAGCAGTATGTTACTTACCGTAACCTGGCCTTACGCAATGATTACAGTAAATTGAGCGATCCGGAGTTTAACTCCCTTTTCATGAGTGACCCAAGGAATAATCCTGACAATTATAACGGCAGCAACCTGTATCTGTATCCCAACACCGATTGGTACGATTCTTTTATCAAGAGCAGCGCTCCTCAACAGTCGTACAAGCTGTCATTTCGCGGTGGTACTGAAATTGCCCAGTATTACGTGATGCTTGGCGTGCTCGATCAAAAAGGGTTGTATAACTATAGCCAGGAAAATTCAGGGTTCTCGACCCAGAACGACTTCTCCCGTTACAATTTCAGGACGGCTGTAGATGTCAATGTGAGTAAAACATTTAAGGTTGGGGTAAACCTTGGGGGCAGGGTTGAAAACCGCCATGTGCCCAATACCGGCGCAGGTACAATCATTTCGGCCTTGTCAAAACTGCCTGCCACTATGCCCATCTTTAACGAGGATCAGTCACTGGCAGGATCGGCCATCTATAAATACAATCCATATGGCATGATTGCCCGAAGCGGATTCCAGGATCGCTTTGCCCGCTATATCCAGGGAACCACTACAGCGGACCTTAAACTGGATGGTATCCTAAAAGGCCTGTCGGCCAATGCCCTTTTTGGCTTTGATGCCACCAAGAACTATGGCCGTTCAAAAAATCAATCCTATGCCGTTTACCAGCAGAATGCCGATAATACCTATACCCAGTTTGGGGAAGGTACCAGTATTGATTTGGGTTATTCAGGCTGGGACAACACCTTTGGGCTGATGCTCAATTACATGTTTGGCCTGTCATACGACCGTACCCTGGGGGTAAATCACCTTGCCGGAGATGTAAAATACATGCAATCGTCCGAATCGGTTGAAGGCGACAACCCGGATTTCCGCAACCAGGGTGTCTTTGGAAGGGCTACCTACTCCTATGATAAACGTTATACTGCCGAATTTGGCTTTGCCTACAACGGTTCAGAAAACTTTGCCAAGGATCGTAGATTTGGATTCTTTCCCACCCTTTCGGCTGCATGGGTAATCTCCAATGAAAGCTTTTTAAAAGACAGCAAGACCTTGAGCTTCCTTAAATTGCGCGGTTCTTACGGCAAGGTGGGTAACTCCAATATTGGTATCGGGTATCGCTTCCCCTATGAGGAAAAATATTATTCGGGCAATGGCTATTATTTCGGTACTGCCGGAACAGATGGCGCTTATGAAGGAAGAATTGCCAATCCAACCCTGACATGGGAAGAGTCGTTAAATGGCAATATTGGCCTTGAAATTGGCTTATTCAAAGCCCTGGAAGTGGATGTGGATGTTTTCCATAACGACCGCAGCCAGATTATTACCGGAAGGTGGAATACCCTGCCAAGTTTTATTGGACAGGACTTACCTTACGAGAACAATGGCTCTGTTCTGAGCAAGGGCTTTGAAATAGTACTGAAACACAGTAAGAAAATCGGTGATTTCTCATATCTGGTTCAGGGAAATATCTCATATACCACCAATAAGATTACCGCACAGGAAGAAGTGGCAGGCATGAACCCATGGGAATACAGGACCGGCCAGGAGGTGATGCAGCAATGGGGTCTGGCAGTAAGTCCTGATAAGTTTTTCAAAGACCAGGCCGATATTGATTCCTATGCAAAATCTTCTTATGGTACCAACCAACCGGGCGATGTCAAATACATTGATCAGAATGGGGATGGAGTGATCGACAGCCAGGACTATGTGCCCATGGGCAATCCATCGGTTCCGGAATATAACTTTGGCCTGACCCTTGGATTAGGCTTCAAAGGCTTTGACTTCAACGTGCTGTTGACCGGTATTGCCAACCGCTCGCTATTCATGAATAACAACGTATTCTGGGGCATGCAGGACAATAACAATATTACCACGGAGGTGGCCGACAATTCATGGGGGGTAAGCGAAAATCCTATCTATCCGCGTTTAACAACCCAGTTGAATGCCCACAACTACCAACCTTCATCACTATGGCTGAAAGAGCTTGATTATTTAAGAATCCAGACCATGGAAATAGGCTATAGCTTACCCAAGAAATTGTTGAGCAAGGCAAATATTAATGATGTGAGATTCTTTGTCAATGGATACAACCTGTTTTCATTCGATACTATGAAAAAGTACAATGTGAGCCCCGAGATACCCAATGCCGGGGTCACCCTGTATCCTGAAGTCCGGGTGATCAATATTGGCGCTAACCTCAAATTTTAAACAGGATGAATAAAATGAAAAAAATAATTACTAAGCTACTGGTACTTTCTTTGTTTTTTACCTTCTCCTGTAAGGATTACCTGGAAAAGGACGTTGAAGTGGATACCAAGCTGAGTTATCAGCAGATCTTCTCGGATGTACACTACGCCCCGGGGTTTTTGAATAACATCTATAATCAGTTGCCCGACGGATATTCCCGTTTTGGCGGTGCCATGCTGGCCGCTGCCAGTGACGAGGCGGTATGTTCCAATGCGGGATCTCCCATCAATCTTTTCAATAAAAATGCCATCAATGCAACCACCAATCCCGACGATGTGTGGGATACGATGTACCGTGGCATCCGCAAGTGCAACATCTTTTTGAAAGAGCTGGGACCAGAGGGGGTTATTACTACTTCCAACAGTATACCGGAAACAAAAGACGGCGTACAGGTTCGGAATTACTATAAAGGACAGGCCTTGTTCTTAAGGGCTTTCTTTCATTTTGAATTACTCAAGCGCTACGGAAACATCTTTTACATCAGCAAGGTACTGGATCCGTTTAATGAAGAAGAATTGTTCTCAGGGGTTCAGTGTCCCTATGACCAGGCCGTTGATTCCATTGTGCGTGATTTTGATGAAGCCGCCGCCTTGATGCCATCCGCAACTCCTGATGACAGTTATAAAGGCCGTCCGATTAGTTGGACTGCATTGGCATTGAAGTCAAGGGTACTGCTCTATGCCGCAAGCCCTTTGAACAACCCTTCCAACGATAAGGAAAAATGGGTAAAGGCTGCCAATGCTGCAAAAGTGATCATCGATTCCAAGAAATACACCCTTGGAACATTGAGTACCATCTTTACTTCGCTGTACAACAACGAGATTATCTTTGCCGCCAGGGCGGTTAACAGGAATGATATCGAATCCTATAACTACCCGGTAAGCTACCAGGGACTTGGATATATGAACCCTACCGAGGATTTGGTACAGGCTTTTGGAATGACTGCAAAGACCTATAAGAACCGTATGGCAGATTACGATCCTGCCGACCCTTATAGCCTGAAGAATGCAAAGAAAAGGGAAGACCGGCTGAAATATACCGTTTTCTTCAACGGCAGCCGTTTAAAAGATACCACCGTCAATGCTTATGTGGGCGGTAAAGATGGTTTGTTCTCTTCTCCAACAGCTACTAAAAGCGGCTATTATATGAGTAAATTTGTCGATCAGTCGCTGGATCTTGCAAAGGGGAACACCAGCCTTCGTGGATGGGTATTTATGCGCTACGCCGAGATTTTGCTTAACTATGCCGAGGCCCTCAACGAAAGTGACAACGCAGGAAATGCAACCGCTATCTTTAACGCCCTCGACCTGTTAAGAAACCGCGCCAACCTAAGGCCTTTTGACAGTTCGGACAAGGCCCTGCTGAAAGACCAGGCGGAAATGCGCAATTACATCAAACGGGAACGACGACTGGAACTGGCCTTTGAAGAACACCGCTTCTGGGATTTAAGACGCTGGAAAGATGCCGAAACCGTATTGAACCAACCCGTGAAAGGAATGAAAATTACCAGGGAGGAAACCGGCAATTTTACCTATACCGTTTTTGAGGCCGATAACCGTGTGTTCGATCCTAAAATGTACTGGTATCCCATTCCACGCAAGGAAATCCTGAAATACAGGAGTGCCGGTAAGACCATCCTTCAAAATCCGGGCTGGGAATAAGCGTTTTTATAGTTATTCACAAAGAAATACAATGACCTATGAAGAATATATTCAATATCGTCCTGATACTACTGGCATTGGCAATGACCGCCTGCGAGTCATCAGAAGATACCAGCAATGGACTGGATCACCAAGTGCCCGATTGCAAAAACCTGACCCTGACGGCCAATGGGCAAACCAAGGTGATTGACGACAACATCGCCTCGTTGTTGCTCTGGGGAGTGGTGCCGCAAACCAATATGGAGGTGATCACTTTACCCACCGTTACAGCCTCTAAAGGATCGACTATCGATATTAGTGTGGATATCAGTGATAATGTAGCCCTGAAAACCGCGGAGATGAGCTACGGCAACTGGCTGTTTTCAAAATATATCAACTTTACCAACCCGGATGGGGATATCCCCCTGAAACCGAAGCAGTATACTTTCACCGCCCAGGTGGTGGTACCTCAAAATGCAGTGACCGATCCCTGGCTGGAGAACTATTATTTCAATGACGGCTCTTCCATGAAAATTACGCAGTCCTATCATAAGATAACCCTGACAGTAACTGATGTAAATATGAATGTGCGGATCATTCCGGTTTTTGTAAAAGTTGAATAAACCTCCTAAAGGATAATTAAAATAATTAAGGCAATCGTTTTTTACGGTTGCCTTTTTTTAGCCTGATGGATTGGCGTTTTGTGTTGTTGGTCTTTTTCTTTTCCAGTAATCTTATCCTTTTTTCTTAGCCCTGTATTCGGTAGGGGAGATCCCCATGATTTTTGTAAATATCCGTGTAAAATAAAACGCATCATCAAAACCTAGCTTTGGGCTGATCTGATTTACTTTCATGTCGGTAAAATCAAGATAATGACAAGCCTTTTGAATCTTTAGCTGATTAAAGTATTTTAAAGGAGGATAACCGGTTTTTTGCTGAAATAAAAGGGAAAAGCGGGAAGGCGAAAATCCTACATGTTCGGCAAGATCCTGACTGGTTAATTTGCGTTCAATGTTTTCTCTCATGTAATGGATGGCCACATCAACGGTTTGCTGGGTCTTGTCGGTCGTCTTTGCATTCTCACGGTATTCTCCTAAAAACTTCATGGAGCCTAGAAAATGAAACAGGCTGGTGGTGGCGTATATCAGGTTGTTTTTACTGTATCCCTTGCTAAGAGTACTGAAAATTTCATCAAACAAATCAATACGTTCTTCAATTCTTGAATTAAGACTCGGTGAAACTTCCGTAGGTTTATTAAATCCTTCTGCAAAAAAGCGGGCATGCTCCCCGTCAAAATGAATCCAGTATATGGTCCATGGATGATCGGCATTGCTGCCATAGGAATGGGCATGACCTTTGGGAAGAATAAAAAACTGAAATTGCCTGACAATATGCTTGTGGTTATTTAAAATAAACCATCCTTCTCCTTCCACACAATAAATAAGAATATACTGTTGGGATTCTTTCTCACTCCTTTCCCGAAAGTGAAACTTGGCCTGGGGGTAGTAACCCAAATCGGTGATGTAGAGTTCTTTTGTTAAGATTTCTGTCTTTAATTCCTCCACTACAAAGGGGGGTAGAATAATCGACCGTTCCCCTTTAAACCCATGCTTGAGTTTTACCATTGTGAAAAGATGTTACTTTATTTTAAAGCAAAAATAGGTAAAAAATCCAGTTGTTTCTATAAGATAATCTGGAAAACAACTGCACTACTTGTTTTTAGGTATTTTCCTCATTATAGGTTTATAAATGAATAATCCATCTTAAGTGCTATAAAATATTATCGTCAACTTTGTGAACAGGCCTGACTACGTATTAATGCGAATCAAGGGTTGAAATTTAAAGATAGACACGTATTCTACTGGAAGACAAGTGACCGCTTAACAAGGGTTTGTCTGGTAATTTGGCCCGGGTACCAGCCGTTTAAATAGGATCATACCAACTACCAGTAAAATAATAAACTCCTTCCTAAAAATAGTAAATCCATTTGGACCAGATATGCATATAAAGTACTATTGATATACTATTGTAATACTAAAATAAATGTTTTAGTATTACAATAGTATATCAATAGTATTTAAATAGCAAATGTGATTCATCCGGGATATTACTTTATCCTGAACTTTGATGGTAAGCTATGGATTATTTATCGGAAAAGATGGATGCATCAAATACCAGCCATGTTGAGTTTTTTAGCACGACCTGCTTAACCCTTGATTCGCATATATACATATCACTTATTTTGGAGGTTTTCCCAACAGGTATTTTTGATCCATGGGGTATGGGAATTTCACCTAAAGAAAAAGAGCAGGACCCATCATTGTATTTTTATCCACCCTCTTTTTAGATTGATCTCATATTTCTGTTATTTTTGAGCATTTATGATTTGCTATGGCCGGATTTCCCTTCTTTAAACAATACGATGCGATGGATTGCGGACCTTCATGCCTTCGCATGATTGCCGCCTTTTACGGTAAGACTTATTCCCTTCAGAAATTACGTACCTTATCGCATATCTCACGCGAGGGGGTATCTCTGCTTGGCCTTAGTGAAGCGGCCGAAGCCATCGGTTTTCGCACCATAGGGGCCCGCGTTACCATGGAGCAGTTGCTGGAAGTCCCCAAGCCCTGTGTGGTACACTGGGACCATCTGCATTTTGTGGTGGTTTATAAAATCCGTAAAGGTACTGTCTATGTGGCTGACCCGGCTTTCGGACTGGTAAAATATTCGGTGGAGGAGTTTAAAAAGCACTGGCTGGCAACTGTCAAACAGGGTGAACAAAAGGGCATCTGCCTGATGTTTGATCCAACGCCTAAGTTTTTTGACCTGGAGGACGAACAGCACAAAAGAAGTGACTTTCGTTTTCTGCTGAAATACCTTAAGCCTCACAAAAGATTAATCGGTCAGCTGGTATTGGGCTTTTTGGCGGGAAGTATCCTGCAGCTGATCTTTCCTTTTTTGACCCAGAGCATCGTGGATGTGGGTATCAACACCCAGGACATCAACTTTATCTATTTGATCCTGGTGGCACAGATGATGCTGTTCATCAGTAGAATGACGGTAGATTTTATTAGGTCATGGATTTTACTTCACATCAGTACAAGGGTCAACATTAGCATCATCTCCGACTTTTTGATCAAGCTGATGAAGCTGCCCATCGGGTTTTTTGATACCAAGATGATTGGCGATTTGCTTCAGCGCATCGGGGACCACAAACGAATTGAAAGGTTCTTGACTTCCCAGTCGATTAATGTAGTTTTCTCTGTATTCAATATTTTGATTTTTAGCATTGTACTGGCCATCTACAACTGGCTGATATTTGGAGTATTTCTAATGGGCTCAGTGCTTTATATCGGATGGATTTTCCTGTTTCTGAAGAAAAGAAGGGAGTTGGATTATAAACGCTTTACCCAGCTTTCGGATAATCAGAGTAAGCTGATTCAGCTGATCAACGGGATGCAGGAAATCAAGCTCAACAACTATGAACGCCAGAAACGGTGGGAGTGGGAGCGCATCCAGGCCAGGCTTTTTAAGGTCAATATCAGCAGTTTGTCGCTGCAGCAATACCAACAGGCAGGATCGGTTTTTATCAATGAATCCAAAAATATCATCATTACTGTTTTGGCAGCAACGGCGGTTGTGCATGGCGATATGACCCTGGGTATGATGCTGGCCGTTCAGTATATCATCGGGCAGATGAACAGTCCGCTGGACCAGATGATTGAATTTGTGCAGGTTTCACAGGATGCCAAGATCAGCCTGGAGCGTTTAAGCGAAATTCATGTGCATACGGATGAAGAGGAAAACCAGGTAGGTAAACTGGATCATTTGCCATCATCGGCAGATATCAATATTCATGATTTGGTTTTCCAGTACGAAGGGCCTCAGTCTCCCAAAGTGTTAAATCATATCAACCTGACCATTCCGCAGGGGAAAGTCACTGCCATTGTGGGTACCAGCGGAAGCGGAAAGACCACCCTTGTGAAATTATTGCTTGGCTTTTACCCGCCCACTTCGGGAAGCATCAAGATAGGGGAGACCGATTTGTCGAATTACCGGCAGAACTGGTGGCGCAGCAAATGCGGTGCCGTGATGCAGGATGGGTTTATTTTTTCGGATACCATCGCCAACAACATTGCCATTGGGGATGAGGATATTGACAAGACTAAACTTCATTATGCGGTCAGGATGGCCAATATCCGCGAATTTATTGAAGGACTGCCGTTAAGTTATAATACCATCATTGGCTCGGAAGGCGTAGGGCTTAGCCAGGGACAAAAGCAGCGTATCCTGATTGCCCGTGCTATTTACAAAAACCCGGATTTCATCTATTTTGACGAGGCTACCAACGCTTTGGACGCTAACAACGAAAGGGTGATCCTTGGTAATTTGGATGAATTCTTCTCAGGAAAAACAGTAGTGGTGGTGGCTCACCGCCTAAGTACGGTACGAAATGCCGACCAGATCATCGTGTTGGAAAAAGGTCAGATTGTTGAAAGAGGAAGCCATGAAGAGCTGACAGTAGGCAAGGGTGCCTATTATCATTTGGTGAAGAACCAGTTGGAGCTGGGGAGTTAGGGGCGGGAGAGAGGAAACAGGAGAATGGAAATGACAATTACTAAAATTGAAATTCTACACAAGATGTTTAGGATGGTAATAAAGAAATGAACAACAATATGGCGGTTATACAGACATTAGCTACAAAATAATAATATGAAAGACATTAATATCAAAGAGATAATTGACTTGGCGACACAAGATGTTGTAGACCCTGATGCTGAACTAAAAAAGGTCTATGACTGGTATAATGAAAGAAAAATCATGATTATTAAGGGAACACTAAGTATTGCTGTTTCATTGATTATTACATTAGCTATTGCATATTATAAGAGTGAAATTAAAGTTGATAAATGGATGATGATTTTTCCATTATTCTTTTCCTTATTATCCATGACATATGGGATTTATGAACTATCTATCTTAAGGAAAATTGGAAAAAAATACATTGCAGCAATAACACTTTTGAATAGGCTCAAAAAAATAAAACCTTTTTTAACGCTTTATCGTAATGTTTTAAATAGATAATATTATGAATGATATTTTAAAAATATTTAGTTCTACTGCTGCTGCTGCATCTTTATTATCTGTTTTAGCATCGCTTGTTTCTTACTTATATTCTAAATATCAACAGGGATTAATACTTGAAATGCTTAAAGAAAAGAATTTCGAGACTTTACTGGAAACTTCAAATATTAAGGATCTTGGAACCTATTTAGACACTGAAATAGGGCAATTAACTATATCAGATTACGTTGATAATAAGGATATTAATAAGCGAATAGATATACTTATTAATAAACTAACTCAATTTGTTGGAACAGAAGAACAAATTAATAAAGAGACTGAAGAGAATAAAGAATCAGAAAAACTAACAAAAGAAAGTAGTCAAACGCTTAAAGACTTTCCATATGAAGGTAAATTAGGAGATGAGTTTGACAAAATTATTAATGAATTGAATTATGGAGAACCCTGGAATGCATTGGCTCGCTTAAGGAGATATATAGAAATTGAGTTGAGAAATTTAGCTAAAAAGAACAATTTATCAATAGATAAAATTTCCAATATGACACAACTTATATTATACCTTAAGCAAAATGGGATAATAAACACTGATATTTCAAGAAATTTAGAATACACAATTCATGTAAGCAATAGAGCAGTGCATGGGCAAAATTTAAGTAAAGGTTTAGCACAAGTAGCTATATATCATGCAGCAATTGCATTATATAAAATAAGGAATTTGAATGAATGATGTACAT
>DATGYU010000234.1:0-21918 GCA_035297625.1 Prolixibacteraceae bacterium
TTAATGTCCAATTCTTTCGGGTAACAGATAAAATATTTCCTTACAGTTTCAGAAAATGCACTCAGATTTATATCCGATGCATCAGCAATATCGCTTACTTTATTGTTTTTAAACAAGACATTTATTTTATCATTCGAGACTTTGTTGTAAGCGTTGTTGGAGATCATATCCGAGATGATAAAATAACGCAGATCGTCGTTACAGATGTTAAAATGCCGGCATATTTTTTCTTTCAGTTCCTGTATTTTATGCTCTGCAATGGGCTTTTTACTCATTTTTATTTTGAATAAACGCCGGTTGATAATACACGTGGAGAGATAGGATAAAATTTGATCGCTATGGTTTTGCCACTCTTTGATCGAGGAAATGATATCATTGTCATCCAGGGAGGCAAAAAGATCCAGGGCAGGCCTTCGGGCAATGATTACATTGTTGGTAAAATCCTCCAATGAAATATTGCGGGTAAGAAAAGCTTTCAGCACGGGGGTGGCAAACAAATCCTCTCCGTTTAAGGCAAGTTCCCTGGCCCGAACCAGCACATTGATCAAAAGATATTCAGCCGACAGGACCGTTTTGTGCAGATATACCTGCCAATACATCAGCCTTCGGGCTATCAGAAAGTTTTCCACCGAGTAGATGCCCTTGTATTCTACTACCAGTTCATCATTTTTAACGTTCAGCATCTTGATAATTCTTTCCGAACTGATCACCCCTTCCGATACCCCGGAGAAGAAACTGTCGCGGCTCAAATAATCCAGCCGGTCCATGTCCAGCTGAGAGGATACCAGCTGATGTAAAAAATGCTTGGGATACTTGTCGGTGAAAATCTGAATGGCCAACTCCAGCTTGTTGTCAAAGCGGCGGTTCAGTTCCTGCATCAGCAGCAAGGAGATTTTCTCGTGTGAAACGCCCGGCACCAGGGTACACTCCAGCACATGGGAGAACGGGCCATGACCAATGTCGTGCAGCAAGATGGCGACAGTTACCGCATCGGCCTCCTCATCGGTGATGTCCTGTCCTTTCAGGCGCAAAATACCAATGGCTGAACGCATCAAATGAAGCGCTCCCAGGGCATGTTCAAAGCGGGTATGGTTGGCCCCGGGATAGACCATCGAGGAAAGGCCCAATTGCTTTATTCGCCGTAATCGTTGAAAATAAGGGTGTTCGATTAAATCAAAAACTAATTCAGAGCGGATGTTGATAAAACCAAATACCGGGTCATTAATGATTTTTTTCTTATTCGTTTTCAATGGGTTAATTGTCTGTTTATTAGGACAACGATTACAAAAGTAGGAAACTTTTTTATTTTACATGTCCTTTCTTTCAATTCTTACTTTTCAGATGAAAACCCTGAACTCCTGAAGGACATCACTGTCACCCATTTACATGGCGATAAATTAAAGGAAACGGAATCGGGTATAAAAATACCCGTTGAAAACTACCATGAACCGTCCTTATATTTTGCTTCTTATTCGATGTTCGTTCGAAGGTGATTCGAATATGCTTCGAATAAATATGGACAAACTTCTAATGACCATCGAATAATTTTCCAATGATCTTCTATTGGTTTGTGAATCGGAATCCAATGTTTATTCAGGGGTTAAGGCCAGATTTTTAAAAGAAAGACAAGGATTAATCATCGCTTAACTTTGTTATTGGCCAGGATTGAGAAAACGCGGCCCTCAGCATCGAAACCTTTAAAAACTCATAACAAAAAGCCCGGGCCGGTAAAAGTTGTATTCAAAATCAAGTCTTCTTAATTGTAGGTGAAGTTGTTATATTATTAAACAGACCTGTAATCTGTGTGTGACATTCCTCCTGCTTGATTTCTTATATTTAATTCTTCTTAAATAATTGATTTTGACAATTTAATTAAAATTACTATTTTTGTGGCGATAATTTGGAAAAACCAAATGCAGGGGGATCGAAAGTCCCCTATTTTATTACAAAAATATGATCGACAAAGCTAAGGTAGCGCACATTGTAAATGAAACATTGACCGGGGACCTGTTCCTGGTGGATGTAACTGTTTCATCGAACAATGAGATCCATATTATGGTTGACAGTGATTCAGGCCTTTCCATCAATCAGATTGTTGAAATAAGCCGGTACGTGGAAAGTCACCTGGACAGGGAAGCGGAAGATTTTGAACTCTCGGTATTTTCTGCCGGGTTGAGTGAACCTTTTAAACTGGTTCGCCAGTATAAAAAGAACCAGGGTAAAGAGATTGAAGTACTGCTGACCAATGGGCAAAAATTGACAGGGCTGCTCACCGAAGTGGGAGACCAGGCCATCGACCTGGAAGTGACCACCAAGGAGAAGCCGGAAGGATCGAAAAAGAAGGAGCTTGTAACAAGGATCCATCATTTGGAATATTCAGAAATAAAAGAAGCAAAAAAAATATTTAAATTTTAAAATCGGGAAGAAGATGGAGACGCTTAATCTTATCGACACCTTTGCTGAATTTAAGGAGCTTAAAAGCATAGATCGCGCTACGATGATGAGCGTGCTTGAAGATGTGTTCAAAAATGTACTGCAGAAAACTTACGGTACGGATGAAAACTTCGACGTAATTATTAATATCGATAAGGGAGACTTTGAGATATGGCGAAACAGGGAAGTGGTTGCTGATGAGGATTTTGAAGATCCCAACCGGCAAATCACCCTGAAAGAGGCCAAAAAGATCGATGCTGATTATGAAATCGGGGAAGAAGTGACCGACGAGGTAAAACTGGCACAGTTTGGCCGAAGAGCGATCCTGAACCTGCGTCAGAACCTGGCCAGCCGGATCATGGAGTTGGAAAAGGACCAGATCTTCTCGAAGTACAAGACTAAAATCGGGGACATTGTAACCGGAGAGGTTTACCAGGTGTGGAAAAAGGAAATCCTGATCCTGGATGACGAAGGAAACGAACTGATCTTGCCAAGAACCGAACAGATCCCTTCTGATTATTTCAGAAAAGGCGACAGCCTGAGGGCAGTGGTTTATAAAGTGGAGTTGCGCAACAATAATCCCTTGATTATTCTCTCGCGTACTTCACCGGTATTTTTGGAAAGATTGTTTGAACTGGAGGTGCCCGAGATATTCGATGGTTTGATTACCATCAAAAAGATTGTAAGGGTTCCGGGCGAAAGGGCCAAGGTGGCCGTGGAATCTTACGATGAGCGAATTGACCCTGTAGGGGCTTGCGTGGGAATGAAAGGATCGCGTATTCACGGCATCGTGCGTGAATTGCGCAATGAAAATATTGATGTGATAAACTTCTCGGCCAATACGCAACTGTTTATTCAGCGTGCATTGAATCCGGCCAAGGTTTCTTCCATCAAATTGCATGAAGATACCAAACGGGCCGATGTATACCTGAAGCCCGAGGAAGTGTCCATGGCAATCGGCAAGGGAGGGTTGAACATCCGTCTGGCCAGCCAGCTTACAGGTTACGAAATTGATGTATACCGTGAGATCGCTCCCGACGATGAAGATGTGAACCTGGATGAATTTGCCGATGAAATTGAAAGATGGGTAATTGATCAATTAAAATCAATAGGCTGCGATACGGCTAAAAACGTATTGAGTCTTTCCAGGTCTGAACTGATAAAGAGAACTGATCTCGAAGATGAAACAATCGATGAGGTTCTCAGGATTCTTAGAAATGAATTTGAATAAATTTGACAGTTTATTCCTATTATTGCATGAAAATTAGGGCATTTTAAGTTTTGAATGTAGAAATGCATCATCGTTAATTCCTTAAAAATGTTTTTGAGGTTTATTTAACTGAAGGGGTTTATGGTTATAGGTAGCATTAAACGATTAAGTAAGGTAGCACGGGATTTTAATGTTGGGATTGCAACAATTGTTGAATTCCTGCACAAGAAAGGATTTGCCATTGATACAGATCCAAACAATAAGATTACGGAAGATGCTTATCATCTTTTGGAGAAGGAATACAAGGGGGATGTTAATCTGAAGAAAGAGTCAGAGAAGATAAACCTGAAGATTCATCGCGGAGCGAAAGAATCGGTTTCTCTGGAAGATGTAAAAGATACAGGCCGTCATGCTGAAGAAGATGATTACGAGGATGACGAAGTGATCATCAAAGGAAATGCCACGCGGAAACCTGAACCTGCACCGCACCATGAAACCAAGCCGCCCAAGCATGAGCATAAGGAGGAAACCTTCTCGGTGAGCAGGCCTGAAATTGAAGCTCCAAAAGTTATTGGAACCATTAACCTGGAGAACCTGAATGCCCATAAGAAAAAAGAAGAGCAGCCAGTACACAAGGAAACTCCGCCTGCACCGAAAAAACAGGTTGTAGAACCCACCCCGGTGGCAGAAGCGCCAAAGAAGGTGGAGGAAGTAAAGCCTGAGCCGGTAAAAGTAGAAGCTCCAAAGGTGGAACTGCCCAAGGAAGAAGTAAAAGCACCGGTGGCTGTTCAAAAGGAAGAAAAACCTGTTGTCAAAGAGGAAAAGGCGCCGATTGCCGAAGAAGAAGTGCGCACAGAGCCGGAAGTGATCACTACCAACGTTCCCAAAGTAGAGGAAGTAAAAGTGGTGGGAAGGATTGATCTTGATCTGTTGAATCAAAAGACCCGTCCGGCCAAGAAAAGCAAAAAACAAAAGGAAGAGGAACGCAAAGACCGCGAACGCTCTCGCAGAGATACTCCCAAACCGGTGGAAGCAAACATCCCGGAAGAGGCAAAAGAACCTGCAAGGACAGCTCCAACAGTTATCAAGGCCAATGTGGAAAGACTCTCCGGTCCTACGGTAGTTGGGAAAATAGATATCCCTGTTGAAAAGAAACCATCTTCATTTGATGCTTCTCAGCAACAGTCCAGAAATAAAAAGAAAAGAAAACGTATCTCGAAAGATGCTCCGGTTCCTGGAACGCAGCAGCAGAGAGTGGCTACGGGGGTTGAAAAACCAGTGGTTGCAGGAGAAAGACGCAAACTGGTGGTTACCAAAAACATTGGCGGTAATGCTCCCGCTGGTGCTCACGATAAAGATAAATCAAAATTAAAGAAACGTCCATTGCTGAAAAAGGAAGTCAGCGAAGAAGATGTTCAAAAACAAATAAAAGATACGCTGGCCCGTCTGACAACCAAAGGTACCAAGTCAAAGGGATCAAAATACCGCAAAGACAAGCGCCAGTTGGTAAGTGATAAGGCTGCCGCCCAAATGGAACGTGAGGCAGCGGAACAGAACGTATTGAAAGTTACCGAATACGTATCGGTTAATGAACTGGCCACCATGATGGATGTTCCGGTTACTGCCGTTATCTCCACCTGTATGAGCCTTGGTCTTTTTGTATCGATCAACCAGAGGCTGGATGCTGAAACCATGGCTATTGTAGCTGATGAGTTTGGCTATAAGGTTGAATTTGTAAGCGCCGAAATACAGGTAGCCATCGAAGAAGAACCAGATACCGAAGATCAGTTGCTGCCCCGTGCACCGATTGTAACGGTAATGGGACACGTTGACCATGGTAAGACCTCGTTGCTTGACCATATCCGTAATACCAACGTGATTGCCGGAGAGGCCGGGGGTATTACCCAGCACATTGGGGCATATCACGTGAAACTGAAAAATGGCCGTGAGATCTCATTCCTTGATACACCGGGTCACGAGGCTTTTACCGCCATGCGTGCCCGTGGAGCCCAGATTACCGATATTGCCATTATCATCATCGCCGCTGACGATGCCATCATGCCTCAGTCAATAGAAGCTATTAACCATGCGGCTGCAGCAGGTGTTCCCATTGTATTTGCAATTAACAAGATCGATAAGCCGGGAGCCAATCCTGAAAGGATAAAGGAACAGCTGGCCGGAATGAACTACCTGGTGGAAGACTGGGGTGGTAAATACCAAAGCCAGGATATCTCGGCCAAATCGGGATTAAATGTTGACCTTTTGCTGGAAAAGATATTGCTGGAAGCTGAAATGCTGGAGTTAAAAGGTAACCCCAACAAGAGAGCCACCGGAACCGTTATTGAATCCACCCTGGATAAAGGACGCGGATTTGTTTGTACCGTGCTGGTACAAAACGGCACGCTGCGCGTAGGGGATGTAATCCTGGCGGGCCAGTATTACGGCCACGTGAAGGCCATGTTCAACGAAAGAAATCAGCGGGTAGATTCAGCAGGTCCTGCCGAACCGGTGATCGTACTTGGATTGGATGGAGCTCCCCAGGCTGGTGATAAATTCCACAGCCTTGAAAGTGAACGTGAGGCACGCAACATAGCCAATAAGCGTGAGCAGCTGGCTCGTGAGCAAGGCCTGCGTACCCAGAAACATATTACCCTGGATGAAATCGGGCGTCGTATTGCCATTGGAAACTTCCAGGAATTGAACCTGATCGTCAAGGGTGACGTGGATGGATCAATCGAAGCATTGTCTGATTCATTGATTAAGCTCTCAACTCCGGAAATACAGGTGAACGTGATCCACAAAGCCGTGGGTGCCATCTCGGAATCGGATATCATGCTTGCCACAGCTTCCAACGCTATTATCGTTGGATTCCAGGTTAGACCATCGGTAAGCGCGCGAAAGATTGCAGAAAAGGAACAGATCGATATTCGACTGTATTCCATCATCTATGATGCCATCAACGAGATAAAGGCAGCCATGGAAGGAATGCTTTCTCCTGAAATAAAGGAAGAGATCACCGGAACAGCAGAAGTAATGGAAGCCTTTAATATTACTAAGGTGGGAACCATTGCCGGTTGTATCGTTCGTGATGGTAAGATTGTCAGAAAAGATAAAGTACGCGTGATCCGTGATGGTATTGTGATCTATACCGGCCAGCTTGGATCGTTAAAACGCTTTAAGGACGATGTGAAAGAAGTGAACAAGGGCTATGAGTGCGGGTTAAATATTGATAACTTCAACAATATTAAAGCCGGCGACTTTATCGAAGCCTTTACCCTAACAGAGGTTGCTAAAACATTATAATTCAACAACCAAATTTTCTCATAATTCAAAAAGCCTGCTTTACCCAAAGCAGGCTTTTTTATTGCCCATAGAGAAGCTAAACAGGTTAGCTGCCCGTTTGAAAGGGAGGTAAAGGTAGTTATAACGCAATTCATTAACATTTCAGATCACAGGTTTTATGGGGTTAAAGTTAAACAATATAATTATTGATAACTATGTTTTGCGAGCATATTATTGATAGGAATCCCATTTTCGATCCGGTTAAAATTAGCAGGGATTAGGGGCAGTTTTTGTAAAGATGAAACTGGCGTTACCGTTTGAGTAAAATTAAAGTTACCTTAATCTTAATTTAGGGCAATTGTTTATTATATTGACATTTTATTAATGTATACCCCTTAAGGAATAAGGGTTTAAATAAAAATAAATGCTTATATAAAAATAATACCCTATGATACGTGGGGGATATTAATAAAAATATACATTTGCAAACAAATAAATAAACCCCCATTTGTATGTTTGATGTTGGATTGACTACCTTTATGATTCTGGCCACAAGCCTTGTGATGTTGATGACTCCCGGCCTTTCTTTCTTCTATGGAGGATTGGGAAGTAAAAAGCATATCCTGAGTATCATGATTCAAAGTTTCGTTTCCTTAGGGCTTACTACCGTGCTTTGGTTCTTTTTTGGCTACTCGCTTTGTTTTAGTGGCAACCTAAAGGATGGAACTGATTTTTTTGGTATCATCGGCAACCTGGATAAGGCTTTCCTGCATGGTATCACTCCCCGGACCGTATTTTCGCCTGAAAGAAACTTTCCAGAGTATATTTTCATTGCCTACCAGATGATGTTTGCCATCATCACCCCGGCCTTGATTACCGGGGCTTTTATCAACCGCATCTCCTTTAAGGCCTACTTCTGGTTTTTGATCTTCTGGCAGATTTTCGTTTATTATCCCTTTGTGCATATGGTGTGGGGTGGAGGATTGATGGCTGTCTGGGGTGTTCTGGACTTTGCCGGAGGTATTGTAGTGCACGCTACAGCCGGTTTTGCTGCACTGGCATCGGTTTATTATGTAGGGGCACGCCGCGAAAAGAAACATACGCCCAATAATATCCCCCTGGTAGCAGTGGGGACTGCCCTTTTGTGGTTTGGCTGGTATGGCTTTAACGCCGGAAGTGAACTGGCAGTTAATGA
The DNA here is from genome assembly GCA_035297625.1 of Prolixibacteraceae bacterium. Classification (GTDB taxonomy): domain Bacteria; phylum Bacteroidota; class Bacteroidia; order Bacteroidales; family Prolixibacteraceae; genus Aquipluma. The sequence continues at coordinate 8,121 of DATGYU010000234.1, forward strand.
TATTACCGTGGCCGCTTTTTTGAATACAGACATTGCCGCCTCTTTTGCCGCCGTTACCTGGCTGGTAATTGAATGGAATTCACCCAAAAAGAAGCCAACCTTTATTGGTTTGATGACCGGGGCCGTTGCCGGCCTTGCTACCATTACCCCGGCCGCAGGTTATGTGACCATACAGTCGGCTGCCTTAATTGGAATCATTGCCGGGGGAGGCTGTTACCTTGCCGTCAGATTCAAGGAGAAAAAAGAATGGGATGATGCCCTTGACGTATGGGGCGTACATGGTATGGGCGGAGTAATTGGCACTATTTGCGTGGGACTGTTTGCCACTTCCGCCATTAATCCCTCAGTGCCTGACGGGCTGTTTAACGGGGGAAGCATCTGGTTGTTACTCAAACAGATATTTGCCATCCTTGTAGCGGTTATTTATAGTTTTTACTTTACCTTATTCCTTTTAAAGGGAATCAACTGGCTGGTGCCGGTAAAAGTATCTTCAAAGGAAGAAAAAGAAGGATTGGATATTCATTACCATGGTGAAGTGGCAAGAGACATTTCCTAAGGAAAAGAGAAAAAATATCCAATGAACAATGTAAAATATCGTATAAGGAATAAGAAATGTAAAAGGAACGCTTCAATCTAATTTACTTTCTTATTTCTTGTTTATCGAAACAGACAAAAACAAAGCCCTGAAGATCATCCTTCAGGGCTTTGTTTTTATTAAGCTTCCAGCATTGCCTGGTACTGATCGGCAGTCAGCAGATCATCCAGTTCTGCCGGGTTGTCCATCTTTATTTTGATAAGCCATCCTTGTCCATAGGCATCTTTATTGACCAACTCGGGAGCACTTTCCAGTTCAGGATTTACTTCCAGTACTTCTCCGCTTACAGGCATGAATAGGTCAGATACTGTTTTCACCGCTTCAATGGTTCCAAAGGCTTCCCCTTTAGCGAGTGTTTCTCCAACTGTTTCAATTTCTACAAAGACGATATCTCCTAATTCACCCTGGGCAAAAGCAGTAATTCCAACAACGGCATGATCACCTTCGACACTGATCCATTCGTGTTCACTGGTGTACTTTAAATTTTGAGGCAACTTCATATTTTATTAATTAATCGGTTTATCATGAATCAAAAGTAATACATTTTTTTCAACCAAACCTTTGATAAAAGTCAGTGTTATTATTATTCCGCGAAGTTTTATTAATTTGCAGCATAAAAAACTGATCTATGTTCCATAAACAGATTAAAGGATTATCTGCCTTGCAGGATACCGCCAAAGAATTATTGGATACCTTTCCTGAAGAACGGATATTCGCTTTATACGGGGCAATGGGTGCAGGGAAAACTACATTTATCAAAGCCCTGTGCCGTCAATTGGGATCCAAGGACAATATTACCAGTCCTACCTTTGCCCTTATCAATGAATATTCTGCCCAAAATGGCTCGCTCATTTATCATTTTGACTTTTATCGAATTAAAAAGATCGAAGAAGCGTATGATTTGGGTTATGAAGATTATATTTACAGTGGAAATTATTGTTTTATTGAATGGCCTGAAATGATTCAGGATTTACTGCCCCAGGGAATCGTGGAAATAAATATTAAAGAGACAAGTGAAGGGGGGCGTATATTCGAAGCTGAGAAAATGTAAATATTTTCATTGTTCTGCGTATAATTTAAACTCATAAGAACTCAAGCATAGGGACATGACAAAAAAAGAAAAACTAACCAAAGCAACTTCCCGATCGACTTTTCTGTTGCCACAGGAGGAGATGCTTGAGGTACGCAGAAAAAGCAAAAAAATTAGAATAGGGATTCCTTGTGATAAGGAAAAAGTTGAATTCAGGGTCCCGCTCACTCCCCAGGCTGTGGAGCTGCTAGTTTCCTATGGTCATGAAATACTGATCGAAAAAGAGGCAGGTAAGGCGGCCAGCTATTCCGATGAAGAATATACCAATGCCGGTGCCCTGGTCATGCCCGACCGCAAAGAGATTTATGAATGTGACATTGTTTTGCGCATTTCCCCATTTGATGAATCGGAAATCGATCAGTTAAAAGGTCACCAGGCTTTAATTTCCAATTTACAGATCACCGCCCATTGCCAGAATTCCATTTCCAGGCTAATGCAGAAAAGAATGATCAACATCGCCTATGAATACCTGGAAGATGAAGATGGCAACCAGCCGGTGGTTCAGCTGATGAGCCAGATCTCGGGGACCACCTCCATCATCCTTGCCAATGAGTACATGAGCAAGTCTCACAACGGGAAAGGTGTTCTGTTGGGAAGCGTAACGGGCATCTCTCCTGCCGAGGTAGTTATTCTGGGCTCGGGAACTGCGGCCGAGTATGCGGCCCGTGTGGCGCTTGGACTGGGAGCCATGGTAAAGGTTTTTGATGATAATATCAACTCCTTGCGCCGATTGGAAGAAAAGCTGCAGCAACGTATCTTTACTTCTGTTTTCTATCCCAAAGTGGTTAAAAAGGCCCTGAAATCGGCTGATGCCGTGCTGGGTGCAATGCCTGTTGGCACGCCCCCCGCATTTTCCATTACTGAAGAGATGGTCAAAAAGATGAAGCAGGGATCCGTGATCATCGATCTGAATGTTAGTCAGGGTGGCTGTTTTGAAACTTCCAGGGCTACCGACCTGAACAACCCTACCTTTATTGAACATGGGGTAGTGCATTTCTGTGTTCCCAATGTGCCAGCCATCGTATCCCGTACTGCTTCCATTGCCCTTAGTAACATACTGATCCCCATTATCATTTCCATTGGTGAAATTGGGGGAATTGACAATTACATCAAAGATTCAAAAGGATTCAGAAAAGGCGTATATATCTATAACGGCATACTGACCAATTCCGCTTTGGCCGAGCGGTTTAACCTGCCCTACAAAGATCTGGATCTGCTGATGGCAGTATATTAACAGCCAATCCTGCATCAATTTAGTGATCAGTAATCAGTGGTCTGTGGTCAGGTCACTTGAAACTTGAAACATTAAACTTTAAACATTAGTCTTCCACCAGCATCATCATGGAAATCCCGGCTACCTCAATGGTGCCGCCCAACGGATAAATGGCGCTTTCCTCATCAATAATGGCTTCATGGGCCACCATCCTCCATCTGATATTCTCCATTAGGGGGAACACGATACTTTTGTTATTTCCGTTAAAGATAACCTGGATGGTCTTCCATGGATCATTATTGGCATGATTTGTTAAGACATAGGAGGCTACCCCGGGCAGATAATTATCTGAAAACTGTAGATGCTCTCTTATCTGCTCGGAGCTTCTCATTCTAAAGGCAGGATGGTTTTTACGAAGGGCAATCAGATCCTGGTAATACTGGAACACTTCATAATGCACCGACTTTCTGTTCCAATCGATCTGGTTAATCGGATCGGGTGATTTGTAGGAGTTGTGGTCGCCCAGCTTGGTGCGTGCCATTTCAGCTCCCGAATGCAGAAACGGGATTCCCTGCGAGGTTAACACCAAAGCCCCTGCCATCATCATCATTCTTTGTAAAGCCTCATCGGAAGCTTCAGGGCAGCTCAAAACCAGCTTGTCGTACAGGGTATAATTATCATGACAAGAGGCATAGTTGATACATTGCCATGGTTCTGTGGCCCAGGGGTGTTTGGAATGCTCCACATACCCATATACGATCTGGGGATGAAAACAGGCACCGGTAATGCCAAACTTGATGTTTTCTTCCTGAACTGTCTTGCCGCTTACAAAACCTTTGGATCGGGGAACAAAATTATTCCCCTTGATACCATCACGGAAGTCATCGTTAAAAACCGCGATGCGTTCTAATTTGGCCACATTGGATTTGACGGCTCGCTGAGTCTCCGGCAGTGGACTCGCATCTGCTGTCCAGCCTTCCCCATACAGGATGATGGAAGAGGAGATGCTATCCATGTATGCCCTTATCCTATTCATGGTTTGAATGTCAAGGATTCCCATCAAATCAAAGCGAAATCCATCAATATGAAATTCTGTTGCCCAGTAATACAGTGAATCCAAAATAAATTTTCTAACCATGGGCCGCTCTGAGGCCAGTTCATTTCCGCACCCGCTGGCATCAGAGAAGCTGCCGTCAGGCTTTTGCCGGTAATAATATCCGGGAACGGTCTGGTTAAAATAAGAGCGGGTAGTAAAAGAGGTATGATTGTAAACCACATCCAAAATAACCCCAATGCCAGCTTTATGAAGCGACTGAATGAGCATTTTTAATTCCCTGATACGGGAAATGTCTTTTGGATTGGTAGCATAACTTCCTTCAGGGGCATTGTAATTCTGGGGGTCATATCCCCAGTTGTACATTTTATCGGGAGCTGATTCATCCACGGAAGAAAAATCATTTACGGGCAACAGATGAACATGGGTAATGCCCAGCTCTTTCAGATGGTCAATTCCGGTGGACAATCCTTTGGGCGAAAGGGTACCTTCTTCTGTAAATGCCAGGTACTTGCCCTTATTTATCATGCCGGAAGATGGAGCTATTGAAAAATCACGTACATGCAATTCATAGATAACCGCATCCACCGGGTTTTCCAGTGTTACACGTTTATCATCCTGCCAACCTTCAGGGTCGGTGTCTTTGGGATCAAAGAACAGGCCTCGCATTCCGTTAATTCCCACTGCCCGGGCATCCATACCAGGTGTTTCGTTAAGCCAGTCTCCGTCGTTTACCCTGATCGTATAATAATAACCTTTTAAATCACCGTGCAGGGCAATGGTCCAGGTTCCCCTGTCGGCTTTGAAAAACTGGTCAATCCGGATAGCTTCCCCTCCAATACTCTTTTCATAGATGCGCAATTCCACTTTTTTGGCAGTAGGGGCCCAAATACGAATGTTTGTTATCTTTTTCGTATAGGTAACGCCCAGCTCCTCCTCCTCATAGGTAGGATATGCCAAAAAGTCGATGTCCTTAAATTTCCATTCTCTCATCAGGATACCAGCATATAATTATTTATTTCAACAAAAAAGGGTACAGAAGAAGTTTAGGTGACCATGCTTTTACGTAGCTTCACTTTGTTTGATTTCCACTGCCGGCCTTCGGCATCAGAAACATAAACGCGTGCCCAGTAATAACTCTTGATCGACCGGTCGTATTGATGAAAGGTGATAGTTTCAATCTGCAGTTGATGTACATGGCCAGGGTAAAGAAACAGCGGATAAACCTGCTGTCCGTGAATGCCATTTACCTTAAATTTCCTTTTTGACCATATCTTGCGAAATTCAATGACCGGGGCATTTAAGTCAGCATCCTGTTTCCCAAGGTTGCGGATGGTCATGGTCAATATCTGAGGACGAAAAAGCTTGTCTTTTTCCAAAGTAACTTCCAGTTTTACTTTTTTATAAAAGCTGAAAAACCTGCTGCGGTTGGCTGGCTGACGGAAGAATTTTAATACTTCACGAAGAATAAAAAAACCTAGAAGAACCGCTAATATAGCAATGATCCTAAGCAGTTGAAGCTTTTCAGGATCGGTTTCACTTCCTGAAAATAAAACGAGCGGATTAAAAAGAAATACACCTAAGTAACAATCATTCATACTACTTCCGTAATGAATGACAAAAATAGGAAAAGAATGGGATAAAATACACATTGCCTTTCTTTTCCGTAAATGAGCTGCCGGATTCAGCACCTGCTTTCTCAATTAATTAAGCGACAGTGAATATCTATTTTTTTCTTTTAAAGCGTATGCCCTGATCAATCTTAACTTCCATTGTTTTATCGGATGCCAATAATAGTATGGTGATCATTTGCCTGCCATTCCCTGAACTTTGCCTTTTTCTGATACCTTTCTGATACTTTTCTGATACCTTTCTGTAACCTTAGGTATCAGAAAGGTATCTAAAAAGTATCAGAAACTGGTTAAGTTCAGCATGTAGATAGAGGAACAATACCAGTTCGATAGAATTTGTACCTGTTTTTAAAGCAGCTTTCATCACCGGCTTCTTTTAACGAAAAAGGCCCCAAAAGGGGCCCCGTATTATTTGTCTGTTTGGATGATTTATTGAAAGCAGATAGGACTCGCGCGATCTAAAAATGCAGCACTTCCTTTATTTTCTTGTATCCTGTTTTGCTGACTTTCAGTTTGGTCTTGTCTTTATCTTTTAAAATCACGACGTAGGCTTCTTTTTCGTATTGCTGAATCTCGGCAATGTTATCCACCTGCACAATGAAGGAGCGATGAATGCGGATAAAGTTCTTGGGGTCCAGGTAAGTCTCGAAATATTTCATGGTCTTTTGTTTCATGTGCCGGCCATCCTGGGTATAGATCATCACGTAGTCGTCGAGTGATTCGATGTACCGGATTTTATCCACCGTGATGATGTGTATCTTATGGCGGTCCTTGACCACCACCCTGTCGATGAATGCTTCGCCGGGGCGAAAGTTGGAAAGTTCTTCAAGCTTATCTATGTTGGTTTCTTCATGCTCAATATGATGCACCACTTTTTCGATGGCTTTCATCATCCGGTCTTTGGAGAAAGGCTTCAACAGGTAATCCACCGCGTTCAGTTCAAAAGCTTTCAGGGCATACTGGTCGTAGGCGGTGGTAAAGATGATCTGGGGCTTATGGTCCAGCAGCTCGATCATTTCAAAGCCGGTGATCTTGGGCATCTGGATATCCAGGAAAACAAGGTCGGGTTTTTTTTCATTGATGGCTTTTACCCCGTCAAAGCCATTTTCGCATTCGCCAATGATCTCAATGCCTGGGTGATCTTTTAAATAGGAGCGCAGAAGGTTACGGGCCAGTTCTTCGTCTTCAATAATGAGGGTTTGTAATTTTTCGCTCATGACACTGCTTGTTTTTGTGGGATGATAAGTTGAACTTCAAAACATGTTTTATGATCGGATAAACGGACCAAATCAGGTTGATTGTAGATGATTTCCATGCGTTTGCGAATGTTCTTCAGTCCTATGCCTTCGCCTTTGCGCTTAAGGGTGGAAGCATCATAATCGTTTGTAATAGTAATTCTTAATATGCCGCCTTCACACTGACAGACTGTTTTTATTGTAACCATATCCGTTGTTTCGTACACTCCGTATTTGATGGCATTCTCAAATAAAGGCTGCAGGATCATGTTGGGGATCTCGGCCTTCAGGCAATGTTCATCGATGATAAATTCAGCATTCAGCTTTTTGCCAAAGCGTACCTTTTCAATGCTAAGATACAGCTTTATATTTTCTAATTCGCGTGAAAAGGTGACCATTTCTTTTTCTTCATGCATCAGGGAATAACGCATAAAGGAAGACAGGTTAATGACCATCTCCTGTGCTTTCTCGGGATTACTGATCGTGAGCGATGATATGGAATTCAGGCTGTTGAAAAGAAAGTGGGGGTTAATCTGTGATTTTAAGGCCTGGAGTTCCGCCTCGCGGATCAGGGTTTTATACTCCGCTTCCTTCTGTATCTTTTCCCTTAGGGTCTGGTAATAGTTGACCGCATAAAAGAAAATCAGGTTGATCACATACATCAGGTACCCAACAAAGACCTTTGAGGGCAACATCTTCTCAAAGGTATGATCTCCCGAGGAAAGAAAAGGACTGAAAATGGCATAGCTGATATAAATCCAGATAGCGCACAAGATGGAGGCGGCAATCAGGTGAAACAGCAAAAGTCGCGCAACAGTTACCTCTTCCAGGCTATTATAGCGGATGCTGTACCAGATGCTGGAACCCAAAACAGGGAACAAGATGTAGTTGGTCCCGGTATCCAAAAGTGAATAGGTAAGGGGTACCTCATACCATATCACATTCAGCGCGGTGTTGATAATGGAGATGACAGCCCAAAACAAGACATACGAAAGCAGCAGCCGGACGTTATTTGTTAAGGGATGCTTCATCGGTTAAAAGTGCTTTACTTCAACACCTCCGAATATGGAGACTCCTTTGATGACCACTGTCTTGGAAGGATCGTAGTAGCGTTCGTTAAAAGTCTCTCCCCGTTTATCGGTAAAAGCGCCAAAAAGGGTGGTCACTTCGTTGCGTACGTTCCAGTCCATGGGAATTTTAAATCCGCAGCCCCCGAATACGCTTACGCAGTCGATCACCGCCCCGTTGGGTCCCATGGTGGCCTTGCGCAGGTCGAATTCCATGCCACCAAATATGGAAGTAGCCTTTCCACCTGCAAAGGATTGAGAATTAATGAAGATTTCGCGCCCTCCAAAGATCACAAAATCATCAAAAGTGTTATGGGACGAGTCGTTAAGAATGCTCATCTCAGGTTCACCTGGACGGGTCTCCTTATAGTTAATATTGAATTTACTGCTATTCATTCCGTTGCGCTGGCGCAACAGCAACACAACCCCCAGAGCTACCAAAATCAATGGAAAGGTGATGTTCCTGAGCAGCCTTTCTGACTCATCGTCCAGGAATCTTGGGATAAGGAAAAGACTTCCTGCTATCATAAAAAGTATCCCTGCCCTCATATTGCCGCCAATGTATGAAAATGCACCAATTACAATAAGCAGCATTGGAAATGACATGATAACATCAACCGCCGAGTCAGGAATCAGATTTAATTTTTCAAGAATCAATACCAGTCCCATGCCAATAAGGATGATCCCGAAATAAAATCTTTTATCGCTTTTTCTTTGTTCCATGATATATTTTTTACTTGATTACAAATGTACTTTTTAACTGCTGATCATCAACCATCAGATCGGTAAAACCCCTGATACTACCGGTTAAATCCTCATTTTTGTCATTCAGAACAACTTGCTCAGGATGATAATTCCTATGATGATTAAAATGATAGGAAAGAAAAGAGCAATCAGTATCCCCGGAATAATCAGAAAATGAGGCAATAGGATCAGCAGCAGGAACACAAACAGCAGGGCTCCCCAGAAACGGCGTCCGGCAATGAGAATGATTCCGGCAATCAGTAACAAGATAGGGACAACTGATCCGTGTGACCAGTGGCCCATGTTGCTAAAGAATTGGCCCATGGCCGAGAAGACATCTCCAATGCCGGGCAGGTTAATGTCCCAGCCGCTTTTCTTTAACAGCCATAAAATACCCACTATGATCAGAACATAAGCCCAAAATGAGCCTGAATTCCTTTTGTGTTCATAATGCCTTTCCATTGCTTGCTATTTTTAATTTGAAGTAAAGATAAGGGGTCCTTTCACCAAATGGTATGGCGCATCGGTCAACAAAAGTTTAAAATCGGTAAACGGTGAAAAAAGCAAGGGGCATGGGGCCTGCGAAGACCTGCTTTAAGGTCCTTAAAGTCCTTAAGGTCTTTAAGGCCTCCGGGGAATGATGAAGGTAGACAGGCCCAGCTTTAACCCCTGAACCTTAAACCTTATACTATTCCCCAATTCTTCTTTTGATTTCTTTTCTTTTAATCTTCCCGTTTTCTGTTTCAGGGAAACTATGCAGGTAGCAGATATCTTTGGGTCTTTCAAATGGTGGCAGTAATTGGGTCATTTTTTGCCTGATATTTTTATTGTCTGAAGGGGTGCCTTCCATCACGAGCACCAGCTTTTCTCCCAGTTTTTTATCAGGAAGACTGGAGATGACAAACCTTCCCGCGATGACCTGTTCCAGTTTTTTCTCCAGGTTTTCGGGCCAGTATTTGATACCCCCGGAAATGATCACATCATCCGCCCTTCCCAGTATGCTGAACCTGACAGGTGAAAGAATCTCGGCAATATCCTTGGTGTGAAAGGTCTGCTGGTCGGGCAAGTGAATCTGAAGACAGTCATTTTTACTTAAACTTACAGTAATTCCCGGCAGACATTCATACACCTCAGATCGCTTTGGCCCTGAAAGGGTGCGAATGGCAATGTGTGAGGCGGTTTCTGTCATCCCATAGGTAGATACCACCTGATTGCTTAACCCGCTCACCTGGGCCTCCAGGAAGGGCTGTATGGAGGAGCCTCCTATTAAAAGGTTGCGGATATTTTCAATCTTTTCTTTGCCATTGGGACTTTCCATTAACTTAATAACCTGGTTGGGTACCATAGCCCCCAGGTCAAAAGCGCTGTTTAGTAAAAGATCGGATTCAAGGGATGGGTCCACAGTGATAAGATCCATTTGGCCCGTAATGGCCCTTATGACCATCATCTTTCCGGCAATATACCGGCAGGGCAGGCTCAGCAATAAACGGTCTCCTTTTTTTAAGTTGAAATATGCAATGGTTCTTTGGGCGCTTTGCTCCATCATGGCTTTTGAAAGCCGGATGCTTTGCGGCACCCCGGTACTGCCGGATGTTTGGGCCCCAATGGTATCCTGATCGGTTAGCCATTCCTGTAAAAACAAGTAAAGCTCGTTTTCCCATTGGGTAAGGGTTGAATGGGAAAGCTTCTGTGCAATGAATAAGGAAAGTTCCCCGCGGGTGTAATCCTTTCCATTGATTGTGATCATTGCGCCTGGCTTATTCATCGTTCAGCGGTTTTAAATCCCATGGCTGGGAGGGTTGATACCAAAGCCGGTCTTTTTGAATATGAAGGGGCGAGTGGATATTATTGGTATAAAGCTGCCCGGTTCCCAATCCTTGCTCTGTCGTAATGCTCAGTTGAAAAGTCCACTGGGCAATGGCATTCAGCCCTATGTTGGATTCAAGGGCAGAGGTGATCCACCAGCCAATGTCATTATCGGCAGCCAGATCAATCCAGCGCTGGCATCCTTTCAGCCCGCCATGCAAGCTGGGCTTCAAAATAAAATAGGCAGGATGAATCTGGCGGGCAATCTGCTCCTGTTCCTTGGTAGTGAATACCCCGATCAGCTCCTCGTCCAGTGCAACGGGTATAGGGGATTGCCGACACAAAAGAGTCATTTCTTCCCATCTCCCTGTTTCAATAGGTTGTTCGATGGAATGGATATGAAGCTCCGACAGGCGTTTAAGGTTCTCAAGGGCAGTCTGGTACCTCCAGGCACCGTTGGCATCTACCCTCAGGGTGATATCCTTGGGCGAAAACTCCTGCCGTATTTCCCTGAGCAGGGAAAGTTCTGTATCAAAATCAATGGCCCCGATTTTCATCTTGATGCAACTAAAGCCGGCATCCAGCTTGGCGCGTATCTGCTGTTTCATAAATTCAGAACTTCCCATCCAGATCAGCCCGTTGATGGGGATACCCTGCTGGCCTTGGGTAAAAGCAGAAGGATAAAGAATTTGCTGTCCTCCGTTTTTTAAATCCAGCAGCGCCGATTCAAGGCCAAAGCGAATGGAGGGCCAGAGGTTCAGGTCTTCAGGCAGTTGTGTAAAATAGTTGATCTCATCACAGACCTGCAGCAGCTTACGTGACATTTGTCGGGGACTTTCGTTGCTCAGATCGGGCAGGGGCGCACACTCGCCAATACCGGTATAAGTTCCATCATTTAAGAAAATATACCATACATCCCGGGTGGTATAAACACCACGCGAAGTACCCGAGGGCTGCTTAAACTGAAGGGTATATTTTTTGAATGAAGCTTTCATAATTATATTGACTTTTGAGCTTTTAAAATTACAAATTAAATGCAAGCTTGTGAATCGTACAATTCTTAAACTAATGCAAAGATCTTTGTTGAAAATAGCATCGTTAAAAGAAGTATATTTGTTTAAAATTGCAGATTATGAAATCAAATACCAGTACAGCATTGATAGAAAACTATTTTGGACTTTTAAACGGCCTTAGCAAGGAGAATAAGCTAAGGTTGATTGCCAGACTATCCAATTCAGTAGCTGATGAAGTGGTTAAGAATGAAGATGTGGTTGATAAGTATTTTGGAGCTTTCAAATCAGATAAAAGTGCTGAAGAAATCATTAAAGAAATAAGAGAGAGCAGAAATTTTAACCGGTCAATTGAAGCTTTTTAAAATGGAAAGATATCTATTGGATACCAATATTTGTATTTTCTTTTTAAAAGGAAAATACAATTTGAATGTGAAATTGAAGGAGGTGGGGCTTCAAAACTGCTGTATCTCTGAAATAACTTTAGCGGAATTAAAATATGGTGCTGAATGTAGTAATCGGATATTAGAGAATAAAGAAATGATTGATGGACTTACTAAGGAATTAACCATATTGCCTATATTTAATTCTTTAAATATTTATGCAAAAGAAAAGGCACGACTTAGGAAATCTGGTAAAATATTAGATGATTTTGATTTGTTAATAGGAGCTACAGCCATAGCCAATAACCTCATCCTTGTTACTGAAAATGAAAAACATCTGTCCAGAATGTCAAAGATAAATTTTGAGAGCTGGATAAATCGATAAACCAGGTTCTTTTTATCTTTTTAATCTTACTTTCCATTCTATATCATTGCCAATATAATCCCTATCCCAAACAACAAAGTAAACAGCAAAGTGGCTATCGACAGTTTCTTTAAATAGGGATCCAGCTGCCTTGGTTCCTTGATCATTTTAATCTTAACAAGATCACGTATAAAAAGAGGTAAAGTAATAAGAAACAACAGCTCCCAGGGTGAATGATAGACAATGGCTACGAAAACCAAGGCGGTCATCCATCCGATCAGGATAAGGCTGTTGTGGTAACCGCGGCTGCGGACGCTTCCCATTCTAACCACCATGGTCTTTTTACCTGAATTGCGGTCATTTTCAATATCGCGCATGTTGTTCAGGTTCAAAACCCCGGTACTGAATAGCCCAATGCTTATGGCCGGCAGAATTACTCCCACGCTGACGGTATGGGTGTTCAAAAAGTAAGTGCCAACAACGGGTAATATTCCAAAGAACAGAAATACGGCTATATCGCCCAGCCCGGCGTACCCGTAAGGATTACTTCCCGCTGTATACCTGTAGGCAGCTATCAGGGCCGCGATGCCAAAGGCCAGAAACAGCATAAAAGATCGCAGGTCCAGCCCCTTGGTCCCTTCTGCTATGAGCCATATGCCAAAAGCCAGGCTAAGGGCGATCATTACCGCCATGCCTGTTTTCATCTGCACAGGGGTGATCTCCCCGCTTTGAACCGTGCGCCTGGGACCAACACGGTGCTGGTTATCAGTTCCCTTTTGCGAATCGCCGTAGTCGTTGGCAAAATTGGAAAATATCTGAATAAACAAAGCCGTTACAATGGCAAGGATGGTTACCCTGGCATTGAAATCTCCTGCCATCAGGGCCAAAAAAGAGCCCATCAGGATGCCTGACATGGCCAAAGGAAGTGTGCGCAGACGTGCCGCTTTGATCCAACTACTAAATGAAGTCATCTTTTAAACTATGGTAAGAGTGTCTAAAAATAATATTTAAACACGGAGACACGAAGGCATAGAGAAAATAAATAATTGAAATTCAATGTTTGTGCCTTCGTAGATTCGTGTTTAAAAGCATTTTCTTAATTTTAGATACCCTCATCTGTACATTGAAATTAAGGAAATTTGGGATACTTTTTAAAGTCCGGTTTGCGCTTTTCCAGGAAAGCATGTTTACCTTCCTGGGCCTCTTCTGTCAGATAATACAGCAAGGTGGCATTGCCGGCAAACTCCTGGATGCCGATCTGCCCATCCAGTTCGGCATTGAGCCCCAGTTTCAGCATTCGAAGGGCCAGCGGACTGTGCTCCTGCATTTTCTGGGCCCAGGCCACCACTTCATCCTCCAGCTGATCGAAAGGCACCACCTTGTTGACCAATCCCATTTCAAGGGCTTCGGCTGCCGAATACTGGCGACACATGAACCATATCTCGCGTGCCTTTTTCTGGCCTACAATGCTGGCAAGATAGGAAGAGCCCAGCCCGGCGTCAAAACTTCCCACCTTTGGACCCGTCTGGCCAAAAATGGCATTCTCCGAAGCGATGCTGATATCGCAAACTACATGCAGCACATGACCCCCGCCAATGGCATAACC
>DATGYU010000235.1:0-12139 GCA_035297625.1 Prolixibacteraceae bacterium
TGTCATGCTAAACACCTGGGCATCGCCGGTCCAGCCAAGGCGCTCATCGCGCTGTGGACAATCGGTGGGCACATCCAGAAAGTTGCCTTTCTGGCCCCACTGGATATTATGCTGCAGCTGATTGATCATTGGGTCCGAACAAGCAAAGCTGCCGGTTGGGGTCATATCGGAATGAATCACCACCCCTGTAATCTGGTCCATGGATGGAGTTCCTTTGTATCCTGAGATTTTTACATAGCGGAAGCCATGGAAGGTAAAATGAGGTTCAAAGACTTCCTGTCCTTCCCCTTTCAGGATAAACTCATCGGTACATTTGGCACTGCGCAGGTTGGCCGTATAGAAGTTGCCGGCTTTATCCAGCACCTCAGCATAATTCAAAGTGATCTGATCGCCATTGCTGCCCTGGGTTTTAAACCTCACCCAGCCTACCATGTTCTGGCCCATGTCAAAAACAGTCTCGCCAAGAGGAGTAGTGAACATTTTCACCGGCTTGATTTCCTGAATGGCTTTTACAGGCACTCCCTGAGGGGCAATAAGCACCTTTTTGGACTGATCCAGTGCCACCACTTTTCCCCATTTGCTGTCGTCAAAACCGGTGGCATTCCACCCCGGTATTTCCATGCGGGCATCGTAAGTTTCGCCATTGTAGATATCCGACGCAAGGATAGGGCCATTGGTTGATTTCCAGCTAGGGTCAGAACCTATGGTCTCGCTGGTGCCGTCCGTATAATTAATTTGCAACTGAGCCAACAGGGCCAGCTTACTGCCGTAGTAACCGTTTTGTGATACCCAGCCAATGTTACCGCGATACCATCCGTCACCCAGAATGACACCAACTGTATTTTTTGGCTGCAGCATCGAAGTCACATCATACGTCTGGTACTGGATGCGGTTCTTGTAACTGGTCCAGCCGGGAGTAAATAAATCATCACTTACTTTTTTCCCGTTTAAGAACAACTGGTAAAGACCCAGAGAAGTCACATATACCCTTGCCGACTGAATCTTCTTGATAGCATTGAAATCTTTACGGAAGTACTGGGCAGGCTTGGAACCCTGCACCTGTTTTTCTGATTCCATTGAAATCCAGGAAGCGGTCCATGATTCAGGATCCAGAATACCCATTTCCCAGAAGGCAGGCTGGCTCCATGGCGACACTTTGCCCTTGTTGTCCCAGATGCGCACCTGCCAATAAACCCTTTGCATGGTTTTTAATGCAGGGCCTTCATAGGTGATATTCACCGACTGAGAGGAGTTTACTTTTCCTGAATTCCACAGCTCTTTACCTTTGGCTGACTGATCCATTACACGGATTTCATAGGCGCTTTGAAGCATGTCGTTTTCCGTTGAGGTCATCTGCCAGCTAAGGCGAGGCTTCTGAACATCAATACCTATAGGGTTGGTATGATATTCACAGATCAATTCTTTCACTTCTGTTTTTGTGGCCGAAAATGCATTCATGGTACTAATTGCCATGAAAATGACTAGCATTCTGGTCCATCCAATCATTTTTTTCATAGTGTTACAGTTATGTCTGTTTATTCAAAATAAAATATTCATTATCCCAGGGCGTTTAATTCAGGATAAAGCCACTTGGCGATACCGATAATAATAACCGATAAAAGAATGGCCCCAATCCCCAGAAGAATCATCTGGTGGGTCTTTTTTGACACCCCTTTCCATTCCTTGCGATAGAAACCCCAAAGGTTAGCCGTAAGGATGATGGTGGCCATATGAAGCGTCCAGGAACTGGCCCCGTTACCTATTTTTGTTTCACCCATGCCGTAGAAGAAAAACTGAAGGAACCATGTGGTACCGGCCAGTGCACAGAAAAGATAATTGGCCAGCAGGGGCGTTTTTTTGTCCACAAAGTCTCCGGCAGTTTTATTTTTGAATATCATTACCGTTGTACCAATCAGGTTGGTGGTCAGGCCACCCCAGAGGATCACAAAAAAGATAATGTTGTTCTCGAAAAGATATTTGAATCCGCTCCCGGCTTGTGTTACAAAAGGATAGTTTTGATCGACCGCCAAGGTACGGGCCGCAACAGCCATTTCTTTACCTGCATCGATACCAAAACTAAAGAATGCACTTAATATACCAGATACAATGGCAATGATCAATCCCCTGGAGAGACTAAACTCGCTGTTCACCCCTTCCTTAATATGCCCCAAATCCTGATCTTTCTTTATCCCGGCGCGTCCGCTGAGAATAATTCCGATCAGCAAAATGGCAATACCCAGTAAAACAATTTGTCCCCCTGTACTGCCAAACAAATCGCTGAATGATAGTCCTGCAGGGATCATTTCTGCAACCCCTGGCACATTGCGCAAAACGGGCAAGCCCAGTGAACCGACAACCGAGGTAATTCCCAGCAGCACAGAGTTTCCCAATGACATGCCAAGGTAGCGTATGGCCAGCCCGTAAGTCAGGCCTCCGATTCCCCAGAGCAAACCCATCATATAGGTATTGAGCAAAACACGCCCCTGGGTGGCTTGGAGAATTTCCTGCCAGTGGGGAATGGTCAACAGTACCGCCAGGAAGGGCATGATTAACCAGGAGAATATCCCACCGGAGATCCAATAGACCTCCCAACGCCATTTTTTTACCCAATTGTAGGGCATGTACCAACTTCCCGAGGCTCCCCCGCCAATGGCGTGAAAAATAACTCCTAGTAATGCATTCATAGTTTAGTTTAGATTTATCTTTTATGACTTTATTAGTTAGTTTTGTAAAAGTAAAGATACTTAGTTGATATAGCTAATCAATATGCAAAATGATTGTTGATTTGCACAATCTGACACTGCCATGCACTACGATTCGTTTGTAAAATATATCAATGCCGGGCCACTGGACAAAGAATGGGGCCTGTACCTCAACGTGGCCGGATATGCCCGCATACCGCCATTGTTGGTATACCCGCCAAAGGTTCACCCGAGCGGTTATTTCTTTACCTGGGAAAAAGGAAGGGTGTTGCAGGAATACCAGATCAATTATATCACTGAAGGCTCAGGGATTCTGGAAACTGCCACCGATCAGTTTGCCGTAGCACCAGGCTCTATTATCATCCTGCGCCCTGGTATGTGGCACCGCTATAAACCTGACATCGCTACCGGCTGGAATGAACATTACCTGGGCTTTGAGGGTGAATTCTGCACCCGCCTATTCCAGGAAGGTTTTTTTGCCATAAACCGGCCGGTGCTAGATATTGGCTTTCAGGAAAATATCCTGCAATTGTTTTTTGAAATCATTCAATCGGTCAAGGAAGAAAAGACAGGCCATCAGCAGGTAAGCGCTGCCACCACTATTTTGATGCTGAGCAAGATTCTATCGGTACTTCGCAACCAGGAGTTTGCCGGTAAAAGCATCGAGCGCACCATCCAAAAGGCCTGCCTGTATTTCAGGGAGAACCTGAATAAGAATGTCAACATAGAACAGCTGGCCGGGGAACTGAATGTGGGCTATTCCTACTTTCGCCAGATGTTCCGAAAATATACGGGCATCTCCCCGATACAGTATCACCTTTCGCTTCGTATCCAAAAAGCCAAGGATTTACTGGTATCCACTGATCAAAGCTTTAAGGAAATTGCCATCGACCTTGGCTTTGAATCCTACTTTTATTTCTCAAGGATATTTAAGGATAAAACAGGGCAGAGCCCCATGGAGTTCAGGAGGGAGCATCATCAATAAGAGAGAAGCAGATGTACGGCTTCCTTAAATTTACAATTAGACAATTTACAATTTACGATACCGGCTAACAGTTCTTTTACTCATTCAATTATTAATTTATCTTCAACCCTTGGCAGGGCCTTTTAATCTGGCTTTTTCTCTTTGGATAAATACCTTTAATGCAGTTGGCCTTTTACCTGACAGTTGTTCATAAACATCAGATATCCGCGGCTCTTGCTGAAACCGGGGAAGAAAATGAAGCAGCATCATTACCATTATCATTCCCCTGTTCATTCCCTCTTTACTTTTGATCCTATAGAACCTGAAAAGACTGGTGTTGTCATAGACAATATCCTCATTTAAAAGGGTATTGATCAGATCTGTTACCTTAATAAAATCCATGTTCTCATAGCCGGTAATCTCGAGTGCCTGATTTCTATAACGCTCAAAATTATCCAATACAATGGCTGCCACTTCACCAATGTTGTCAACATCAATCCAGTTAAATTTAGCTTTAGCAGACGGCAAAACGATCTTTCCCTTTTCCTGTATGTCCTTTAGCAAAGTGGTGGTCAGGTTTTGCATGAAATAGGAAGGACGAAGAAATATATAATCTAACCCCTGATCAGTAATCAGTTTTTCAATTTTGTTATGAGGGATCACCTTACTTTTTTCGGCCCCCTGAACAGAAAGAAATACTACCTGCCTGATGTTTTTTTCTTTTATCACTTCAATTAGTGGCTTAAAGTACTTATCAACATCGGAAAGGTGGGGTGGCCTTAAAAGAAAGATACAGTCAATATTATTTAAAGAATGGTCAAAAGTGGCAGGATTCTCAAAATCGAAAGTAACAAAGCCAAGAGAAGGATAATTGCTAAACTCTGTTTTTGCCTTATCAATATCCCTAACCCCTGCAATTATCTGATTAACAGATTTATTCAAATAAAGAAACCTGATTATCTGGTAGCCAATGTTCCCCGTGGCTCCCGTTATAAGTATACGCTTCATCTTGATATTAATACATTCTAATGATACTATTTATCCACCATCTTATTTTCTTTACACACTACCTTACCACCGAGAACTTTCCTCTTACCATACTTTCATTTTCCCGTTTCACCTCATAAAAATAAATCCCGCGGCTAAGCGAAGTAATGTCTATTCGAGTTTTCTGTTGAGTAAATGCTTGAGAAATAATCTTTTTGCCCTGCATGTTAAAAATGGAAATCCGAACATCCCGATAGGAATCAAATCCCGTTTCCACAATGAGCTGCTCAGAGGCTGGGTTGGGATAGAGCTTTAATAAGCTGGAAGTATGATTAGCCTTTATTGTTGAAGTAAGATCCGCTCTTGCCAGGATCGATGCAATGTAATCGGAAAGGCTTTTACTGCCTGCGCTCACATCAACGGATGTAGGTAAAGCTCGTGCCAACCATTTTACTTTCCATTTGATGGAGTCTTTGGAAGCAATGCTGGTATAAGCGCCCTGGTCTTCAAGCTCGGTATACGAATCATCAGAAGCGGTGTATACTTCTATTTCAGCCTCTCCCGGCGCTTTTTTGGCCGCTGTGATGTTTTCAAATTTCTTTATAAAAAGGAAGTTGTCACGTGTCACATGGGCCAGCCACCCCTGGCCGTCACAAAAGAACTTATTGCCCGGCGAATTATACTGATCCTGGTCATACCACATGAGTCCGTTGATTTCCCGGGTCCTGGAAGCCATATCGCCAGTTACTGAGCCGGATCCTTTGGAAAAGATCGTAAGCCCGGTAGCCGGCACCCTGGTAATTTCCCAGGGCGCCCAGGTCTGAGAAGTTGACTTTTCATTTTTAATGACATACTGAATGGTAATGGAAGTATCGGCCAGAGAACCAAACATTCGCTTGTAAAAGCGCAACTGCGATTTGGTATCCGTAGCCCCTTTAAAAAGAATGGTATCCCCGTTAATTTTCGAAAGGTAAGGCTTGCTGTCCAAATTGACCGCCGGGGGCCATCCCCAGACACTTTGCGGACTTGGCCAAAAAGTAGAACCTGCCATGTCGGTGGTAGCAAAGTCAACATACAACAGCTCACTATCATCGATCTTAAAAGAAGAAATACGCGCTCCACGGGCTGAATCCACTTCAAAATACAGGTTCGCACAGGTAATTGAAAACTTGCTGCCGCTGCTCTTTATAGGAGTTAACATTTGGGCATTTACCCTGAGCAAACAAAAACAAATCAAAAGAAGGCAGATCAGCTGTTTCATATCAAGCAGGCAAGTTTAGTCATTATTTGTAATGACTAAATTACGAAATAAATCCATGAACCATTTACTTCAACCCGCAAGTATTTGCGTAGAAACAATAAAATTTTCAGGCACTTACCTATTCCATGAATTTGGAATGCGCATTAACGCGAAATCTACTAAAACAATCGTAACCGGCAAGTTGGTAATAATTGAAATGATTGACTTACAGCTCGAAGTTAAAGCCCCTGTTTAGCAAATCCTCGTATTTGCTGGGCTCAAATCTGTAATACCAGGCGCCTTTGCGGGAAGATTCCTTTTCCTTTTCTTCCAGCTTTTCCAGCAGGTCCATGGAAAGGAGCTTACGGCGAAAATTACGCTTGTCGAATGTTTTATCATAGATGGCCTCGTACAGTCCCTGAAGTTGGGGAATGGTAAATTTGTCGGGCAAAAGTTCAAATCCAATGGGCTGGGTGCGGGCCCTGATCTGCAGTTTTTTTAAGGCACGATCGACCATGGCCTGATGGTCAAAAATCAGTACAGGCATAGCAGAGATGGGAACCCAGGTGGCCCCGTGACTTTTGACCAGTTCCAGATCCGAGGCATTTATTTTTATCAGGGCAAAATAGGCAATGGAAATAATACGGGCTCCAGGGTCACGTTCCAATTCACCAAAAGTGTACAACTGCTCCATGTACACATCGGAAAGGCCGGTCAGTTGGTTGAGGATGCGCTTGGCTGCGGTATCCACCGATTCGTTGCCCTTGAGAAATCCGCCCATCAGGGACCATTCGCCCTTGGCAGGCTGGAAATTTCTCTTTAACAGCAGCACCTTTAATTCACGACCTTCCTCATCGTAGCCAAAGATAATACAATCAACGGCAACGTGGAATTTTTCGTGTTCGTGGTAATAGGTGGTCATAAAGTTATCTATTCGGGCAGGGGCCAGTCACTGGTTGCCTTGTTACGGATATAGGTTTCAATATGACGGTCCTTTTTGGCCTCGTAAATGTCAGAGATGGTCAAAATAATAGCCGTTTCTTCCACGTTGCCAAAATGGTCATTGATCACCGTACCAAAAGTTTTCATCGACGGGCTAAGGTTCATGTAGGAGTTGATCAGCGGGGGTATGTTCTCGCCAAACTCACGCACCTTTTGCGAGAGTATCTTGTAATCTTCCTTGTAATCGCCCCCATTAAATACTTTTTCCATTTCTTCCATGTTGATGCCCAGATCCAGTTCATGAATCGGAGTTACCAGGTGCTCGGTATCCTTGAAGTATTTCATGAAGAAATACAGGATCAGGTTACGGGCCTTGGTATGGTAATGGGTATACATGGTTACCTTGCCGAAGAAATATTTAATCTGGGGGTTATCCACAATCAAAGCGCCCAGCCCGTCCCACAGGTTGTCAAGGGCAAAGAGCGCTTTAGCTCCTGCTTTGCTCGACTGGTAATGGGGCTGTACGAACGATCGGCCCAGTTCCAGGGTATAGGGAAGATATTCTTTGATGAATTTTTCGGAGAAATTAAAAAGCTGGGTAGTGGCCAGCGGCACCACTCCGTCCTCACCAATGGGCAGGTCGTTGCAAAGGATATATCGGTAGCCTCCAATAATTTCCTTGGCCTGCGGGTCCCAGACGATCAGTTGTTTGTAGGGATGATCACATACATCATAGGGATCAATGTCTACTTCTTCGCCCATGCCCCCGCCTGCATCCCTGAAGGTAAGCTCCCGCACACGACCGATTTCCAGCATTACATTGGGCGAATCCTGATGGGTGATAATATAGATTTCGTTATCGCCCTTATTTGTTTTACGCATTAATTTGTCCGGTGTCAGCTCTGCCACTAATCTTTCCTTCGGCACCGGTGCAATAATATCTTTCATACTAGTATATCTGATTTTATTGAGGCACAAAACTATAAAAAAACTACCTCAGTTTATTTTATCTTATCAATTATCTTGACTCTCAGCGATATTTGGTAAACTATACACAGTTTTGCGCACTTCTTCGGCCCATTGCTCCATGGTTTTGCTGTTATCGAAATGCGTATACGGTATTGGTTTACCAAACGTTATAGTGAATTTTTGATTGCGGTGACTGAAGGTTTCATCGGCCAGATAAAACATCTCCAGGTTCCATTTGATACCCAGTCGGGCACGGAAGTTAGCCAGGTTGTAAAAGAAATTCGAGTTATGCCCACTTACATGCACCGGGATTACATCCCTTTTATACTCTATGGCTTTTGCTATAAAATGCTTTTTCCAGGAAAGATCCTGCACTTTGCCTTTCACTTTTCGCGAGGCAAACCCTGAAGGGAAAATCAGGATCTGCTTATTGGAAGAATAGGTGTCGTGAAGCATTTTGATAACTTCCTTTGGATGACCTCCGTGTTTGTTAAGGGGAACAAAAATGGGACGCAGCTGAGGAATGTTCATTAAAATATCATTAACCAGGGTTACCACATCGCCCAACATGCGTTGAAGGTTGCCCAGAATAAGCAAAGAGTCGAAACCTCCCAGCGGATGGTTCGAAGCAAAGATAAAACGTCCCGAGGCAGGGATATTTTCCACCCCTACAAGCGTTTGATGAACGTTGAATTCTTTCACCATGCTGTTGGCAAATTCAATGCCCTGCTCGGTGCCATGATTGGCCAGCAACTCATTGATTTCGTCAATGTGCCCGATTCGGTTGATGTACCGGTAAACAAATCCAGGAAGCCTTTTGGCCAGTTTTGGATTCTTATTCAGAAACACTTCCCTGATATTAATCGGTTTTACAGATACTTTATTTTCTGCATCCATTCCTACAAATCATTAAGGGGGGCGAAATTATAAAATATATCATTACCATTGTCAGTTTGATACTAAATGATCAGATTGAAAGAAAAAATGAAACTATTTATAAGGAGGCGCTTGACAAATTAGTTATTTGCCCAATGTCGTTGAAAGGTTAAAAAGGCAAGGCAAATTTTTGTAACTTTAATTATTGATTTTATCAGAACAAAAGACCTTAAGGACTTTAAAGTCTTTAAGGACCTTAAGGCCTCAGCAGAATTAAAACCTTATAAACCACTACAAAATGAGAAGCCAACAGCCCCGCCAACAAGCTTTAATTCCCAAGACAGGCAATTACCGCAAGCTCTATAGTTACCAGAAGGCTGAGGCCATTTATGACATTACTTACTATTTTTGCAAGAATTATTTATCCCGGGGAGACCGTACGATCGACCAGATGATTCAGGCAGCCCGCTCGGGCAAGCAGAATATTGCAGAAGGATGCGCCGCTTCTGCCACCTCCAAAGTAACAGAAATTAAGCTGGTTAATGTTGCCAAGGCCAGTTTGCAGGAACTGCTCATTGATTATGAAGACTACCTGCGCACCCGAAATCATCGCCAGTGGCAGGATGATTCAGTTGAAATTAAAAAGATGCGTCAGCTTGGACGCTTGCACAATGATACCAATTACTATATGAATATGGTTAAGACACGGCCACCGGAAACCATCTCCAACATTACTATCTGCCTGATCAGGCAAACCGATTATTTGCTTTATAAACAGCTGGATTCGCTGGCAAAGGACTTTTTAAATAATGGCGGTATGAGGGAGCGCATGACCCGTATGCGCCAGGAAACGAAAAATAATGTACATTAATCTGACCCTTTTTGCTTGCTTACAATGTTTACCTTCCTAAATAAAGAACCTGTGTAGTTTCAGTCTTTTTATCCGATAAAAACTGAATCAGATAAATTCCCGCATTGACTTTTTTACCATTAAAATCAGTGCCATCCCACCTGAGACACTGACTTTTGCCCACTGCACTTTTACTTACCAAGGTATTAATTTTTTGACCACTGCTATTATATATATGTATTTCTACACCCGAGTTATGATTGCCTGGAAAAGCAATAGTGAGTAATGCCGTGAAAGGATTGGGGTAAACTTTTAACGAAAGGAAATTTTCTTTCATGGATGGTATGACATCAGTAGAGTTATCCTTGAAACTTTCAGAAAGGAAAGGATTTACCTTGTTTTTTGCCAGGATATACCAGGCCGAGGAAGACAGAACAGGCACCAAAGGATCTACCCCCTGGTAGCCCTGTGTATTTAAAGTATAGGGAATGCCATGGGTGGCTTGTGTTCCAATTTGCTGGGCAACAATGAGCGGATCAAGCTGGTTGGAATAAAAGGTTCCACGCTGTTTATCACCAAAGGCTTGGTAGGCACAGGCGATATGACCGGTGCCATCGTTCCAGAAATTCTCAATGGTAATATCCGGATTGCTGTACATGCCCATTACTTCTTTGCCTTCAACCGGGATGATTTTACGGTACCTGAAATCGTATTCTGCAATATTTAAAAGTGAAGAATAAGGTTCGCCCAATGCACCAAAAGCCAAGGTTCGCCAGGTATATAAATCCAAAGGCAGATTGGTTCTGCCGTTTAGCTGGTCATCCAGCCAGAGTTTTATTTTATGGGCCAACAGATCATCCCCGCAAAGCTTTAATGCCACATAGCAGTCAATATTCCCCTCATGATGCCCGGTGGATTCATGCAGGTTGGCATCCCCGTTTTCCCATCCATGCTGAATATACCCGCCGGTTGTGGCATCCTTATAAAAGGAAATAAACAAATCGCGGATAATGCCGATCAGGTAATCATACCTTGCAGAATTGTATTTTAGCTGATAATTCTTACAGGCAATAAGCAGCCAGGCCATATCGCCAATCCACCGGTTTTTAGCGCCCATAGCCTGGAGGGTACGGATATCGCATTCCTGAAAAAATCCCCTGGCCTGATGGTTATAGAAAAAGTTCTGACTGAACTGATCGGTATTGCTGCTATCAGTGGCATTGAGATAAAAATCCAGGATACGCTCTGCCCGTTCTTTATCATCTTTTACGATAAAAGCCAAGGCAGCCAGGCAATTGTTGAATGTCTGGGCCTGGACACCCCCAAAATAGGTAGGCACCAAAAGGGCAGCCTGGGAGCCCTGATCCTGCATTTGCTCAAGGTATGTCAACACCAACGGGTCTTCCGCAGTCATGGCAGTATCGCGCCTTTGGGCAAAACCAACGCCCGGGAGCTGACTGTTAGGATCGATTGTTGGCAAAAAAGAAGAAGCCAGCCCTGCCTTGCCAATTCCTATCTCATCAAAGTAAACCGTTCCGCTGGAAGCCCCTGAAGCAGAAATGGCCAGAGAAAACTTCGCCGGGCTATCAAATGTTGGATTCCCTCCCCAGGCGTAAGAGGCATTGTCCAGATAAGCAGTTACCTGGTACCAGCCATTGGCATATTTGCTTAAAGAAGGCCTTACGTCAAATACCGACCCGTCCTTATCGATGAACTTTATTTCCAAATTTGCAGTGGATGAGGTGGCATAAATAAAAAATACCATGGGGTTCGACCGGGTAAAAGAGGCTCCTACAGGTATTTCAAGGTTGACCCATCCACCCGATGAAGGAAAAGTATAATTGACTTTTAGCCCATTGTCATTTAATCCAGCATAATTGGAAACTGTTCCTGTCGTTCCGTTTTGTTTTGAAAACGACCAGGCTAAGTAATTATCCAGGTTGCCTGTCAAAAGATAAAGAGAGGTATCCGCGGGAAGACCCTGGGCCCCTGCCTGTAAAAACCACAATAAAAGCAGTATGATTGAAATATGTTTTTTCATTCTATCCTTTGATGATTTAGCCCGAACTTGAAAATTGGTCTCTTGGGTCAAAGTTAAGCAAAGTGAGCGATGATTAATGGCAAATTGATACTACAAAACCCGATCAACTGCAAAAGGTGGTAAAATGGCATCCCCTGGCTTTTGGTTTTATGTTATTGATGAATCACCTCATTCAGTTTTCATTAATTAACCCTGTGCATAACTGTAAATGAACCATTTATGGCCAGAATGGCTTAAAAATCAATTGTGATTCCTTTGCATGGTTCATTATTTTATTCACCGCTTTTTTAGATTGATCTTACCTGTCATTTACAGGGTTTTCTTTTATTCTGGCTTTGGTCATATAGTGAACCCTTATTTTCTAAATAATGCGAATCAAGGGTTGAAATTTGAAAATAGAAATGTATTATTCCGGCAGAAAAGTGACCGCTTAAGAAGGGTCTGACTGATAATTTGACCCGTGTACCAGCCGGTTTAATAGGATCCTACCAAATGCCAGTAAAATAATAAACTTCTTCCTATAAATAGTAAATCCATTTGGACCAGGTATGCATATAAAGTACTACTT
>DATGYU010000236.1:0-7271 GCA_035297625.1 Prolixibacteraceae bacterium
AATTGAATGCGATTGAATTGGAAGAAAAGCTTAAATCTGAGTTAATTAGGAATCCAAAATTGCAGATAGCAGTATTGATTGAAGAAGGGAAAATAGATGAACGTGTAAATCAAGTCAAAGAGATTTTAAAAAACAATGGAAATCCTGAAGTTTCTTATAGTCATTTACATATAGAAAAAGGAGAAAAGGATAGTGCTGGAAATCAGTCATCTGTATGGATATCTAAACCCATAGACATCAAATAAAGGCTATTCCAATTTCAAATATTAGTAACAAAAGGCCTGCCGGCTTTGGTGCTTCTACCTTGCCGGCAGTCTTTCCCGATCAAATGAGTTGTGTTGCTTCAACAACCGAAAAGCTTTGAAATCTGAGAAATCGGCAGATATAGTAGGAACATAAAAAAGCAAAAGTGATGAATGATTTTCTTGTATATATCTTAAAATCAACATTATGCCTAAGTCTGCTATATTTGGCTTTTAGGACCGTAATGAGAAAAGAGGCCTTCTTTGCCCTTAACCGGATGGTGCTCATCGCAGTTGTTGTCTTTTCATTCATCATTCCCTTGCTTTACTTGCCTTCCTCTGTTAAGCCCATTATTCAGGAACAGATCATGCCTCAAGTGTCATTTTATGAAAGTGAAACAGAGCTTACAACGGCTGTAGAAATCGATAAAACAACAGTTTCAGCATCATCACCTGTTACAATTCAAAAGGGAAAGACCTTTCATTATTCCGCCAGACAGATAATCCTTATTATCTATCTTTCAGGTGTAATATTCAGCTTTCTTGGTTTCATTCATGGCATTGCCTCTATCCTTTGGATGCTGCGAAAGGCTAAACCTGTCAGAAAGGTAGGCTACCTTCTTTTCATCCTTGAAAAAGACATTCCTGCCTTTTCTTTCTGCAAGATGGTTTTTATCTCTCGCTCTGATTACTCAAAACATGGAAACACTATCCTTGCCCATGAGCAGCAGCATATCCGATTGGGCCATTTCTATGACCTTATGCTGATGGAAATAGCAAAAATGGCACATTGGTTCAATCCTGTCATCTATTGGCTGATTCAGGATTTAAAAGCCATTCATGAGTTCCAGGCCGATCAGCACACTTTATCCAAAGGCATCGATGCCAATAAATATCAACTATTAATAATTGAAAAGGGAGTGGGATCCAAAAGATTCGCACTTGCCAACAGTTTTAATCATTGTCAAATTAAAAAGCGTATTACCATGATGAACAAACAAATGACCAATAAAGCCGGGATGTGGAAGGTGGCGACTTTCCTTCCCCTGCTTGCCCTGCTGCTGATATTTTGCAGCAGAAAAAGCGAAGAAGGATTACCTGCCAATTCAATTCATTTAAAAAACCAGACGTTAAAATTAGATCAGTCTTTTCTTCTTTTTGATTCCTCTAAACAGCCGTTTACATTTGAGCTAAGCTTAATTGGCGGAAATGTTGATGCAAAGTACAACTTCGACGACACGACGAAAGTGAAGCAGCTTATTTGGTTTTCTCTCATTCCAAAGGATAGATTCTGGCTGGAAGATGGTGAATATAAATTCTCCTCTTCTACCTTAAATTCGAGACCACAGATGAGCTTTACCGGGAAGGTGCGCATTGGATCAAAGGAAATGGATATCAACGGAGGTGATTTGATGTGCAAAGAGGATTCAGGTAAAATCAATATTACTTTCAATTTAGAAGTTGAAGATGATCAAATAAAAGGAAGCTATACCGGTACATTTAATGAGATTAGTAGAATGCCTCTGGCTGATTCTACTGAAGCAAAATCAAGAATAGTAAGCGCAACTCCCGATTTATCTATTGTATTTAAAATGGATGGTAATTATATCAATGGTGAAAAATATTCCTTTGATGATTTTGTTGCAAAATTAAAAGCATATAATCAGGTGGATCTTAAATCCAGAGGTATCATGAGTTATAGATTTGATCCGCATGTAATGGAATCTATAGGTAGAAATCGTGAAATAACCGCCATTAGCAAGGCTACATATATGCCATTTTTTTCAAATATGAATGTCGATCAGCAAGCCATATTTCCTGGAGGAACGGAAGGAATGTTTGATTGGATAAAACAAAACATCAGATATCCTGAAGGAGATAAATATTATTTAACCAGGTGGGATGTGGGGGTAGAATTTGAAGTAAATGAAAATGGGAAGGTTGTCAATCCTAAAGTTGTGGAAAGTATTAATCCCACATTAGATGCAGAAGCTATTAGGGTTATTTCACAAATGCCTTCATGGCAACCCGCAATAAGAAAAGGGGCTCGGGTAAGTGTCAAGGAAAGAATATCTGTTCCATTCTATCCTCAAAAATAAGAGCTGTAACATAGGTGTCTCGATTAGAAATAGTCCGATCAGTGTATTTGAATTGGATGGCAACGATACTTAAAGTTTAGGAATTAACTAGAGTAGAAACTTAAAAAGCAAAAGTGATGAATGATTTTATTGTATATATCTTAAAATCAACATTCTGCCTAAGCCTGCTATACCTTTCTTTCAGGACAGTGATGCGCAAAGAGGCCTTCTTTGCCCTTAACCGGATGCTGTTACTTGTCGTGGTATTCTGTTCAATCTTAATTCCAATTATTAACTTACCCCAGATCATCCACCCGGAAATGCAGCAAAAGTTAATGCCAGCATTTCCTGTCATTGAAAATCAGCTACCTGAATTTCCTGTGGTGGCAGATCCTCCACAGTTCAGCGGATCAGTGAACGCAATTGCAGAAAAGCCTGAAAGGACTTTCCCTGTAATGGAGATCATTGGCTACATGTATCTTGCCGGGATGCTGATCTCACTTTTAATATTAATTCATGGACTTGCAACCCTGCTGCTTCTTTTCCGCAAAGCAGAAATACAGAAGATGGAGGGATTTAAGCTGTTAATTATAGAAAAAGACATCCCAGCCTTCTCCTTCTGGAAGATGATCTTTATTTCCAGGGCCGATTACATTGAACATGGAAACACTATCCTTGCCCATGAGCAGCAGCATATCCGATTGGGCCATTTCTATGACCTTATGCTGATGGAAATAGCTAAAATAGCACATTGGTTCAATCCAGTTATTTATTGGCTGATTCAGGATCTAAAAACCATCCATGAGTTCCAGGCCGACCAGTCTACTTTAACCAAAGGCATCGATGTAAATAAATATCAACTCTTAATCATTGAAAAGGGAGTGGGATCACAACGGTTCGCACTTGCCAACAGTTTTAATCATTGTCAAATTAAAAAGCGTATTACCATGATGAATCAATCAAAGACCAGTAAAGCCGGGATCTGGAAGGTGGCGACTTTCCTGCCCCTGCTTGCCCTGCTGCTAATGGCTTTCGGCAGAACGGATGAAAATGTGCAAAAGAACAGTCCATCCGAAAGGGACATTCTAAATCAGGAAAAGACAATTGTGAAAGAGCCAGCAACACAGACTAAGGATTCCGTTTATTTAATTGCGGAACGTATGCCTGAATTCCCAGGGGGAGAAAAGGCCCTGAGAAAGTATCTCAGGGATAATATCAAGTATCCTCCGACAGCTACTAAAGCAAATATTCAGGGAAAAGTATTTGTAGCCTTTATTATTAATTCACAGGGGAAAGTTATTAACCCTAAAGTTGTCAGAAGTATCGATCCTGCATTGGATGCTGAGGCATTAAGGGTGATTTCCATAATGCCCAACTGGATTCCTGCGAAAGACAAAGGAAAGCCTGTGAGTATGTCTTATACCATACCGATTAATTTTGTTCTTTCTCCAGAGCCTTCAGATAAAAAATCGATTATTGTTCCAGACAATGGGGCACAAAGTAAAGACAAGCATAGTCATTTTATTTGGTTAAATGAAGATGGATCATTAAGTTACAATTTATCACCAGTATCATTTAACGATTTAGAGCAAAAGGTTAAAGCAGAACTACAGAAAGATCCAAAATCGCAATTCGTTGTATCGATTTATGAAGGAAAAATAGATGAAAGGGTAAATAAAGTTAAGGAAATAATGAAAAGAAGTGGAGATCCCAAAGTTACTTTTGCTGCTTCTCATATAGAAAAAGGTACTGATAGCAATGGTAAATTATGGTCCAAGATATCTGTAAAACCCATAGACATCAAATAGCAGGTATTGCCATTTCAATAATTATTAAAAAAAGCTGCCGGCTTTGGTGCGTCTCCATTGCCGGCAGCTTTATCATTGTCAAATGGATTGTATCATTACCACATCTGCAAAGCTGAAGAATAAAGTATATAAATTTGATCCATAGAATCGGGAATTTCAATAGCTTCGTACTTTCTTATTATTATCAATTTAAAAGCATTTCATCATGAAATCTATTTCCCGCAAAGCCAGCTATTGGAAGTCAATGACCTTTCTTCCCCTGCTTGCCCTGTTGCTGATGTCTTTTGGCACAAAAAGTGGCAGCGAATCAATAAGTACCCAGTCTCAAAAGGCAGCTTCAACACAGAAAGCCGCGCCTGCTAAAGCCACCCCTGCTCAGGGAGACGAAAAAGTATACATTATAGTGGATGTGAAGCCTGAATTCCCTGGAGGACAAAAAGCCATGTCAGAATACTTCAGTAAGAATTTTAAATACCCTAAAAACGCTGAAGCTAAAGGCATACAGGGAAAAGTGTATGTATCTTTTGTAATCACCAAAGAAGGAAAAATCACCAAGGCAAAGATTTGGAAAAGTGTAGACCCTGAACTGGATGCAGAAGCCCTTAGACTGATCCAGCAGATGCCCAACTGGGTGCCCGGAAAGAAAAAGGGAGTTGTAGTAAATACAGCTTATAACCTGCCCGTTAATTTTACCCTTTCCAAATAAGATAAAATAAAAGCTGCCGGCTTTGGTGCGTCTCCATTGTCGGCAGCTTAATCATTGTCAAATGAGTTGTATCACTACAACACCACAAAGCTAAGAAATTATACAGAGTTCTTCAAATCTGTCAGCCTCACGAAAGTCCTGCTTATTTCTTATTATATAAAGTGGTTGGCTTTACCCACCATTCATTGATTTGTATCATCTGCAGCAAACCTGGATTACCCTGTACACCATTGAAATAGAAACCATACAAATGAAGGGAATCATTTTTTACCTGAAAATTGTAGGTAAAGGAAACCGGTAATAATTTACCATCCGGACCTGAATGGATACAAATCATGGTACTGTCGTTAGCGATAAAATATTTTCCTTGGTTATAGGGCCTGTCTTCGCCATTTAAAAAAATCTTCCCTTCAAATAATCCATTGTCTTTGTATTCCATTGTGCGGTCCATCATCATATCCGGATTAGGCTTACCATTGGTTTGTGCTTTTACCAATTTCCAGTAGCCAATAAGATTGCCTTCCTCTTTTGATTTTGCCTGAAGACAGATAGAAAAACAAAAGATCAAAATAAAACTGATAGTGGTTTTCATAGTTAAAAATTAGGGGTTGAGAATTAAATCCAACTCAAACGTACAATAATTTATTTAATATATAAAAATATATTTGATATATGTTAGGATTAGATGATAACTTTCAATGTCTGTTATTTACGACAATATTTAATATTGAATTCAACTTTCAGTAATAACAAGGAATAAGAGATTAATCGGAAATCGAATAAGTATTTAAAGGAGTATCAAAATACTTGCTTATTTTTACTGAATAAACAAACAATTAATCTACTTGCTTATGAAAAAGATCGTCTTATTAATAGCCATTGTAATTATTTCAAGTATCGGCCTTACCGCCTCCGCTCAATATGGTCGCAGGAATGTTTCCAAAGTAACATCTAAAGAAAAAGCAGCTCCGGCAAAAGAAAACAAGGGGGAGAAAGTCTTCCTGGCAAACGCCGACAAAGCCCTGTCGGTAATAGAGGAAGAAGCTCATAAAATCTCTATAAACGGAACAGCCGTGGTTGCTTTTGTTCCCGGGGAAAAGACTCAAACCTGGACTTCCAAGATGAAGGTAATAGGTTTCTTTACCAACAATGATTCCAATACGTTGGGTGTTGCCTATACCAAGATGGCCGAGATGGCCGATTTGCTGAGAGACAGTGGTAGTGGTGCCCGTAAACCCTTAACCGGCGAATATGGCTGGCAAGGTGGTGCCATTAAAAAAGTAGAGGGTGGATATCTGCTGGCCGCTTTTTCAGGTGCAAGCGGTGAACAGGATTACGCTGTTGCCTCTGCAGGCCTTAACTGGCTCGCCCAGCAATATTCAAAGTAAACAGAAAAGGGCAATGGCAAAACCTCACTTTAAGGACCTTAAAGTCTTTAAGGTCCTTAAAGTCAGCCTTGAGATCTGGCACCCCAAACTTTAAACTGTTTTAAAACAAAGAAGGCGCCCATCCTTAGACGATCGCCTTCTTTGTTAAAAATACGCAAACCTGTAAGCCGGGTTCTGTGCCCCATGATTTCTCAAAGGGCCCCTATCATTTATCTACCCGGGTGATCACTCACCCGATCCAGCAGCCTACCCCTCACGACTTCCAAAGAATCAAGACGGGCGGTCCTGTATCCCGGCGTACCGGAAAATCGTGATATATTTGGCTTTGCAACCCCTGAGAAGTACGGCTGATGATGTTGCCACCATCACCGGTGAGCTTTTACCTCACCTTTTCACCCGTTCCCTAATCCCGAATACTCGGGAAAAAGGTGGTCATTTTCTGTTACCTTACTGCAAGCTTTCGCCCGCCTTCCTGTTAAGAAGCAGGATGCCCTGCGTTGCCCGGACTTTCCTCCCTCTGATTGCTCAAAGAGCGATAGAGCGGTTTGCGCGTGCAAAGATGCCTTAAATAGTTCAAAGTTTCAAATTCCAAGTTTCAAGTTAATCCACCCAATGGCCCAAGGCCTTTAAGGACCTTAAAGTCTATAAGGCCTACTGTTGACTGAAAGCTCGACTATGGCAACAGGACTTGGAACCTGGAACTTTAAACTTTAAACTTTCTTCAGGATCACCATCGTGGCCCCGTAGCCGTATTCCTTGAAGCTGGCATCCTGGAAAAAATACTTTTTGTATTTGGTGGTCAGCTCTTTTCTGAGCTCCTGCTTGAGGGTGCCGTTGCCTACCCCGTGAATAAACACAATTCTGCGGGTCCCGTTGGCAATGGCGGTCTCCATCTCATTGCGGAAGCGGCCCATCTGCACTTCCAGCATTTCATGGTTGGCCAGTCCGCGGGTATCTTCCAACAGCTCGTGAATATGCAGGTCTACTTCTACCAAATCAGGAGAAACTGTTTTTTTAACTACCGCTTTGGGCTCTTCCTTGGCAGCAGC
>DATGYU010000237.1:0-3582 GCA_035297625.1 Prolixibacteraceae bacterium
TGGCGTGTTTGAAATGGAAAAATTCGCCGTAGGCTCCAAAGCCGTTGGTCAAGCTATCGTGACAGCTACTTCAAAAGGAGCTTTCTCGCTGGTAGGCGGTGGCGACTCTGTATCGTGCGTTAACCAGTTTGGTTTTGCCGACGGGGTTTCCTATATCTCAACAGCCGGGGGCGCATTGCTCGAATACCTGGAAGGACAAACACTTCCAGGAGTTGCTGCAGTAAGAGGCGAATAATACTATCATTTTACTGATAAATATGAAAACCCGTGGCAATAGCTGCGGGTTTTTTTGTAATATTCATTATCCGTCAGATAAATCTGACGGCAAAGGATATTGCTCTGTAGATGGATAGTCGCTCATTCAAAGCATTATCCTTTGCCGTTGGGCTTTAGCCAACGGACTTTAATTTTACATTTTAAATCTGTAATTTTGATAGGCCAATATAGTTTAGTCATATAGGCGAAGACACTTATCTCCAGTCATGTTCTTTTAAATAACTAATAATCAAAAAACTATGGAACTGATCAGTAAACACACCATCGACCATTTTCTCGACTGCAAGACAATCGCCATTGCAGGTGCTTCGAGAGACGAGAAAAGCTTTAGTGCACAGGTAGCCAAACAGCTCAGCAAAATTGGATACAACCTGTGGTATATCAACCCTCAGTTTGAAGCGGATGAAGCCGTAAATAAACGGGTGAAGTCTGTTGCAATGCTTCCTGAGGATGTGAATCATCTGTTGGTGCTGACCCCAAAAGCTCAAACGGAACTGGTGCTGCATCAAGCTATTGCCAAGGGAATTAAAGATGTCTGGATTCAGCAGCAGTCAGAAACACCTCAGGCTTTGCAACTGGCACAGCAAAATCAACTTAATGCAGTTCACCATCAGTGCATCTTCATGTTTACAGAACCCGAAGGGATCCATAAATTCCATCGGGGCATCAAGAGGTTTTTTGGAACGCTGCCTAAATAAATCGCAAGGCTTCTATCTAATAAATCTGACAACAAAGGATACTGCTTTGAATATGGGTAGTCGGTTATTCAGGGCTGTATCCTTTGCCGTTGACTTTAGCCAACGGAACAGATAAATCTGACGGCAAAGGATATTGCTTTGAACATGGGTAGTCGGTCATTCAAGGCTGTATCCTTTGCCGTTGGCTTTAGCCAACGGACTTATTGTGGATAAGCAGGTGAAGATAAACCTCATTAAAAAACATTTGATTATATTTCGGCCCGGTAAAATGATTAGATAGTAGTCATGCCGATAAATGTAATGTCTAAAAATTAAGGATAAGGATATGCCGGTTGAAAATAACGCTTTGGGAACAGGGAATGAGGAACAGTTAACTTCCGGTACCGATTCATTTTTGGATGCCATTAGTGCCCTAGCCCTGAAGGCTAAGGAAAATGTGCCGCAACCCTACATGAAGGACAACACCGATCTGTCGGTTATTACCCTTGATGATTACCCTGAAGCGGAGATCCCTGAGCGGGCGCTTACCAGGATGGAGGAACTGAAATCCATCATCCAGTCCATAGAAAGCAGGCCTGCCACCACTAACGAGATTAAGCTTACCAAAGCCTACAAGATCAACTATGCTTTTGAGCTGAACCGGGCTCAGCTGGAAGCGGTAACTACACTAAACGGGCCTGTGCTGGTTATAGCAGGGGCGGGGAGTGGCAAGACCCGCGTTATCGTTCACCGTGTGGCTTTTATGCTCGAAAATGGGATACCTCCGCAGGAAATACTGCTTCTTACCTTTACCCGCAAGGCTGCACAGGAAATGACGGGTAGGGTACAGGCCCTGCTAAAAGATAATAGTGTCCAAAAGGTATTTGGAGGAACCTTTCACTCTTTCTCCAACTATGTATTGCGCAAATATGCCAACCTGCTGAACATACCCAATAATTTTACCATCATCGACTCTGAAGATTCTGCCGACACCATCGACCTTGTAAAGTCAGAGCTTAAGCTGATCAGCAAGGATAAGGCTTTTCCCAAGAAGAACCGTATCCAGGAGATTATCTCTTCGGCCCGTAACCGTAACCTGAGCATTAAGGAAGTGATTGAAAATGAGTTTACAGGCCTGATGGAATACCTGCAACCCCTTGAGATGATCAGGCTGGGCTACGAACGTTACAAGAAGATCTGCAACATCTTTGACTACGACGACCTGATGGATGTGCTGCGCGACTCATTAAGGGACAATATCCCTTTCCGCAGGCTGGTACAGCAGGAATATAAGTATATCATGGTGGATGAATACCAGGATACCAATATCGTTCAAAAAGAAATTGTGGAATATCTCGCTGAGACGCACCGCAATGTGCTGATCGTGGGCGATGATGCCCAGAGCATTTATTCATTCCGTGGAGCCAACTATGAGAACATCCTTCGCTTTCCGCAGAAATACCCCGACTGCCGTGTGATCAAAATTGAAGAGAATTACCGCAGCAACCAGAAGATACTGGACTTTACCAACGATATCATCCGAAATGCCCGTATAGGCTATAAAAAGCGGCTCTATTCAAGCATCCAGAAGGAGGCGCTGCCCTTTGTCAGGAAATTCTATGACCAACAAAGTGAAGCTGAATTTATCGTATCCAAGATACTGGAGTACCGTGAAAAAGGCATCGCCCTCAACCAGGTAGCAGTGCTGGTAAGGGCTTTCTGGCATGCCCGTTTTATCGAACTGGAACTGAACAAACGGGGCATCCCTTACGTGGCGGTGGGCGGACTGGCTTTCAACGAACGCAAACATGTGAAAGATATCATCTCTTACCTTCGCATTATCCAGAACCCTTATGAAGCGGTTGCATGGCACCGGATACTGAAATATATACCGGGCGTTGGAATTGTTTCTGCCCGTAAAATCATTGAAAAGATCATTTCTGAGAAAGGATTAAACATTGAAACCTTCGAAAAGACCAAGTTTGCAGAAGGGCTTCACAGTCTGGTGGAGATGCTCAATGCTGCCAGCGATCCAACCATCAGCCTGGCCCGCAAACTGGAAATTATCAGCGCTTATTATGCCCCCATACTCAAAGCCATTGAACCTGACTTTGAAATCCGCATGCTTGATATCGGGGTGCTCATCGCCCTGGCAGGTCAGTACGATTCGTTGACCAAGTTCCTTACCGACTTTGCCCTCGATCCTCCTTCCAAGCGTTTTGGCGACAAGACCACTCCACTCATCGATGAAGGAGAGGATAAGCCCCTTACCGTATCCACCATCCATTCGGCCAAAGGATTGGAGTTCTATGGAGTATTTATACCCCATGCGCTGGATGGCATGATCCCCTCCGTCCGTGCTATCAAAAACATTGAAGAACTTGAAGAAGAGCGTCGTCTGTTCTACGTTGCCTGCAGCCGTGCCAAAGAAGATTTGACAATCACCATGCCCTCTTATGTATCCACCTACAACGGCTTCATGTCTTATCCCAGCAGGTTTTTGGTAGAAATCAGCAGAGATAAATTTTTGTACCAGTAAAGAAGGTGAGAAGCAAAGGGCAGAATTCTTTGTCCTCTGTTGTCCGTTGGCTAAAGCCAACTGCAAAGGATATTGCTTCGATTATAGGAT
>DATGYU010000238.1:0-34555 GCA_035297625.1 Prolixibacteraceae bacterium
TCAGTAAAAAATAATTTATCAAAGGCTGAAAAGATTTATTCTTTTCAGCCTTTTTCATTTTTGAAGAATTTTCTACCCTTTCTGGAATCCCCGTAAAATACGCTACGGAATAAGTATGAAGTTCTTAATCATTAGAAGTTCGTTCGATGTTCGTTCGAAGGTGATTCGAAGTTCGTTCGAACAAATTCGAATCAACTTCTAATGATTTTCTAATAATATTACAATAATTTTCTAATTACATTGAGTTCCGTACCATCAAATTATTGAATTCCTTAAGAGGGCTTTTAATCTATGTGATGTATGCGGATTTCATCCTATAGTTTTCAGATGAATAGTCTTAATTGCATGGCTCATGTGCAATTAGTTGGTTTTTAATATCCTGACCAGATTAATTTATTTCAATCAGCCAATTGTGACAATTTTCGAATCTGAAATGGGATGGTTTAATTCGGCGATTTTTACTTTTTACGGGGCGTTTTATCCAAAATCCGTGCATTATGGGTATTTTCGTGTAACTTTTAAAATAACATCCCCCGCATGACAAGATATTTTACGTTGATACTTTTCCTTCTTATTGCTATTATCAGCAATGCCCAGATTCATATGAAGGTTGAAAAAGGCGGATTTTTGTTCCTTGAAGGAAAAGACAGCATCTTCTTTTACCAGAAAAGCCCTAAGGATATCAATGGACAATACAGCCGCTGCAATTATATCCATCCTCTTTATGGACTGGATAATACGAGGCTTACCGAAGATTTTCCTGCCGATCATCTGCATCATCGCGGGGTATTCTGGGCATGGCATCAAATCCTTATTAACGGTCAGTCTGTGGGAGATGGATGGGAATTAAAGAACTTTTTGCAGAAGGTATCGGATGTTGAATTTCAGCAAAAAGAAGGCAAAGGTATTCTGAATACCACGGTAGAATGGAAATCTCCCCTGTATAACGACATGCAAGACGCTTATCTGAAGGAATTTACGACCATTACAATGTTTCCCAAAACAAGCAATTATCGCCGTATAGATTTTGAAATCACTTTAAAAGCCATTGCTGATCATTTAAGTATTGGTGGTTCAGAGGATGAGAAAGGCTACAGCGGCTTTTCTGTCAGGTTGAAATTACCACAGGATATAAGTTTTTATGATGAAAAAGGATTGGTTGAACCGGCCAATACAGCTATTTCCGCAGGTCGTCAGATGAAAATGGAAGGCGCCATGCTGAAAAATGGAAATAGGGGAGGTGTGGTTATTTACAGTGACCCCTCGAATCCTTCTCCTTCCACACAATGGATATTAAGAAAATCGGCCAGCATGCAAAATGCAGCCTTTCCTGGTCGCGAGCCTGTAGCAATTCCTGTTGATAAACCTTTAAAATTGAAATATTCCTTGCTGGTTTATCAAGGGAGCCTGAATGCCAAACAGATCAGAAAAGCGGTGAAATAGAGAAGTTTAAAGTTTAAAGTTTCAAGTTATTCAGGGACATTAGGGAATATGAGGACTTTATGCTTGCAGAAAACGTAAATTGTAAATTGCCTGATTGTAAATATTCTTCCAAAACAAGAGGTTATCAACTTTATCTATGCCTGATACGATTTATTTAAGGCAGATTTTAAAACTTATTTAAATCCCTCTTTGTTTAAGCAGCAAATGTTTACAAATGCCTAAAAATAAAAGACTTTGGCTCAAATGGTCATTAGCGTTTGTAGGTGCGCTGGCCGGGCTATTCTACTGGATGTTTGTAGGTTGTAATTCCGGCACTTGTCCCATTAGGTCTGTATGGTACTTTTCTACCTTATGGGGTTTGTCAATGGGATATTTGATTGGTGACCTTCTGGGCAGTTTTTTATGGAGGCGCGCTGCGGAAAATGAATAAGAGATTCTATCATATTGTCAAATCTACCAAGCCTGTTCTGGTGGATTTTTATGCTGATTGGTGCATTCCATGCCGACTGATGCCTCCTGTCCTGAAAGAAATCAAAGAGCGGTATAAAACCAAAGTAAGGATAATAAAGATAAATGTTGACAACTACCCTGATATAGCCAATAGCTGTCAGGTTCAGAACATTCCGGCTGTAGTGTTGTTCCATGATGGAAAAATACAGTGGAGTGGCACAGGCGTTCAGCAGGTCCATGATATTGCTGTAGCGTTGAAAGAAATCCTATCAACTGTTCAATAAAGAAATTCAATGGCAGCTAATAAAATTCAAAAGGGAGATCAACTTCCTCATTTTATCCTGAAAAATGAAAATCATCAGCCGGTTAATATCTCATCCATCAAAGGCAAGTATCTAATACTTTATTTTTATCCAAAAGATGATACCCCGGGATGTGTTAAAGAGGCATGCATGTTTCGCGATACTTTTGCTGACCTGACAGATGCCGGCGCGGTAGTTTATGGGGTGAGCAGCGATACTCCTGCTTCTCATGCACAGTTTAAATCAAAATACAGGCTCCCGTTTTCATTATTGTCTGACACGGGTGGTGAATTGCGTAAGTTATTAGGTGTACCCGGCGACTTATTTGGTCTTCTGCCGGGCAGGGTGACCTATATTTTCAATCCGAATGGCCAGCTGGTAGATATCTTCAAGTCTCAGCTTTCTCCTGAAAAGCATGTTCAGGAAGCATTAAAGATTATCCAGGCAAGTAAGGTTTATTCGGGGAGTTGATAGGCTTTTTGGCAGCAGGGTTAAGTGAAATGTTGTTAGGGGAGCAAGGGACTTATGGGACAATGGGGGCCAGGGAATCAGCTGCCAGGAACCAGGAACCTGGGACTTGGAACTTTTCAATCCTTCAATCCTTCAGTCCTTCAATCCTTCAGTCTTAGAGGCATGGAGCAACCCTTCAATAAATAAGCCTGACAAGCATTCATTACCTGGCAGGCTCATAAATAACCGAAATGACAAAGCTTATTTTTTATACGTAGATTATTTAAAAAAGTAGATAATAAATGAGTCTTCTTCTTGCTTGACCATCCAGTGTTCGATATTTAAGCTGGTAGCTTTATCAATCAGCGGGGCAGGCAGAAAAGGAGCAATGAGCTTATAGATGGAGCCTTTGGGAAGTTCTTTCAGATCAGCCATTACCTGGTTGACGGGTTGATCGCCTGCTGCAAGCATTGGTTTTACATCCAATTCTTTTGATATAAGTTGATCGTCAAACCATTCAGGCTTTTCTGTATTATAGCTTATTCCTGCATTTTCGGTAAATAAATCCTGACCTACGTTTTTGCGCAGCTGGTTGATCAAGTCTTCCACCTTTACATTGCCTACAGCAGCAGCCTGTTGCAAAGAAGCCACCTTGGCCACTGTATTGCGAAGTATCGGGTTCTTCAGCTTTTTAAAAGCAGGTACATAGTCAATCAATACTTCTTCCAGCTGTGGATAGGCTTCGATCAGTTGAAGCACTTTTGTTTTAGGGGTGATAATCAGTTTTTCACTCATGGCTTGATGTTATTGTTTTAAATGTAAAAAACAAAAAATAAGAAATATCGAATAAGGAATAAGGAACAAGGAATAAGGAATAAGAAATAAGAAATAAGAAAGTGAAATCCCTGAGCCACGCCATATAATTACTCTTTCAACAAGCAATCCTTCAGTCCTTCAGTCCTTCACTCTTGTCATTTATAAGACAATATCCGTTGTTCCCCTTCCAGTGCACGATAATGGGTCAGGTCCTGCGACACTTCCAATGTTCCCATGTATTCACCCTCTTCATTGCGCAGGGCAAAATATTCGATATGTACAAACTTTCCCCCTTTATTAATCCAGAATGGAGCACGGCTTTGTGCACCGCTACGGAAGTCTTCCACAATCTTATCCACGATATGAGCGCTTGCAGGTGGATGACAGTGTCGCACATCACGGTTCAGGATGGCACGGCTGCGCTGAAAGATATGATCCTCATTCTGATTGAAGTATTTCACTTTATCGTCCTTGTCGACAAAGGTGATGTCTATTGGAAGTCTGTTCAAAATGCATAAAAGCTCTTCGGCGGTAAAGCCACCTGAAGGGAGCCTGATCTGGCTGCCCGACTTTTGGGATTCATTGATGGTCTGCTTTGTGGTACCTTCAGGGTTCCATTCTTTTTGGGGATCATACAGGCAATAGCCAATCTCCAGTGATTGTTTACTGATCTCATGCCACTCACCCTCAGTAAGTCGGTCCATGGCCATGGGCAACAGAATTTCTTCCTCTTTCATGGTCATGTCTTCCACGCCATGAATGGCAGGCAGCAAGATAAGCTCAGCCGATGCAGCCAGGTCTTCCTTTGTGATAATTTCTGTATGAAGGATTTCGATGCTTCCCTTGATCAGTTCGCGAATCTCATCATGTTTGCCCCACATCACCTTGGGAGGCCCTGTGATGCCATCTTTTTCAAGATAGGGAAACAAAAGGTATTCCTTGCGCTGGTAATGTTTGTCAACATCATAGAGCTGGTTGAACAATCCGCGCAGTCTGAATACCTGTTCTGCGGTGGGATTGCCTGGCCTGAATTGAATAACGTCCAGCAGTTCGCTGATCTGGTAAGTTACCTTATTCAGCTCCTTATTTTCTTTTACAAACACATCTACAGGGTGTCCATCAGGTATATTCTTTGCACCGGTAAGGTCAATATTCCCTTCCAGTACTGCCCCGTGAATATCGCAAAGCTGTAAAACTTCCGATTCAGGAAGGCCTTCACTGATTAGTTCCTGTTCCACTTCAACCACTTCACCATATGGAATCTGGCTAAGGTTTTCTATCAGTTCCTGGCGTACCCTTTCCTGGGATTCTCCGGTATGAAGTTTTAATATTAACTGTTTTAAAATAGATTTTCTTTCCTCTGAATTGTTAATTAATTCACTCATAAAGTTGACTGGTTTAAATAAAGCAATTTAAACAGTTAACAGGATGGAAAGTTTGGGAGAAGGGGCGGGTTTAAAGTTTAAAATTTAAAGTTGCCGGGTTGCATCAAGTTTAAGCAATAATTATCAGTGGCCTGCACACCCTCTCTCATTTAAGGGCTTTGAGGTCATTAAAGTCTTTAAGGTCTTGGGGAACAATGGATGGTTAAATGCTTCCTAAACTTGGAATTTGAAACTTTAAACTTTAAACTTCAAAAAAAGAGGATGTCTTTTGCGGGACATCCTCTTCTTTAGAAAATATTGAGCTTATTTATGACAATTCTTCTTGTTGTTTTTCTTCTGTTGTTTCAGCTTCTTCTTCCGGTTCATTCAACAGATCTTTTTCCTTTAATAACTGGAACCACTGGAAGATCTTCTTCATGTCGGATACATACACGCGGTCCTTGTCATATTCAGGAACCACTTCGCCGAAGAAGGCTTTGATTTCGTCGTTGGAAGCCTTTGGAGAGATTTCCTTACCACTTTCCTGGATTCTCTTCAGGACTTCTTTTAGCTGAATCTCACCGTTATCGGTAAATACCGATATGTCGGACAAAGCGCTGATTTTTGAGGTTGAATAAGCAGGCATGCGTTTACCTGTTACCAGGGATTCCACAATAATGCTGTTTTTTGCTTCGGTTACCATTTTAAAGAGTCCCGGGTAACCACTAATTGACAATATTCCTTTAAGCATAGTTTCAAGTTTATTTTCTTAATGCGAAGATAATACATTCTGCTAAGTAAAAAAAGGAGAAATGTTAGTATTCAGTGTTCAGTGTTCAGTAGCCAAGATTACTGACCACTGACCACTGACCACTGATCACAGCCAACTACCTTAGTTTGTGACTTACCCCTACGCTTACCCATCTTCCCGGTTGCCGGATGACACCAAAGTCATAATAGGAGGTATCAAACAGGTTGGATGCCAGCAAATAATATTCTGTTCTGCGCCCTTTCCACATGATGCGGCTATTGACCAGCCAGAAAGGTTCATAGGCTTCTGTTTGGGTGCGCATTCCGTTTCTGTCCTGGTAGGTAATACGCCATGAACCCTTGAGCTTTCCCCAAATCTTATGGTTGAGTTCCATATCCAACTTGTTTTTTAGATTGTCAAGCACATAGTAGGAGAACAGGTTATTATTGCCTTTATCCAGTTTATTCCAGGCATAATTAACTCCCAGCTTGGTGATGAATAATGGCTTGCCAATCAACTCCTCAGGATAAATATCACTGCTCATTTCTACTCCAGTTGAGGTGATGCGGGTAAGGTTTCTGGTTTCCCATTTGTCGGTATCATTTTCACGTACCCAGTCGATTAGGTCTTTCCCTTTACGTTGATAGGCACCTGCCCGCCCTGAAAATCCCTTATAGGTAAATTTCAATCCGCCCTCCAGGGTAGTTGATTTCTCAGGCTTAAGATTGGGGTTGCCAATGTTGGTAGGCCCATTATAGAAAAGATCCGTAAAGGTGGGCATTCTTAAGCTTAAGTTGGCAGACCCAAATAGTTTGATGTGCTCCGAAAAGGCATACGACACATCTGCTCCGGGATAAATATTCCATTCAGAGCCAAGATCGGAGATATGGTTAGCCATGGCCCCTGCAGAGAGGGCAAGGTTGTTTAGATAAATGGAATGTTCAACAAAAAAAGAAGTGGTCGTGCGTGAATAGCTTTTCGTAAAGAATTGGCCTGATTCACCCGGAACATCTTTAGGGGTAGCCAATGGATTGCCTAACACGTTACTTTTGATATTTTCAGATCTTATTTCAGCGCCAAAAGCTGATTTGCCCAGTGCTGATTCAAACCAGGCATTCAGGTTGCCTCCATAAACATCCGTTAGGTGATAATTATGCCCCTTGTACCAGGTGGGCCAGGTGGACGGCTCACTTCTGAATAGCTCAAAGCGGTCCTGATGACGACGCCAGTAAACGGAAGGAGTCAGGTGTATCTTATTGCCGGCCGAGAATTTCAAGGAAGCAAAGGTCGTTTTGGTAGCCTCGAATTGATCGGGATAAGTAGCCGTGTAGAAACTATTGGCCCCAAAATTCTTGTTGGTTCTGCCTGCCTGAAAATCAAAAGTGCCGGGTTTTGTTGTAAGAATGGATTGGTAAAAGGCATTTCCTATTTTAAAATCCGTATTTTCAATGTATCCATCCGATGACATACGGTTAAAGGCTGCAAACTGATTCCATTTTTTTAGTTTCAGGTTGCCCGATAGGTTAAAATCAACCAATTGATGCTCTCCTGTGGATACATCAGTCTTAATGTTCGACTTCTCATCCGGGGTGGTGATGATGTTAATGGCTCCCGAAAAGGCATTGGGTCCAAAAACCCTTGCAGCAGGTCCTTCCAGGATTTCAATGCGCTGGATGTTTTTTAAGCTGATGGGAAGGTCAAGGGAATGGTGACCAGTTTGAGGGTCGGAGATGTTGATGCCGTTTAAAAGAATAAGGGTTTGATCGAAAGAGCCTCCCCTGACCGATATATCGGCCTGAACTCCCTGAGAGCCTCGCTGGCGGACATCAACGCTCAGCGCGTATTCAAGCAGTTCCTGCAGACTTTGGACGGGGGCCGCCTCAATTTCTTCTCTTTTGATAACGGATACGATCCGTGCCACCTGTGAGAAAGCAACAGGTGCTCTTTGGGCGCTTACCTCGACTTCGTCAAGATTGTATTCCATATTTACCCGGGCACTGTCTGATTGGGCAAAAAGCAATTCAGGTTCAGCTACAGAAGTGTAAACAGCCATTAGCACGCCGATGCGTACGGGTTGTTTCAGCACACTGAACAATGAATAAGCTTTTCTCCCCCAGCGTTTGAAGGTAAATACTTGCGTACGCGCTTGGGTTGTTAGTACTTTTTTCATTTGGTATGTTAAAAAATTTGTTCTGGCAAAAGTATGAATTATTTATTCAGTGGCAGGAGTTCATCATTGGCATGATCTTTAATTTACAAAATATTCATGAATAAAACAATGGTAAAATGGCGGGAAATGTTTGTTTAATAACATGTTATATTTTACGAACAAACTTATGTCCTCTTTCGTATATTGAAAATAAAAGGACGAACAAATATCTTATCGATAATATTTATAAGCAATAAAGATTATTGAAGAATAAAAGAGTAGTAAATCCTTTTTATAAGCAAACCAATCTTTATATTTGTTCCAACATTAACAATTAAAAACGAACGCCATGACACAGCTTCAATTTAACACAGCCCTATTAGGTTTACAGGATAAGTTGTTGTACTA
The DNA here is from genome assembly GCA_035297625.1 of Prolixibacteraceae bacterium. Classification (GTDB taxonomy): domain Bacteria; phylum Bacteroidota; class Bacteroidia; order Bacteroidales; family Prolixibacteraceae; genus Aquipluma. The sequence continues at coordinate 8,134 of DATGYU010000238.1, forward strand.
TGCTTTAAGCCTTACTTCAGATCATGAAAAAGCAGAAGACCTTTTACAGGAGACTTTTTTGAAAGCGTTAGTTTACCGTGACAAGTTTGCCCAGAATACAAACTTTAAGGCATGGATTTATACCATCATGAAAAATACATTCATTAATAACTATCGTCGAAATGTAAAATCAAAGAATACATTTGATGGTACCAACAATGATTATCATTTAAGGTCATCGAAAGATAAGAGTTATCCATCCCCGGAATCTATTTACAGTTCACAGGAGATTACCAAATGCATTAATGCGTTGGAGGATGAATACAGGGTTCCTTTTAACATGTTTCTGGACGGATACAAATACAAGGAAATTGCCGAGGGTCTTAACCTTCCTTTAGGCACAGTTAAAAGCCGTATTTTCTTTACCAGAAAGAAGTTGGAAAAATCATTAAAAGATTACGCATATTAAAAGATTAGGTTTTTGTTTGTTCATATTGGGTAGAAGTAATTAGAAATGGCCTGCAGATTGCAGGCCATTTTTTATGTGCGCCCTGTTGATGTGGGTACGATGGTACGACGCGGTGATGGTACGAGGAAACAATAGGATGCCCCTTTGTAGTTAGCCTCCAATAGTCATACTTCATTCCTTTTCATCTTTTGGCCTAAGCATAGGAAATGTCAGAAATGGGAGCGGAAGTCTGTGACTTCCTTTGCCCTAAAAGAAACCTATGACCAGTAATTTTAATAGTTCGACTTCCGAGTGCTATTCTCATTATCTGGTATCCTTTAATACACTATAAACAATGGCTATCTTGAGGGATTACCATTGTATGTGTGCAGCTTTGGCAAGACATTCCCTGGGTCTGATCTTTCATTGATGGGTTGCTGTACTATTTAACCTATTATTAGTACAGCAACAGTACAGACACCGATCAGACAGTGGCAATGGGAAGGCAATACAGAAGTGATAGCATTAATATTGTTTTTGTCGGATGTAGGGTTGAAGAAGTTAAAATGATTTAAGCTATTATTGTATTGGGGCAGACAGTATCGTTGAGCAGTATGCCTACGATCCCTGGGGAGCCGGCGTAATCCTCAGGACTGGAGCTTAAAGCAAATGCTCAGGATCTTTTAATCACCCCAATACTGCTTCTGTCCCTAAACTTGAAACTTTAAACCTGAAACTTTGAACTTCCGCCAATTCCTCCTTATCTTTGAATAAACATTTATCGCTATGAAAAGAAAAATTGCCATTCATTTGGCTGAAGGCTTTGAAGAGGTCGAAGCTGTCAGCATTATTGATTTGCTAAGAAGAGCTGATCTGGAGGTTTTGATGGTTTCCATGAACGGGAAAAACGAAGTTCGGGGAGCTCATCAGATTACCGTAAAGGCTGATATCTTATTCGAGGATGTCAATTACGATGATATATTCATGATCGTTTTGCCGGGGGGAATGCCGGGAGCTTCCAACCTGGATGCCCATCAGGGGTTGAGAAAACAAATAAAACAGTTTAATGAACAGAACAGGCCATTGGCTGCTATCTGTGCTGCCCCGATGGTATATGGTAACCTGGGCCTACTTAAGGGCAAAAAGGCGGTAAGTTATCCTGGATTCGAGAAGTATTTAAGTGGGGCAGAGGTGCTTACCATTCCGGTTGTAGAGTCGGGCAATGTGATTACCGGCAGGGGCATTGGCACTGCTTTGGAATTTGCATTAAAGCTGATTGAAAAAGCGGTTTCGCCGGAGAAAGCAAGACAAATAGGACAACAGATTCTGTTTGACGAAAAGCTGGTTACTACCTGATCAGGCTACGGCTGTACAGGCAGGTATAGTAAAACTGAAGGTACTTCCTTTCCCCGGAGTACTTTCAGCCCACAGCCTGCCTTTGTTCATATTAACGAATTCCCTGCAAAGTATTAAGCCAATTCCTGAACCATCTTCATTATTGGTACCTTTTCTTTTTACTTTTGAATCAATGCGGAAAAGATGTTCCAGCTCCTCATTGGCTAAGCCGATACCCGTGTCTGAAACCATTATTCTAACTTCACTTTCAATTTCCTGGGCTTCAATATTGATATGTCCTCCCTCTGGAGTAAATTTAATGGCATTGCTGATCAGGTTGCGCAATACGGTTTCCATCATACGGGGATCGGAATAGGTCTTGATATTCTGGTTGTATTGGACAATAAGCTGAATATTCTTTTGTTCTGCCAGTGCATTTAACACATTCAGAGAGTTATCGATAATTTGCTTTAATTCAATTTCCATTGGATTGTATGGCAGACTCCCTGTTTGCGTCTTTGACCATTCCAGTAGGTTTTCCAGCAGCCTGAAAATGTTATTGGCCGATTTATTGATGTCCAGAGCAAATTTATGCCTTTCTTTATCAGAAAAGCTTTCATAGTTGTTGCTTAAAAGGAACGAATAGCCCATCACTGTATGAAAGGGGTTTTTTAAGTCGTGGGCAAGGATAGAAAAGAACTTGTTTTTTGCAGCATTTAAAACACGCAATTCCTGTTCACTTTGTGCAATTATTTTATTCTTTTCTGACAGCAGCTCTGCTGCTTTAATTTTATCCATGTATTTCTTCGACAGGATGAAGATGATGATTACCAGCAGTAAGGCGGTAAAAAAACCAAGCAGTTTTAATTGTTTATCTTTTGCCAGCTGCACATTCATCAATTCATTTTTTGCATGAAGCTTATTGTATTCATTTTCCTTCTTTTCAGTTTCATATTGCTTTTCTAGGCTGGCAACAAGTTCAAAATTGCTCTTTTTAGTTACACTGTCGGTGTACTGTGAATAAAGAATATGATTTGCAAGGGCCTGTTTAAAATCCCCTTTTTTCTCATAAGCCTCAGAAAGGCCAAGATATAATTCTTTCCATATCAATAGTTCCCTGTTATACTTTTTAGCTATTTGCCGGCTTCTATTATAAGCGGATATGGCTTCATCATATTTACCCTGCTGGGTTAAGACTTTTGCGATGCCCTGCTGGATATCGGCTTCATAATGCAGCCAACCCAGCTTCTGGAATTTATCCCAGGCCCTGTGAAAGTAATCAATGGACTTATTAAGGCTGTCGGGGTAATTAGGAAAAACGCTGGCAATGTTGGAAAGTGATATGGCATAACGGTCGTTTTTGCCTGTTTTCTTAAATAAGTAAAGTGCTTTATGGTAGTTAACAATTGCTGAATCAGGCATCTTAAACCGGGCATAAGACGCACCCAGGTAATCATAGTCTATACCCATACTTACTGAATCATGAATCGACAAGTTGATGGAAAGGGCTTTCCTAAAATAGGTAATGGCCTGATCGAAGTTATCCATTTCATCATGCACCAATCCAATGTTGGCCAATAACTCTGCACTGTAGTCAGGGTCGTTTTTGCTAAGTTTAAGTCCTTCCAGGTAAGCGGCAATGGCTTCCTTGCTTCTGGACATGTTGAAGTTGGCAATGCCGATGTAGCTATAGCAAGTGGTCAGTCTGGCAGTGTCATTGATCTGCCTGAACAGGGGGATGGCCTTTTCATAGTATTTAATCGCGCCCGTAAAATCTCGGGCCGTAAAGAGTATCTTTCCAAACTGATAAACGGCGTTACCCTGTTCCAGGGTAAGGTTATTGGCAAGGGCCAGTTCGTAGGCCTTTTTGTTGTACGAATTGCTTAAAGCCGAATCCTGAATGGTTAATCTGGAAAGTTTAATATAGATGTTTGCCTTTTCCTGGACGTTGCTGCTTTTATCACAAAGCAGTAGCAGACTATCCACTTTTGACTGAGAGGATGCTATGAAAACGACTAATATTGCAATTACTACTAATAAAGACTTTTTCATATCCTGAAGTTTAACATTTACACTCGCACTAAATTATCTATGGGTATAATAGGTTCTCCTTTATAACGCATGAGCAGATTGGCCAGGGCCAGGGTGTCCTTTTCACAATACCTGACTATTCTTTCAAGATTATTTTCCTCATAATAAACTTTGGCTACCTGGCTACCATTAATATCATCCTTTGGAGTTGGAATGTTGAATACCGCGCAAAGCAAATCCAGGGAAGTATAGCTTTTATAATCGCCAAACTTCCACATTTGCAGGGTATCGAGCATGCGATCTTTTATTTCCCATGGTTTGCATCCTGAAATGTCAAGTATCTTGGGCAGGGTAAGTCCGTTGATAAGGGTGCGTCTTGCAATGTATGGGTAGTCAAATTCCTGGCCGTTGTGGGCGCAGATCTTTTTCTTGGGATTGTTGGTAAATACTTCCAGCATGCTGTTGAACTCATACAACAGTTTCTTCTCGTCGCTGTCGCAATAAGATTTTACCTTATAGCATCTTTTGCCGTCTTTTTGATAGACGGCTCCTACGGAGATACAAATGATCCTTCCAAATTCTGCATAGATACCTGCTTTTTCATAGACCTCTGAGGCAGGCTGATCATCGGTGCGCAGGCAGCCTGATTTTTTATCCCACAGATGCTGTATGTTTTCCGGTGCCTGTTGCAGTTCCCTGAACTGAGGCACTGTTTCTATGTCAATGAATAAAACATCTTCGGTGCAAATGGAATCAAACATTATTTTAGGTTTTGCTGGATGAAATTGGTTAGGATGTTAATGGCCACCAGGTTATTTCCACCCTCAGGCACTATAATGTCTGCAAACTGTTTGGTAGGTTCAATAAACTGAATATGGCTGGGGCGAACGGTCTTATGGTAACGATCGAGCACAGCCTGTACATTGCGCCCCCTTTCAATGATATCGCGCTGGATGACCCTTGAAAGTCTGACGTCGGAATCGCAGTCTACAAAAACCTTTAATCCCATCTGCTCTCTCAATATGTTGGGAAAGAGCACCAGGATCCCTTCGATGATGATCACCGATTTAGGGCTTATCTGACGTGTTTCTTCCGAGCGCAGGCAGGTAAGGTAGGAATAGATGGGTTCGTCAACTGTCTGCCCTGCTTTCAGCTTAATAATGTGTTCTACCAGCAATTCAAATTCAATGGAGGCAGGATGATCAAAATTAATTTTTTGCCTTTCTTCAAGGGGCAGATGGCTATTGTCTTTATAGTAGGAATCCTGCGAAATGACGGCCACTTCTCCGGCAGGCAGGTTTTCTATGATCTTCTTTACAACAGTTGTTTTTCCAGAGCCGGTACCCCCGGCAATACCAATTACAAGCATAAAAAGGTTTTTTTTCAAAGATAATCAAGCCAACGGTTCTGCCAAGCTCTAAATCGATTATTGTAATTTACAGGGCAGAAAATGTTAACTTCGCTGTACAAAAAAACTAAATATTTCTGTTATGATTAACCATGTGGTGCTATTTAAATTAAAAAAATACGATTCAGACAATGAAAAGCAAACACAGATAAGCCGTATTGAGGATGCTTTGCTCAGTCTGTCAGATAAGATACAGGAGTTGAAATACATTGAGGTTGGAGTAAACTATGATCTGAATGCCAAATCCTATGACATTTGCCTTATCACTCATTTTAACACACTGGATGATCTTGAAATCTATCGTGTTCACCCGGAACATGTGAAAGTTGCAGAACTTATAGGTCAGCATGCCGTAGAAAGAGCTGCCGTGGATTATGAATTTTAAGTTGTAGCGGTATTTTTAATCATCATTTTTTAAACTTAATTATTCCTTAACGCAATGGAAGGTTTATATCCCCTGAAATTTTCACCCATCTATAAAGATAAGATATGGGGCGGAAACAAAATTGAAACCGTATTAAATAAAGATTTTGGTGATTTACCCAATTGCGGGGAAAGCTGGGAGCTCTCTGGTGTGGAAGACAATGTCTCGGTAGTGTCGAATGGTTATCTGGCCGGAAACTCCCTTGACGAGCTTATTGAAGTATACATGGGCGACCTTGTGGGTGATAGCGTGTTTGAGAACTTTGGAATAGAATTTCCTTTGCTGATCAAATTCATTGATGCCAACGACGACTTATCCATACAGGTACATCCCGATGATGAGATGGCTAAGAAACGCCACAATGCTTTCGGTAAAACGGAAATGTGGTATGTCATACAGGCAGACCAAGGCTCTAAACTCCAGGCAGGCTTTAACCAAAAGGTTGATGCCGGGGGATATCTTGAAAAGCTTGAAAGCAATAAACTAACTGATATTTTGAATTTCGAGGAGGTGAAAGCCGGTGATGTTTATTTTATTCCTGCCGGAAGGGTTCATGCTATTGGTAAGGGTATTTTGCTGGCTGAGATACAGCAGACTTCCGATGTAACCTATCGTATATACGATTACGACCGCCGTGATAAGGAGGGTAATCCCCGGGAACTACATACTGACCTTGCGCTTGATGCCATTGATTTTAATATCTACCCTGAATATAAAACAAGGTATGAAGCCAAAGCCAATGAATCAACTGAACTGGTTAAATGTAAATATTTTACCACCAATGTGCTGGAAATTAGTGAAGTGGTGGAAAAAGATTATATTGAGCTGGATTCATTTGTTATCTTCATTTGCCTGGAAGGGGAGATTGCCGTAGAAACAGAGGCTGGTACAGAAAATATTCAAAAGGGGCAGACCATCCTTATTCCCGCATCCATAGAAAGTGTAACCCTTAAACCATCCACTTCTTTTGTAAAATTACTGGAAGTATATATCGATAAGGCCAATGATTAAACAGGCAAGATTTATTATAAGCAACACTGATGTAACCAAATGTCCTGCTCCTGATCTGCCTGAGTATGCATTTATCGGTCGTTCCAATGTGGGCAAATCATCGCTTATCAATATGCTTACCGGACAAAAGAATCTGGCCAAAGTATCAGAGAAGCCGGGTAAGACACAGCTGATCAATCATTTTATCATCAACGAAAGCTGGTATCTGGTCGACCTTCCTGGGTATGGCTATGCAAAGACGTCTATCTCTGTAAAAGAAAAGTTTCAAAAGCTGATCAGCAGATATATTCTTAACCGGGAGAATTTGTACTGTCTGTTTGTGTTAATTGATATCAGGCATGAGGCTCAGAAAATTGACATTGAATTTTTAACCTGGCTTGGGGAAAATGAAATCCCATTTGCCATCGTCTTTACCAAAGCCGATAAGCTGGGCAAGGTTGCTGCAGCAAATAAGGTTGCTGCCTATGCCTTGGAGCTGAAAAAGATATACGAAGAAATGCCTACTACTTTTGTTAGTTCTTCATTGGATAAAACGGGCCAGGAAGAAATCATTTCATTTATAGAAAAAACAAATAATAGTTAATTTATAAATAGCTCTGGGATTGACGTTCAATGCTTTTTAAGGAAATAAATTAATCGCATTAAACAACTAAAGCGGGTAACGGAAACCATTTGAACAAGTTTTTTTTACCTTTGCGCCAATTCCCATACACAATTTTAATAAGGAATAAATGTCAAAAAATGCTCCTCTAAAGATTTTTCCATGTACCAGAAGCATGGATTTAACTCAACGGATTTGTGAAAGTTTAGGTGTTGAAGTCGGAAAGAGTTCATGTCCTGTTTTCTCTGACGGAGAATTTGAGCCTTGTTACGAGGAAACCATACGTGGTTCTCATGTATTTATTATTCAATCTACACCTCCGCCTGCTGAAAATCTGATGGAGTTATTGCTGATGATTGATGCTGCCAAACGAGCCTCTGCCTATAAAATCATTGCTGTAATTCCATACTTTGGATACGGCAGGCAGGACAGGAAGGATAAGCCCCGGGTGTCTATTGGTGCCAAGCTGATTGCCGATATTCTATCAACAGCCGGAGCAGACCGTATCATTACCATGGACCTTCATGCCGATCAGATTCAAGGGTTCTTTAACGTACCGGTTGACCATTTGTATGCCTCTTCAATGTTTATCCCATTTATCGGGCAGATGGGACTTAAAAATATAGTGATCGCCTCTCCTGATGTAGGCGGAACCAAAAGGGCCAACACTTATGCCAAGATGTTGGGTACCGATATGGTGATCTGTCATAAATCACGAGCTAAGGCCAATGTAATCAATAGTATGACCCTTATTGGCGATGTTACGGGCAAAGATGTTATTTTGGTGGATGACCTGATCGATACTGCCGGAACTATTGCCAAGGCAGCGGATCTGATGATGGAAAAAGGAGCCAACAGCGTTTATGCTTTTGCAGCTCATGGTCTTCTTTCAGGTCCTGCCTATGAAAAAATAGAAGAATCAGCATTAACGGCCGTGTATTTTACCGATTCAATACCTGGCAAAAAGGAATCTTCCAAGATTAAATACATTCCTATTGCCAAATCTATGGCAGAGGCAATTGAAAGGGTTTATAAAAATCAGTCGATTAGTTCGATGTATTACGGTTAATTGTATATATTTGCACCGCTTTTTCCTAAGGCACATGTTATGCATGCTGTTTGCCCTGTCGTAGAACAGGGAGGACTGAGTACCATAATTTAATAATTAAAAAAAGAAAAATGAAATCAATTTCGATTAAAGGCACAAAAAGAGAAGCTGTTGGTAAAAAGGATGCCAAAAGACTTCGTGCAGAAGGTTTAGTTCCCGGAGTAGTGTATGGTGGTGAAGAACCCATTCATTTTTATGCTACTGAAAAAGAATTCAAACCGCTGATTTATACGCCCCATGTATATCTTGTAGATTTGGATATTGATGGAACAGTTTATCAGTCAATTATTCAGGACACTCAATTTCACCCGGTAGAAGAGCAATTGATGCACGTTGACTTCCTGCGCACTTCTGATGACAAGATGGTGAAAGTTGAAATTCCTGTTAAAGTAGAAGGTTTCGCAAAAGGTATCCGTAAAGGGGGTAAATTAAAACTGAACCTGCGCACTTTGAAAGTAAAGGCAATGGTAAAAAACCTTCCTGATACTATCGATATCAATGTTGATGATCTTGATATTGGCCAAAGTATTAAAGTAGGTTCTATCCAGAGAGAAAACCTTGAGTTCCTCAATGCAAAAGCCGTTCCGGTGGTAACGATCATGGTAACCAGAGCTGCCAGAGCTGCCCAGGGAAAAGGTTAATCATTAAAAGATTACTGATTTGAAATACCTGATTGCAGGATTAGGAAACCCGGGTAGTGAATACGCAAATACCCGGCATAATATAGGATTTAAAGTATTGGACGCTCTAGCCGGGGCGTCCAATATTGTTTTTAGCGATGAACGTCATGGCTGGGTGAGTGAATACAAGTTCAAAGGCCGTACCTTTGTCCTGCTGAAGCCTTCTACCTATATGAACCTTAGTGGAAGAGCTATCAATTACTGGTTGCAAAAGGAAAACATTGCCCTTGAAAACCTGTTAATAGTAGTCGACGATCTGGCGTTGCCCCTGGGCACTTTGCGTCTTAGGGCAAAGGGCAGTGATGCAGGTCATAACGGACTAAAAAACATCACTGAGGTATTGGGTACTCAGGACTATGCACGCCTGCGTTTTGGCATTGGCGATAATTTCAGGCAAGGACAACAGGTGGATTATGTGCTGGGTGAATGGAATAAGCAAGAAAAACTGGAATTGCCAGCCCTGATCGATACTTCGGTGGAGATCATTAAAAGCTTTGGCACTATTGGCGTTCAGCAAACCATGACATTCTTTAATAAAAAGAAATAAAATGGGAGAAGGGATTCGTATCGACAAGTGGCTCTGGGCCGTACGTCTTTACAAAACACGCAGCCTTGCCTCTGAGGAGTGCAGGAAAGGAAAAGTCATCATCAATGGTATTGCGGTAAAACCCTCACGGGAAATTAAAGAAGGGGAGACCATACAGGTGAAGCGACCTCCAATTACGCGCAGTTATAAAATACTGGCCCTTACCGAAAACAGGATGCCGGCAAAGATGGTACCAGAATTCATGCTGGAAACAACCCCTGCCTCAGAACTGGAGATTCTCGAAGTGCAAAAACACATGAGCTTCTTTAACCGCGAACGAGGAACGGGAAGACCCACCAAAAAAGAGAGAAGAGATATGGATGACTTTTTTAATGTGTAGAGGTCAATAAACAGTGAACATCCGATTATTTACAATTAGACGATTTACAATTTACAAGTTCTGCTGACAACAGCGTACCTTGGAATTTGAAACTTTAAACTTGAAATTCTTTTCCCATGCTTATCGCTCAAGACAAACGCAGAACCAATATCGCAGAGTACATTTTGTACATGTGGCAGGTAGAAGACCTGTTAAGGGCCTGTTCCTTTAACCCTGAAATAATTGAAGCAAGACTGGTAAAAAGGTTTAATGCAGACGAGAAGACTTCCCTTCAGATTGCTGCCTGGTATAATAACCTGGCTGTAGCTATGGAAAAAGAGCATGTGCAACTGAAAGGTCATCTTCAGGCTATTACCAACCTGGTAAATGACCTGAATGAGTTTCATTTAAAGATGATTGAAACTCAGGTGGATGAGAAATATATTGGATTGTACCGCATCAATAAGCAGGCCATCAATGAATTTATCCACCATGCAAAAGGCGAGGCTGGCAATGAAGTTGAAGCTTGCCTGAACGCTCTTTATGGGGTATTGATGCTTAAGCTTAAAAATACGGATATTACGCCTGAAACAAAATCTACTGTTGAAGGCTTTGGCCAAATGATCGGGCACCTTTCGGCCCGGTATATCCAATTCGAAAACGATGACTTCGAGTTTTAAATCAGTTTCTTATTATTTGTTTTTTTTGATATTGATTATCAAATATTCCATACCAAACTTAAATAAATCTCTTTCGCTCTTCTGCGGAAGGTAAAAAACAAGACTCTCGTTTCCCAAACCAACGGTATCGATTCATTGCTACCCATCTATACAGCCTGTAGCGCCATTTGCGGGGCAAAATACGGGTCATTTCTATTAAATGATACATCCCACCCAGTTCATTGCAAATCTTCAATACGGCGTCAAAATGGGTGTAGATGCGCTTACCCTCATTGACTATCACACTCTCCTCGGCAGCATTGTCTGCTGGTACGCTTTGGATGGTCTGAAACAGAAACTTCTTATGACGGTCAGCTTTTAAAATATACTGAATGGTCCTGCTGCACAAGATACAATTACCGTCGAATTGAATAACAATCTTTGTTTTGGGATCAGGTGCTTTCATCTTATCGGGATGAACGTAAAGCCTTGTAGTTTTGTTACCTCCTTTTTGCCATTAACTTCTGCTGTTTTGTTTTAGAAGTCCCTTTTTTCATATGCCTGAGAGCCGATTGTTTGTGTTCTTCAATCAATCCGTCCCTAAGCCAGTTGGCTACTGCCTGACGGTTGTCGGCTATCAGAAATCGCTGTTGATCGCGTTTGTGATTGATATTGCCAAGCTCAATAAACGCTGAAGTGGGCTTCGAATTTTTTATCACATACAGGTTTCTTTCTGAAACGGTGCCTTCGTAACCTCTGTTAGGCTGATACATTGCATACTTCTTCTCAAACGTATCCTTTAACACATTGGCCAGCTTTTCACCCGATTTACTTCCATGGTTATGATAGAAAAACACATCTATATTTTCCTTTTCGCTTCTTGAATCAACATGAATAACCACCAGTCTTTGAAAAGCTCCTTTGTTTTCAGCATATAATTTGTTCACGGCATCGCTGCTTTGGTGCAGTCGGTCGACCTGGCTAAGTGGTATTTCCTGGTCGGGAAAACATACTTCATCCTTATCCGGTTGCAGGTAGGCATCATCACGAATACCATCATCAGGATCACGAATAATCATATAAACAGTAGCTCCCCGCTCAGTAAGGTTGCGTGCCAGTCGAAGGGTTACATCGTATGCATATTCATCCTCACAAAGCATGTGGTTGTCCAAATAGCCAATAGCTCCCGGGTCCGGACCACCATGCCCGCTCATCAGGTAATAAACTGTTCCAGCCAACTCATTGCTCTTGATGGTAATTTCGCTGAAGCCTTTGCCATAAATCTCATAAACCTTCTTTGCAGGTTTTATTTCTGCCTGTGGTACATCAGCCTGAACAACTGTTTTTGAATCAACCTTTACCGGTAAAAAATAAGTTCTGCCAATGATTAAAGCATTATTCCTGCCCAACTTATCCTTATTGAGCTTGATAAACTCATCAAGAAATTTCTCCGGGGAAAGTCCATTTTCCTTGAGTACGGAATAAATACCGTCTCCATTCTTTGCTTTTATTTTTACATACTCCTGCGAAAAACTATATTTGTATGGCAGTAAAAGCAACACTGCTATAAATATTTTATATGCTTTCTGTCCTCGAAACAGATGATTTACAAACAACAACATGACAACTTATTTTATTTCTTCCAATGGACGGCAATCCTTAATTGTTTCTATCTTTATGCGTAGTTCAAAAGTTAAACATTCAAAAAACTCTTTTTAAATATACTTCAATGCGTCGTTTTTCCATCTGTTTTTTTATTCTTTTATTTTTATTTTCCTGCAACAGACATCTTGTTGTAAAAGAGATTGATACAAAAAATATATCTGTAAGACCTCAGCTTGCCCCTTTGGACTCAACACTTGAATCAATTGTAAAGCCTTACCGCGACAGCTTGCAAAAGGACATGTCAACATTAATTGCAGTAAGTGCAACACCTTTAATCAAGGATAAGCCGGAAAGCAAGCTTACCAACCTGGTATCGGATATTCTGCTTGATGCCGGGAAATCTTATTGCCAGCAGCAGAACCTAAACATTATACCCGATGCAGCGTATGTTAATTATGGAGGGTTGCGTGCTTCTTTACCAAAAGGGGACATTACCGTTGAACGAATCTTCGAGCTGATGCCTTTTGAAAATGAAGTAGTAATAGTTAAAATTTCAGGAGATGCCCTTTTGCAAATGGCTGATAAGATAGCCGGAAGAGGAGGAGAGGGTATTGCAGGCTTCCGCATGGGTATCAGTAAAGGAAAGGTGTCAAGCTTAATGATACAAGGAAAAACCGTTGATCTGGATGCCTATTACTGGGTGGTTACCAGTGATTACGTAGCCAATGGAGGCGATCAGATGAGCATGTTTGCCAATTCACAAAGAATCAATACAGGAATGAAAATACGGGAGGTGCTGATTCACTCAATGGCTGAACGCTATCAAAATTCAGGTATTATTGATGTTAAAGAAGATGGGAGGATTTTCAATGAGCAGTAGAAGAACATTTATCAAGCAGTCATTAGTTGGCGGAGGTGCCCTTGCTTTAGGGGTAATTCCCCATGAATTATTTGCCTCCGGTGAATTGAAAAGACTGACCATCATGCATACTAACGACATGCATTGCCATATCGATCCCTACCCTGAATCCAATGCTGAATACCCCGGGCGCGGAGGCTTGGTCCGAATTGCCTCTGTAGTAGCCCAGGCAAGAAAAGAAAACCCCAATCTATTATTGCTCGACGCCGGTGATATGTTCCAGGGAACCCCCTATTTTAACTATTTCAAGGGCGATCTGATGCTTAAACTGATGAGCCGGATGGGCTATGATGCCGGAACCATTGGAAACCATGAATATGATAACGGACTGGAAGGCATAGCTTCGGCTTTACAATATGCTCAATTTCCCATCGTTTCAAGCAATTATGATTTTACCGATACCATCCTTTCCGAAAAGGTTAAAACCTGTCATATCATCAAAAAAGAAGGTGTTAAAATCGGTATCTATGGCTTGGGGATTGAACTGGAAGGATTGGTAGACCCAAAGAATTTTGGCAATACCCGTTATCTTGATCCCCTTGATACTGCAATTAAAATGGAGCGCTTCCTAAAACTTGACCAGTCATGCGATTTGGTAATTGCCCTTTCTCACCTTGGATTAAAATATGACCATCCTAAGATCTGTGATGTTACACTGGCACCTTTAACCCGTTATACCGATCTGATTATTGGAGGTCATACCCATACTTTCCTTGATAAGCCATTGGAATTTAAAAATGCTGATGGCCGTGCCATATTGGTGAATCAAGCTGGCTGGGCTGCCCTTGCCCTGGGGAAAATTGACTTTATATTTGACCATAAAGGCAAAAAACAAACCATTGTAACCAGGATAAACAACTTGCAGGACACTGCTAATGGGCCGCTATAAACTTTTGTTGCTCTCACTCTTTTCAGGTGGTTTGCTAAGCATTCCATGGATGGCTAACTCCTGTTCATGGTTATTACTTTTTGCATTTTTACCTTTACTGATTATTGAAGAACATTTTATTCTTCGCCAACAAAGCAGGGGAGGAGTTTCTTTTTTCTTCTATGCCCTGTTGACTTTTTTGACTTGGAATATCCTGTCTACATGGTGGATTGGCTATGTTTCCTTTACGGGAATGTTGATCATTGCCACAATCAATTCTTTCCTAATGGCTGTGGTGTGGTGGATAGCTCATATCATAAGACGTACTTACAGGACTACTTATTTTTCACTGATTATCTATTGGCTTACTTTTGAATATCTTCATTTTATTTGGTCGATGAAATGGCCCTGGCTTACACTTGGCAATGGATTTGCCGGGGCGGTTAAATATATTCAATGGTATGAATATACAGGAGTGCTGGGCGGTTCACTTTGGATACTTCTTGTAAATGTCCTTATCTATTCAGTAATTAAATGCCTAAAGGAAAAACTATATCAACAATCCATTAAAATGACAGCTATTCTGTGTATTTTAATTGCATTGCCCGTGAGTTGGTCATTGTATCGCTATAATACCTACGCTGAAAGTAAGAACCGAATTCAGGTAGCTGTATTACAGCCAAATATTGATCCTTACAATGATAAGTTTTCCGGGATGACTTCTAAAGATCAGACCCTGCGTCTTGTTTCCCTTGCCCAACATATAGTCAATGATTCAACTCAATATGTCCTGGCTCCAGAAACAGCACTGGAAACCGTATGGGAAAATGATTCGCTGAGAAATAGTAGTAGCTTGCAGATGTTCGATACCCTGTTTGCCAGACACCCTCGTTTAACTGTTATTGCAGGTGCTATTACCCAAAGGAAAGTTATAGAGGGCGAGCCTTTTTCATATGCAGCAAGGCGATCAGATCATGGTGATCTTTATGAGGTATATAATTCAGCCCTGTATATCAATCATTCCCCTGAGGTGCAAATTGGGCATAAAAGCATACTGGTTAGCGGGGTAGAGAAGATACCCTTTCAGGAATACTTTTCTTTTTTAGGTAAATTTATAGTGGATGCAGGAGGTACTTCTGGTAGTTTGTCTGCCGCGACTCAGCCAACTGTATTTAAAGGCGATCATGGAGTAGGTATAGGATCTGTGATCTGTTTTGAATCTGCCTTTGGGGGTTTTGTAGCAAACAGCGTCAGGGATGGAGCCAATATCTTGTTTGTTATCACTAATGACGGCTGGTGGAAAGAGTCTGCAGGACTGATACAACACTTTAACTATTCCAGGCTGAGGGCTGTTGAAACCCGCCGAAGTATTGCCCGGAGCGCCAATACCGGCCTATCAGGATTTATCAATGAAAAAGGCGATGTGATAAAAATCACCGATTGTAATACAGCCACCGCTATTTGTGGCTCTGTAACGCTAAACGATTATCAGACTTTCTATGTTAGGCACGGCGACTACCTCGGGTGGATCAGCGCTGTGTTGGCTGGAATGATTGCATTATTCTGGATTAAGGATTTCAAATTTAGTAAAGTGGCAAAGTAATAAAGTTACTTTTTTAATCTATCCGTTTTAATTCGCTCAATCCGCGTTCCTATTTTAGGTATGGGCAAAAAAAATCCGCATTAATTCGATTGTAAAAATCCCTAAATAAAAGGATTTGAGTGCCTGACTGATCAAACTTCCTACGGTAGCCGGAGCTACTCCCGCAAAGCGGTACTGGGCCTGTTTTAGCAGTCAAAAGCTTTCTCGGGTCAATTAAAAATGTTGAATTTTCCAAACGCAGAATTAATGCGGATAATATCTTTTGACATATGTGACAGAACGATTTATTACTTCAAAGATAAGCCTAGAAAATGACATTTCCTAGTTATTTTATGAATTTTAATGGCCTCCCGACAACATATGATTGATTTACAGTAGTGTTACTTTTATATAATGTCATTGTTGCTCTTAATAAACCATCGGAGTTTGTAAAGCCTTTTATTCTCTAAGATAAGCTGATTTATGGACTTCCTTCGACTGCTTCAAAAAAACTTATAAAAACAGCAGATTTTTATCCTTTTTGTTTTGCTAAAGAAAAAAGTAGTTCTATATTTGCACGCACATTCGCAAAGGGGAATGGCAAGGCAGGTTCTTCGATGAATCAACGCTTACAAATGAAATTCTGATTTAAAATTAATTCAATTACGAATACCCAGGAGAGATGGGTGAGTGGCTGAAACCACCGGTTTGCTAAACCGACGTACGGGTCATTCTGTACCGGGGGTTCGAATCCCCCTCTCTCCGCTTTATAAGATATTGTCTCGGGGTATAGCGCAGTCCGGTTAGCGCACCTGGTTTGGGACCAGGGGGTCGTAGGTTCGAATCCTACTACCCCGACAATCAAAAGCCTGTATATCAAAAGATGTACAGGCTTTTTCTATTCAAGGAAGATAGGAAAGTTTAAAGTTTTTAAAGTTTCAAATTCCAAGTCGTGGTGCCAGACATACGGAATGCTAACCACTGATTACTTCTTCATATCTCCTATCCTTTATTTTTCAGCGAAGCCATATCAATAACAAAACGATAGTGTACATCACTTTTCAGCAATCGTTCATAGGCTTCATTGATTTGATCAATATTAATCATCTCGATATCGGCAGTAATGTTATGCTTTGAGCAGAAATCAAGCATTTCCTGGGTTTCGGCAATACTTCCAATGGTAGAGCCTGCCAGACTTCTTCTGAAAGGGATCAGGCTAAAGGCTGCTATGGGCAATGGTTTTTCGGGAGCGCCTACCAGAACAATGGTGCCATCTACTTTTAACAGTTTAAGGTAAGGGTTCATATCATGCTCACCGGAAACAGTATCCAGTATAAAATGAAGGCTATGGAAATGGATCTTCATCTGATCCTTGTCTTTGGAAATGATCACCTCATCAGCGCCCAAACGATGAGCATCTTCAATTTTGGAAGGGGAGGTAGTGAAAACAACCACATAAGCTCCCATAGCCTTGGCCAGCTTAATGCCCATATGGCCCAATCCCCCGATACCTACCACTCCCACCTTTTGCCCCGGACCTACCTTCCAATGCCTTAGTGGCGACCAGGTGGTAATGCCTGCACATAATAATGGGGCAGTGGATGCTAAATCAAGATTCTCAGGCACCCGCAACACAAAATGTTCGTCAACCACGATGCTCTCTGAATAGCCTCCATAAGTTACTCCGCCAAGAAATTGATCGGGACCATTATAGGTCAACACATTTCCATTGTCGCAATATTGTTCCAGTCCATCCTTGCAGTGTTCGCATTCGCGGCACGAATCCACCATACAACCTACGGCAGCAAGATCGCCCTGTTTAAATTTGGATACATGATTGCCTGTAGCTCTTACCCTTCCCACGATTTCATGACCAGGGACTATAGGGTATACAGTGTTGTGCCATTCATTTCTTACCATGTGCAGATCGGAATGACAAACCCCGCAAAACAGGATTTCTATTTCTACATCATGCGGCCGAACAATTCTACGCTGAATATTGATTGGATTTAACGGCGCTTCTGCAGCTTGAGTACCAAATGCCTTTATTTCTTTTGTTTCCATAGTGCTAATTTTTATGATTAAACCTTTTTTTATGGCAGCGTCATTGCTTTTTGCAATATTTAATTCTGTCAGAAGCTATCAGAAAAGCCTGCTTGCCTATATGGGAAACAAATATTAATGAATGATGTTTTTGGCTGGCTGTCAATTATTTTGACTGTAGGGTTTGAGAAGGGAATGCCCTTTAAGGATAAGCGGGCAATTGGGAAAAGTGTATGATTTATATATGGAAAAGGTAATCAATCACATAAAAAAAGCCGGCATTCCGGCTTTAATTTTTAGTCAAGGTCTATTCCATGAGCTTCTGGCTGGAATAAAACATTATCAATTTTGATAGTCTGAACACCGCCCGGGGTGTTAAAACTTACAATATCTGCTTTTCTGTATCCCAATAGTGCACAACCCAGTGGTGACAACACTGAAATTTGACCATCTTTTAAGGAAGCTTTTTCAGGATATACTAACTTCACCACTTTGGATTGGTTGTTGTTTAAAAACGTTATTTGCACCTGAGAATCCATTGTGATAATATCAGGTGAAATCTTTTTGGAATCCACTTTCTGCGCTCTCTTTATTTCAATGTTCAGATAATTCAAATCGCGCAGACTATTGCTCCTATCATCCAGCTTTTGAAGGATTAATGCATTTAACCTTGAATAGTCAACTTTTGTGACCAAAATTTCTTTAATCTTTTCCATGACTAGCTAATTATGAATTTTAATATCAATTACTCCGTATAAATATATATTTGAAAGGAGAGAATTGTAGTATATTTGTATCGGATACGATGTTGAAATATCGTATCCGATACAAATATAGCAAGGTTGTTGTTAATAAACAAATATTTAGGCATGAACAATCGGTATAGTAACCTTAAGCAATTGATAGACCTCTGGGAAGAATATGAGGATAATTCAGTCCAGACCAGCCTCCGGGACTTTGCTGGATGGCTAAATGGAAAGGTTGAAGAGAAGCCTGTCAAAAATGAGAAAGCCGCCTATGTAAGATTGTCCAACCCTCCTGCTTTGTATGTTCAAACACTCAATAATTTTGATGATAACACCCTTTTCCTGGAATATATCTCTCGCATTGCCCGGTTTCATGAATTCTACACCCGTAAATTCCTGGAAGGATTGCCCATCAACAGCCGCCTTGAATTTCAGTTCCTGCAGACAGTCCATATACTTCAGCAGGCAAAGAAGACTGATTTAATCAACCTTCTTTTAGTAGAATACACCACAGGCATGGATATTATAAAAAGGTTGATCAACAATGGATTGTTTGTTGAAACACAAAATGAGAATGACAAAAGGGTAAAACTGCTTGAACTTACCGGTGATGGTAAAAAGCTATTGTCTGTTGCCGAGAAAAGGCTCAAGGAGGAACGCAATATGTTCCTTGAATGCATCAGTATGAACAAATGGAAAAAAACGATGCCTTACCTTCAGGAGTTAGCCGAGTTCCATAATTCGATATATATTCACCACAATAATAAGCCTTACAGTGAACTGCTAAACCTGATGGATTCTTTAAAACATTTATACCGTTAAAAGTATTTAAGGTGATTCATAGCATCACAAATGTCCTGCTGTCTTAAAAGCCTGCAAATATTTTTCTATATACAAAGCTTTATTTTTTGACTTGTACTGCATCACATAACGTGGATGCTCCAGCGCTATGATCTTTTTGAAAAAGCCATATTGATTGTTCAACTTGTTTAAGAATTGCTCATTCTTACCGGTTCCAAAGCAAAAGCAAACTTCGGTATCAACACCAAATGAGATTTGTGTTTTGATGTTTTCAATCATATAGTCCATCATACAGCGGGTAAGTTCTGCACTGTCATAATAGTTGTAATTCGTTTCCTTGCCATTTTCCCCGATCTTTATAAAGCCCAGCGGGCAGATGGAATTGATGTAGAAATCGTTGTAAAACATACTTGGGCCCCCATACGCTTCAATTACTTCATAAACAAATACAGAGGAAGGCTCATGGGTTTCCTTGCCGTTGTACATGATTTCACAGCCTTCTTTCAGTCTTTTGGTATCAGTAAAGGGAATACCTGTTACACCGGCACCAAACCTTCCTGGATTAATTCCAAGAATTAAATGACGGCGGTTGTAATCGTTATAGTATTTCCTGTAAAAAGTAGACATCAGTGGGATAATCTGCTGATTTTCCTTAAAAGGATTCATGATGCCGATGCCTTCAGGCAGCTCCCCGGTATAATCCAGTGATTGATTAAATTCAATTATTTTCTCTGCAAATGTCTTCCGTCCGCTTTCCATTAATCGCATTAAAAGGTCGTTAAACTGTGTACTAACTCACAAACACAAAAACAGATAACATTATTGGTACATATCCGGGGTTACTGGAAATTTCAGGATTGCCAGGCCATTCTTATCCCTGTAACTATAAATGAAGGTTGTTTTAAGATCCCGATATACCTTCATTTCCGGGCTGGTCTTCACATTGTTAATTATTTCCGGGAATAAATATTTCTTTACCGTGTCCTGATTGATCTCGCTCAGCTCGGTATTGATCAATGTGTAGTTGTATTGCAATGAATTATCGGATATGACGGATGCACTGTCTAAACGGGTGTACTGGTCAATCATCATCGGACATCCTTTGTTGACTTCACTAACTGCTGTCTCAAGGATTTTTCCTGTAAATAATGGCTTGATGATTTTCTGCATGCTTAAAACAGTGGCGCTCATTAGTCCAATTACCGTAAATGCGACTACCAATCCAATGATAAGATTTCTTCTTTTCTTCCTTTTATGAATCAGTTCAATGGTGTTGTCTTGCACCTCTTCAACAACTACTTTGGGCAGTTCGTAGCCACAGTTAAAACAATATTTATGATTGACTTTATTTTCCGATCCACAAGTGGTGCAGGTTACTTTTTGCATATCTTTTGTCTGTTAGGTTTAGCTTAATGTATTAAATACCTGTGTTTTATTATTTTTGTTCATATTCAGTATACACGTTCAATGGTTTGCCAAAGCTATCATTTAAACTTTTTCTGACTATGGATTATTAATAAATCAATTAATTTTTTTTTATCCTCTTTCAGCTTACCTTACTTGTGCAATCATCCAGTTTTTCCCATGGAAATTTATCAGTATGCTGAGTTGCTTTATTGCAGACAGAATATTTAGAAAGCATTAAATTATTGAAGATTATCAGTTCAATAAAGTAAATATGAGAGATGCATTGTAAGGGTGAAAACGCTGATTTCTTCCCTTGATTGCTGAGCGCTAATTCTGGAAACTTTGAACCATCAACCTTAATACCCAATCCCCGGAACCAGGTAATTGCGCACATAATCATCAATTCCCGTTTCCAGTTCCATAAAGGGCTGGTCATAACCTATGCTCCTTAATTTATTGATGTTTGCGCAGGTATAATACTGGTATTTACCTCTAAGGTCCTCCGGCGTTTCAATAAATTCAATATTTTCATCCAATTGCATTGATTTAAAAACTGCCTTGGTTAAACCAAGATAGGTACTTGCCTTACCCGTGCCTACATTATAAATGCCGGAATCTTTACGGTGATTCATAAAGAAAAGAATCACCTTGGCGATATCTTCCACGTAGATAAAATCACGGGCCTGTTCCCCATCTTTGAAATCGGGGTGATGAGATCGAAACAGTTTCATTTTTCCGGTATCCGTGATGGTATTAAAGGCCTGAAAAATCACTGATGCCATCCGGTTTTTATGATACTCGTTGGGTCCAAAGACATTAAAGAATTTTAGTCCTACCCAAAAGAAGGGCTTTTTTGGCTGTTTAAGTGCCCAGCAATCAAAATCATGCTTTGATTGTGCATATAAGTTAAGGGGCTTTAGATCAGGAATTAAGGAATGACTGTCATCAAAGCCCTGCTGACCATCGCCATAGGTGGAAGCCGAAGAAGCATATATCAATGGCAATCCATACTGAATACAGGCATTCCATATTTTCTGGGAGTATTCCAGATTAAGTTGCTGGTAAATCTCAGGTTCCTGGCCTACAGTATCCGTGCGGGCCCCCAGATGAATAATTATCTGAACGAACTTTTCGTTCTCAGTCAACCAATCAAAAAAGTGATCCCGATCAATTATTGCTGAATATGTTTTTGTCTGGTAATTCTGAAACTTAAGAGGGTCGTCATACTTATCTACCAAAACAATGTCATTAAATCCATCCCTGTTGAGTTTTCCGACAATATAACTTCCAATAAAACCAGCTGCTCCGGTAACTACAATCATAAATACAGTTCATTAACGTTGGTTAATTTTCTGAGACATTGTTTTCATTCAATCAAACTTAATTTTCCCTTTTATATTGTATCCAATGCCAGAAAAAAAAATTAACAATTTTTATATTTTTCAACTCAATTTTATAACCCCTTGAATGGCTTAAACTTATAGATCGCTAAGGTTGTTCATCAAAGGGAACCTTACGAAATAATCGGAGTCACTTACAAAAGTACAAAATCTATAATGCAATAACAGGCATTTTAATAATTAATTCAGGTTACAAACCACTGGATTTTGGCTTCTGGCGATACCATACCGCCATCCTCTAATTTAGCCTCTTAACCATGCTTTCCCTACCCATGATTATTCGGGTGGGTCGCCGATAGCCCCAAACTGCTATTTATGTGAATCAAGGGTTAAACAGTTAAAGAAATAGCTGCAGATGCCCATCTGCCACAGGCATGAACCTGCAATTATTACTTTTTATTCCAACTACCTGTTTTAATAAAAGTGAATAACAATTCCATCCTGCTTTAAAAAGCACCTGCTGGTTTTTTAACTCCGCTTTGGCCATGTATTGCCATTGTCTGATCGGTTACCGATCGGCTGCTGTACTATTATCATATTGTTAGTACAGCATCAGTACAGACACCGATCAGACAATGGCAATAGGAAGGCAATGCATAGGATAAAAAAAGGCACTGTTTTGGCCAAAAGTTAAAGCACCGGTTAAGAGGTAAATCTTCAATACTGTCAAAGGCAGCTCAACTTATCCATGCTGTAATGGTAAATGGTCAGGATGTACTGCCCAGCTCTGTATTTCAACCCTTGATTCGCATTATTTATTATTCCTGTTTAAGTTACCAGCTTAAATTCGGCAACTTACTTCAATTGAATTACTGTTAACGGTTAACATTTTGTACATATCCCTGCATAAAAGTACCCTTTCGAATGTTAATAAGATGGAACATGCTACCTTTGCAGTTGCGTGGCAGGAAATATTTATTTTTACAAACAGCACAAACAATGGAATTTACACTTAATGGTAAAGATGGCAGCTATAAAAAAGTAGAACAGTATGATCCTCAAATAACTGAGAAGCTTAGCTACCACTACAGGGAAATACTTTCTTTACTGGGTGAAAATAATAACAGGGAAGGATTGTTACAAACCCCTGAAAGAGTTGCCAAATCTATGCAATTCATGCTTCAGGGTTACGAACAGGACCCCGAGGAAATACTGCGTTCGGCCATGTTCAAGGAAGACTACCGCCAAATGGTCATTGTAAAAGACATTGAAATTTATTCGATGTGCGAACATCATATGCTGCCCTTTATCGGGAAGGCTCATATCGGTTATATCCCCAATGGCTATATTACCGGATTAAGCAAAATAGCCCGCATTGTCGATGCTTATGCCCGCCGCCTACAGGTACAGGAACGCTTGACCACTCAAATAAAAGATTGTATTCAAAATACGCTGAATCCCCTGGGTGTTGCTGTAGTTATCGAAGCCCAGCATCTTTGCATGCAGATGCGCGGTGTTCAGAAACAAAACTCTACTACCACCACCTCCGATTTTACCGGTGCCTTTGAAAGGGTGGCCACCCGGGAAGAATTTATCAGGCTGATCAGATAAAGGCTAGCCTGGATAGCAGGCAGTAATCAGAGCAGTATAATTCTTATATTGACCTTAAGGTACTTAATGACTTTAAGTACCTTAAGTTATATTTCATAAGCTTCCCTTAATTTAAAAACTGCAGGCAAACGGGCGATTGGTTTTGAACCTTGATGCCTGTATATTTTAACTTTCCGGTTGGCTCATCAATCTTAAAGACCGTAATATCATTACTGCGTTCGTTGGCAACAAGCAAAAATCGTCCTGTGGGATCGAGGGTAAAGTTACGGGGCCAGTTTCCTTCCACGGGGATGGTTTGAATTAATTCAAGCTTGCCGCTTTTGATGTCTCTTGAAAACACGGAGATACTGTTGTGTCCCCTGTTGGAGCCATAAACAAATTTGCCGTTGTCAGAGATATGTATATCGGCACACCAGCTCTCTCCTTTGAAATCTTTCGGAAGGGTTGAGATAGTTTGTATTTCCTTCCAAACGCCTCCATATTTAATTAATGCAGTAATTGTAGAACTTAATTCATTGATCACATAGATAAAATTTCCGTCTGTAGAAAAGACAAAATGGCGGGGGCCTGATCCGTTAGCCATCTTTATAGTACCAGGATCATTTACTATCAGCTGTTTGTCACTGCCCATCTGGTAAATGGTCAGGGCATCAATTCCCAGGTCAGCAACAAATAAGTTCTTGCCTGCTGCGTCAAACTTGGCAGAATGGCAATGCGGGGCATCCTGTCTGCCTTTAAAGGAACTATGACCTTCATGCTGGATTCTTTGCACCATTTCAGACAGGCTTCCATCGGGCAACACATTGAACATTGAGATGCTGCCACCGGTATAATTGGATACTACCAGTTTTTTTCCATCCGGCGAAAGACTTACATGACACGGATGAGCGCCATATGTTAATACCTGATTCTGCTGTTTTAGGGCCCCTTTTTTATCGATGCTGAAAGAAGACACGCTCCCGCTTTGATTCTGTTCCGGGTCTGCTAACTCGTTGACTGCATACAAATGCTGCCTGTTTTTTGAAATGGTAAGAAATGAAGGATTATTGCTGGCAACTGGCATTTTCATATCCTGCAGTTTCCCGGAATGGTCGTTAAAAGAATAAACAAAAATACCATCTGTCGTTCCTTTGGTATAGGTGCCCACATAAAGGATATGTTTTTTTGCCAACGATGGCATTACCGTGAAAATAAGGATGGCAAAAAACAGCAGGGAAAACTTCATTATTAGAAAATTTTTAGAATTGATTAACCTATTTAAACTTCGTTTGTTTATTAGATCAAAAGTAAGAATTAATAGCCATAAAATGGTTTTAACCAGGGTTCTTATTTCTATTAAAAAAACTCATAAATCAACGGACATGGAAAAGCTATTAAAAAAAGAAAAATCGCCCGTTTTGATAACTCTTGAAGCGGGGCCATTTGCATGGTGTACTTGCGGGAGAAGTTCCAAACTGCCATTTTGCGACGGAACACATAAAGGAAGTAAATTTACAGAGGTAGCTTTTAAAAAACCTGAAAAACGCAAAAAATGGTTATGCCCATAAATCCATACTTTTTCTGATATCAGTTCTGTCAAATTAGAAATCGTAAATGGAATAATTACGTATCATCAGGATGGCTAATGTTGGCGTTTGTAATTGAGCGGATGGTACTGCCCCGAAAATTGTAAAAAAGTATTGGCTCAATTTAAAATTTAAATAGTATGAAATTTACAATCTACCTTTTTGCTTTCGCACTTACATTAAGTGTATCTTCCAATGCTCAAACCCTTACAAAAATCTGGAGCACTTCAGAGGGTATAAAAACACCTGAATCTGTTTTGTATGATGCTTCCTCAAATTTGATTTATGTAACCAATATTGATGGAGACCCATCGGCCAAAGATGGGAATGGATTTGTATCCATCCTTAATGCTGATGGAAAAATAAACAAGCTGAAATGGGTAACAGGATTGAATGCCCCCAAAGGCCAGGCCATTTATAAAGGCAATCTTTTTGTAGCCGATATTGATGAACTTGTTATTATTGGCATTAAGGAGGCCAAAATTAACCACAGGATTAAGGTGGAGAATGCCAAATTTTTAAATGATGTTACTGTTGCAGAAGATGGAACCATCTTTATTTCCGATACCCAGGAAAACAAGATTTGGGCTTACGCAAACGGTAAACTAAACCTTTGGAAAGAAGATAAGCTGATAAAAAGTCCCAATGGACTATGGGCTGAAAAAGGCAAGCTGTATATCGGGACCAGCCAACTACTGGAAGCAGATATCAAGACAAAAGAAATTAAAGTTCTTGTTGACAAATGTGGTGGCATTGATGGTCTGGAAAAGACTGAGAAAGGACAGTTCGTTTATTCCAATTGGGAAGGCAGGATTTTTATTGCCAATGGTAACCAATCGGTTAAACTGCTGGATACAGTGGGTAAGAAAAATACGGCGGATATTGATTATGTGCCCGGTAAAAACTGGATACTGGTACCCACCTTTTCGGCAAACAGTGTAGAAGCTTATCAATTAAAATAGAACTTATCCAAACGTATTTTTTCTCTAAAAGCATTAACTAAAAGCAATCTTAAAAAGGATTCAATCGTGACGATTGGGTCCTTTTTTTATAGAAAAAATTTTATTTCCAAACCCAGTGCAAATATTCCTATTTACTTTCTCTTTAAATGATGTACCGCAACCCTGCATTAGATACCTTTCTGATACCTATCTGATACCTTTCTGATACCTTAGGTTACAGATAGGTATCAGATAGGTATCAGAAAGGTATCAGAAGGTGACAATCTTTAAGGAATACATGAGGTAAGTAATCCGTCGCGAACAAACCCTATAATGAGTAATTTTTTACTTCACCTTCTTATCCAATTAATTGGATAGTATGGAATATGGTATCGAGATGAAAAA
>DATGYU010000239.1:0-44011 GCA_035297625.1 Prolixibacteraceae bacterium
GCCTACCAAAACGATTCCTTTTGCCATCATTACTGCAAGCTGCGACTCGAAGTCACAGGACCCGATACTTCCCTTCCACGCATCAGACCTTTTATACATTTCCAACCCTTTCAACTCTTTCTTCGTCTCCATTTTCCTTGCTCCCTGCCCTCTCCTTTTCACCCCCTCACTCCTTCATTCTTCCGGTCTCCGGTCTCCGGTCTTCCTGCTCCTTGCTCCTGCCTTTCCAACATTTCAATCCTTCAATCCTTCAATCTCTGTTAACCAACACCATCTCCAATGCATCCAGCATGGCCTGATTAACCGCTCCATTCATGTTTTCATTGGCCGGCTCGAAGGATAGCCTCAATTCATGTTTCCCTTTATTGAGCTTCAGATGAACAGTATTGGTCGCACCCCAGTTCGACCATTCACCGCTCCCTCTTTGGGGCA
Organism: Prolixibacteraceae bacterium; assembly: GCA_035297625.1. Taxonomy (GTDB): domain Bacteria; phylum Bacteroidota; class Bacteroidia; order Bacteroidales; family Prolixibacteraceae; genus Aquipluma. The sequence goes on from DATGYU010000239.1 coordinate 433, forward strand.
GCACAACGATCCCGGCCTTTATACCATCCGCTATCAAAGTGCGCAGCGCGCATTTATTCTCTGTATTGACAGGCCCGTTGCCATTTGAATAACGAAAACTGATGGCATAGGTTCCTGTTTTCTTTACATCGACAGGCATTACAATATTTCTGTTTACAAGCTTACTGATTTCAACAAAACCTTCTCCATGGTAATCCTTATAGGGATAATCTGCCCTTGAAGCAAACGATTCCATTTCATAGTGTTTCACATACCGGCTGTCAGCTACCCTTACAGGCTCGGAAGCAAAAGAAGGCACTCCTTTGACATCCACTGCAACCACCTGATATTCGGCAAAACCGGCAGGCACTATGTCCAGCTGTGTGATCTTTGTCTGCTGAGAAAGCTTGTCGTTTTTCAGCACCTCGTAATGTGCAGCCCCTTCCACAGGGCCCCATTGAAGCTTTCCATCGGCATATTTTGCCAAGGGAGTATCTATTGTTGTATAACAATCCGTCTTATTGATTTTAGCCCCTTTAAAGGCGTTTTCTGCCAATAAGATCCTTATCTGATGCTCTCCGGTCAGGTGGCAGGAGACCGATGCTTCGGCCATCACTTTTCCATCCATTTCAAAGCGCTTGACCTGACTACCGAAGCCTTCCATTTCTATGTTCAGGATGGCAGCCCGATACCTGAAATTGGTAAGTGATCGCTTACCTGCCAGCGCCCTGGGGACAAAAGGATGAAACACCAGTTGATCAGCCTGAAAATCTATTCCAAAAAGCACCTTATAGACAAGAGCCATACTACCGGAAAGGCTCCACAGCATATTGCCCGAATTGATTTGGGTGCCCCCGAAATCTCCTGTTTGCAATACAAAATTCTCCTTGTTGGTCAGGAACAGTGCTGCCGGCCGGTATACTGCCGCGATGGATTCCATGACTGATTGTTCATTGCCGGCCCTGGCAGCTGCCATGGCCCAGTAGGATTGTACAAAAGGCCATACCGCCTGATTGTGATAAGGGGGAATGCCCGGTATTTGCGGATAAATGCATGGAATACCAAAATCCGTCACAGGAACACTTGCAACGACCGACTGCCTCTGTTTTGGGCCGGCAATGTCAAAAAGCACACACAAGGCTTCCCCCAGGGCTTCCGCCCGGGGCGAAAGGCTCTTGAAGTTTCTGCCATACAAAAACTGCCCGTAATAGCCCTTGTCTTTCATCCATAAATACCGGTTGATGCCTTTTTTAATACGTTCAGCCTGATTGAAATATTTAGTGGCCGCCAATGGTTGATCCAGCAATTTGGCCATTTGGGCCAGTATCCTGTTGGCCTCATAATGCACGGCATTGGTGCCCAGGGCCTCCGATTCAAAGATGTCTGCCGGCTGCATCCAGCGGGGATAGGTCTGTTCACGCCAGTCCAGAAACGAGGACTCCCCTTTTACCAGTCCTGTTTTAGAATCGTAAGCATTGTGCAGGTCATCCTCCACCGAATTCTTGATAATACCATATGCCTTAGCCAACCAGTCCTTATCGCCGGTCACCTTATACAGTTCCCAGGCAGCCACGGCCCAGATGATACGGTCAGTTGAAACCGGATAAGCGCCTCCGGTGCCGGTATCCTGAATGATGCGCCCCTCTTTTACCTTGCGCATCAGGCTGATCATGGCCACCTCAGGCTGTACACAGGCCATCGACAGCAGGATGCTGTAGCTGATGTCCCTTGTCCAGACCCCTGCCCATTCCTTGCCCGTGCGAAAGGTGCTGTCGGGCTCCACAGCCTTGATCATCTCATCAAGGGCCAGGTTATATACCGCATCCGATATGGGAAAATCAGAATGTAGCTGAGGAAATTCTGAGGTATTGTTGACCTGCTTCCAGCAATTAACTGCATTTGCCTCCTGTCCTTTGGCGTTCATCAGCAGCTGTGTCTCATAGATACCGTCCCCGTCAGGGTCGTGCAGCTTCAATTCAGGACGGGTATGCAGGTTATTGAAGTCCCATATCAGCGGAGCCGGCAGACCGGCCACATAGACGCCTTTAAAGTCTCCCTGATCTAGCCTTTCGCCATTAAACAGGATATAATATCCTTTTTCCTTAAATGAACGCATCACCTCACGCATATCCAGCCGGAGCGTCCACAGGGTGTTGGGTGCCAGGGTTTCTCCTTCTTTAAGGGGGAAGGTCTGCACCAGCTGTTTTCCAAACTGAACCTCGGTGACACAGGCCCCATTCTCAGGCCGCAGGGTCACCAGGTGGTCCTTTCCCGAGACCATCTCGTTGTCGCGGCAATTGATGCTGAACTTAAAGCTTACGTTGGGACTGTACCTGTCAGCATCCGCACTGCGGTAATCTGAACAAATCTGCTCAGGGGAGATGACCGTAGCCCTGAATTGGCCTTCTTCTACCCTGTCCCTGTAGATACTGTAGGCCTTTGACTCATAGATGGGATGATCTGTTGCCTGTGCCTTTGTCATGAACTGCAATACGCAAAGCAGAAGGGCAAAGGTTATTTTTATTGAATTTAGTTGCATAATATAGATCCTAATGGCTTATCGTCTTACCACCACCTTAAACACTTTACTGCCTTTCGAGTTAATAACACGTAAAAATATTACCCCGTCAGCCTTTATCTTTCCCAGGTTGATGCTCTTGATGGGCTGATTCATCGTTTCCCTAAAAATCGTCTCCCCCTGCATGTTAAGTATCTCTACAGTAGTCTTGCCTTCCATTGCCATAGCTACCGTTACCTGATCTTTGGCCGGATTGGGATAGATACTTACCTGACCGCTTGCCATGTCCCCTGATCCACTGGGAATATCCGCGGTAATGGAATAGGCCAGGGTGATGTCATTGAAAAGAAAGGTATAAGTTCCATCCTTGGGGATGGTAAACACCAGGTTGGGCTTTCCTCCGGTAGTCAACTGCACTTTACCGCTTAAGCCTGTGGCATTGCCCCAGTCGTTGCTGCTCCAGTTGGAGGTGTTGGCAAATTTCAATTCAAAGGTGCCAGCCTTTACCTGCACTTTCTCCGCTTTCCAGCCCTGGGCACTGACCGTCATGGGCACCTTTGTCCAGTTGTTAAACGTTCCTGCCACATACATGGCCTTATTCAGCTGCAGATGGGCATTGTTTTCAATCTTGTACTCCAACGTATATTCATTGAAAGCTATATCGTAAAGGGCGGTATAATCAATGTTAAAAGAAAGGTTGGGCAGTCCCCCGGTAGAGAGTTTGGCCGTGCCTGACCATCCGGTGCTGTTGCCCCAGTCGTCGCCTGTCCAGTTGGAGGTATTGGCAAATTTAAGCGCCTGATCCCCTGCAGCGATCAGCATCGAATCGCTTCTCCACCAGCCCTCTTTATACTGCATGGGCTGCAGTTTCCAGCCATTGAACGTACCGCCCAGGTACATCCGGCTGCCTGCTCCGCTAACAATGTTTTTATCGGCTGCATACACCATGGCATCATGGCTCACACTTGCCACGGCAACGATTACCTTCACAGGGTCTGCCGCTGACAGGGTCGTTGTTAGGGCCACGGAACCATCAGCGCCTGTTACTCCTGAAACGGTCTGATTGAAAGCTCCGGAAAAGGTAAGCGTTACAGTGGCTCCCTCGACGGCCTTGTCGTCCTTATCGGTCACAACCACCGTTGCCATTCCTTTGCTATAGCCTTCTGCTGCCGGCTGAGAGGCGACAGTGATCGCCTTTACATGCATGGCATCTATGCTGTTAAAGGTTGCACCTGCCGGAGCGACCTTGAGAATTCTGCAGCCATGGGCCGGTATGCTGGCCGAAAAAGAACTTGCAGGGGCCATATTGCTATGTTCCCAGAGATCCCTGATTTGGGCGTTGCCTTCAATGCCCAAAGTGCTGAAGTTGATACTACGGGTCCTGGCCGAACTCTCCCTGTTAAAAAGGCCGATGATCCACTCCCCGCCCGACAGCTGGCCTGTCCACACCTGGCTCAGCTGACTGGTAGGATCATTGGTTAGTGGCTTACCCACGAAGCCATCGGCATTCAGGGCCAGCAGCTCTTTATTCTGATACAGCCACAGGTCGTTGCCAATGGTGTTGTACTGATCGGCCACAGTCAGCGCCCCGCCCGATAACAGGCAAAGGGAAATGACGCTCTTCTTTTCTTCATTGTTGGCAAAGGTGTTGATACGGATAAAGTCAGGGTCCAGGATCACCTTGTTCCTTCCCGAGAGGGTGGACCAGTAGGTAAGTCCGTCAGCAGGATTGGCATAGACCGACCACCCTGTCCTCTTTTGTCCGCGCAGGTTATCGCTCCACCTGCGCCATTGTCCTTCCCCCGTATCTTCATTGATGCGGAACATGTGACCATACAGGCTTTCGGCTTCCGCTTCATTGAAAAGGTTAGGCATCACCAGGCTAAGAAACACTCCGTACTGATCGGCTGCCTCACGCATCCACCTGAGGGCGGTAAGGTATTGTTCCCGCGGCCTTTTAGGTCCCACGGTACCTATGTAACGATCCTGACCGGTCTCATACCATGAAAGAAAATCAACTCTGAAATATTTAATGCCCATATCGGCATAGTATTTCACATATCCCTTGACGTATTGTTCGGCCCCCGGACGGTCGACCTGCACCCATTGAAACCTTGCGTTCTCCGAAGGGTCCAACAGGCTGGATACCAGGATATCGGTACCGGCAATCTTGGTGGTCTTGTTGTTATTGCTCACATGCACCCACAACGGGTTGCCGTAGATGCCCATCTTCAGGCCCCGGCTTTGTAAATACTGCGACCACCAGGCAAAATCATGGGTCCACGTCCTGGAATGTGTCGTACGGTAGCCATTGGCACTTAACTTTGACACATCGCCCCATCCATCCATGCAGATCATATCACAGCCCAGCGCTTTCAGGTGCTTGTCCACCCAGTCGACATTGGCCATCAGGGTAGCCTCGGGGATATAATTATCGGTGATGCCCTGTTGCTCTCTCACAATATGATATTCATAAACACTCCAGTAAAAAGGCGCTTTCCACGGACTATCCTGCCCCTGGGCCCTCTGGCCAAAAGCGATAAAAAACAAAACAACAGCTAATAATGAGGACTTTATTTTCATGAGAGACGACAATAGATTGATATTTCTTTAATTTCACGGATGGTGCATAGTGGTCAGTGATCAGTGGTCAGTGATCAGTAGGCAGTGGCCAGTGTTCTGTGGCAGGCCACCAATCGCTCATTGCCCTAGACTTTAAGGACTTTAAGGTCCTTAAAGCAGGCCCTGTGCGTGCAGCCACTGACCACTGACCACTGATCACTTAACACTGCTCCCTGCTTATTTTTTCAAAAACTTCATTGCCTTCACTGATCCTTTATGATTGTCCAGTTTCAGCAGATAGATGCCTGTCTTTAATTCATTAACCCCGATGGTTCCATTGCTGGAGCTTCCGCGTTTAAGCAGTGAACCCGTCACCCCGTATACTTCATAATTGAAAGTTCCGCCATTGATGACAGTAAGGTTACCGGCCACACTGTTGGAAAGCAATCTCATAGCCGCCTGGTCTTTAACTTCAACCCCAGTGTTGGCTTCATTGAGTATCTGCACGGTCATGTTCTTCACATCCACGTTGATGGTATAGTACCCCTGGTCTTTAATTTTCCATTTGCTATCGTCAGGAGCGCCCCCAGTGTGGTAATACATCTTTGTAGTGTCAGCAGCATTCTTCATGTACATATCCTGGCCCCAGTCGGACTGCTGGTTGATGGGGAACTTGAACTCCCCGGGATACATCTCGCCATAGTAGCTAAACAGGTTCAACTGATCGGGATCCTGGCCAAACTGGATGGCATTGACAATATCCCAGCCCACCGAGGTGGCCGATCCTACCATGTAGATCTGGATAGGGGTGATCTTGATGGTCGACAGGGCAAAATTCAACTCCACCCGGTACCAGCCTTCCGTATCCAGCTTCCACTGACTGTCATCGGCTGCTCCGCCCACGTGCTTGTAGAACTTGGTGGTATCTGCAACGTCTTTCATATACATGGTCTGTGCCCAGTCGGTATTCCTGTTCACCGGAAACTTAAATGAACCCGCTTTCAGAATGCCTTCATAGATAAATGAGTTGCCCGACTTGGCAAGCTGTGCTGCCTTGTCGATGGCCCATCCGTCGGGGGTGGCATCGCCTACGATGTACAAGGCTTCAGGAATGGCTGAAGGATCAAAATTCATGATGATCTCCACAGTCAGCGAGAACACGTCAATTCTTACGGTGTAGTTGCCCGGTTCGGTGATCACCCATTTGTTGTCATCCGGCTCTCCGCCGATATGCAGGTAGGCCTGGGTAGGGTCCTCCAAATTCCTCATGTACATGTTCTGGTTCCAGTCTGAATTCCTGTTTACCGGAAACTTGAATTCCCCGGCGACCAGCTTGCCTTCATAAGTGAAAACCGACCCGTTCTTGGTAAGCTCTATGGCCTCGGTGATATTCCAGCCAATAGGAGTGGCATTACCCACGATATAAAGCGCTTCCGGTTCCTGCGCATAAGCACGGGCTATGCCAAGAATACTACTCAGTAGAAATACAATCAGGTAAATGTTCTTCATCTTCTTAGTTTTTAATGGATTAATTAATTCTGGTTACTAACCTCCGGCTTCCGGGAAAACTGCTCCTTCTCTGATTGAAGCATTTTTTGCCCAGGGAATTCGGGGCCTGTTGCCTTGCTCCCTGATGATTGCCCGGCCGGTTGATCTTCCAAAAACTTCTTTAGAAAAGACTGACCACAATCACCTGTTGGAGAGATTTAGCAATTCAAAAATAGGGGCATTAAAAAAAATAGCATAGCCTTGTTTTTAGAAAGTAGTCAAAACTGGGTCATTAAAATTGTAACATACTTAAACAAAGACAAATACTTATCCTTCAGCCCACAAAAAAAGTAGTAAAAAGAAGTATTATATGCGGTAAAAAAAGGTCGTTTACTGCTCCTGTTAACCCATTAATAAGGAAGTTCATTTCTTAAAAGTGCCTATTTGCATCACCCGGGATTCAAATTCCTCGCGCGGCCCACGTGCTTTGTTTCTAAATTTTGTGCGGCAGTTATAAATTGTAGTTACCGAGTAACGCAGGAAGAAGGAAATCTTCTCACTGTCTTTGATTCCCAGCCGGATAAGGGCAAACACACGCAGTGAGGTGTTAAGAATCTCGCCCTGCTTGAGCTTGATATCTTCGGTGTCGCTCAGCAGTTGGGCAAACTCATCAATAAAACCGGGAAAGAGCTGTATGAAGGTCTTGTCAAAAGTGGAATAGAATTCCTTTAGTTCCTCGTCGATAAGCCTGGTGGAAGTTATTTCCTGCATCAGGTCCTCCATCTTGCCCCTGAGCGATATCTTATGCAGGTGGCGCCGGTATTCATCCATCTTGCTGATATAGACCGAACACTGATCCATAAACCGGCCGATATATACTTCCTTGATCAGGTTGGCCTCCAGCAGGGTTTCGTTGGTGTGCTGGAGCCTGTCGTTGGCCTGCGAGAGTTCCCGGTTAAGGGTGTTCAGCTGTTCGTTGGCCTCGTTCAGGTGCAGGCGTGCCAGGGCTACCTTCTGCATCTGTCGGTAGACGATAAACACTGCAATCAGCAGCAGCAGGGTCAGCCCACTGACACTCACCAGGGTGATCATCATCAGGCGCTGCCTGGAGGCCGCCTGGTGCTGATAGGCCTTGTCGATGATGGGCATCATCTGCGAGATCTCAAAGGCCCGAAGCCTGGCATTGCAGAACAGGGCATCCTCGAGCGAACGCCTCATGTACAGGTAAGCCCGGTCCACATCCCCGTCCTCGTACAACAGGTAGGCCAGGTTACGCAGCGAGATATATTCCTTGGTAGCCGACTGCAGGTCATACACCGCCGATTGGGCCAGCCATCGTTTTTCAAGGGCGCGGTTGCCCTTGCCATGGTAAGCCAACGCGATGCTGTAGGCAATGATGGCTTTGTCATGGATATTCTCCTTAATGGAGGGGTAATAATCCATTAGCAGCGACAAGGCCTCGTCATACTTTCCCCCGGTGATCAGCTGATCGGATTTGACCATCACATGGGGGGCCGAATTCATGGCATGTACCGTGAGCAACGAATCACGGTAGGCCTCAATGAGCGCTTCATAATGTTTTTTTTCCTGGTCCGACGAGGCATAGTCGGCCATAAAACCATAGACCGTGCGGCAGATATGAAAATAATAGGCTTTTAAATCCGGGGTCCTATCAATATTGACCCGACTGAGCATATCGATCGCCTCCTTGTACATGCCCACCACCCCTAACATAGAGGCAAAATTTAACCGGGCATCCGTGATGCGGTGTTCATCATTCAGCGTTTCCGCGATCAGCAGCTTGCGGCGGGCATATACCAGGGCCGAATCCGACTTATAGGCGCTGTAACCATCGTACAGCTTTCCGTAAATGCCATAGCGCTCATCATCATTTTTGGCATACCTTAGCTGCTCCTTCAGCTGTGACAACTCCCTTTCCTTTTGGTCTGAATAAACCTGGTAATTTTTAACCGTCCTGTCCAGCACCACCAGCAATGAATCAAAGTCTTCCCGGGCTGTTAGCATCCCGGAAAATAACAAGCACAGCAAAAAGGTCAGTTTAGCTCTCATCACATTTTAATTGGAACAAATATAACCAGTTTTTAAACCCAACAACAGTACCCCCGGCTTTTAACTTTGAACCCACCAGTCCGCTTTTCCTTCGATTTATTTGTGCTCATTGATTTTTACCGGTATTCATCAGTGCTACCTCTTGCCTTCAAGGCTCATTAACCGCTATTCAACATACTACCTGCCTGCGATCAGTCCAATTACATTGCCGTAATTTTTTCATTAAACTGTAACATACAGCTCAATTACATATTTAATACGGCATTCTATCAAATGCGAATCAAGGGTTGAAATTTGAAGATAGACACGTATTATCCTGACAGATAAGTGACGCTTAACAAGGGTTTGGCTGGTAATTAACCCTAGGACCAGCCTATCTAAAAGGATTATACCAACTACCAGTAAAATAATAAACTCCTTCCTGCAAATAGCAAATCCAATTGGACCAGGTTTTGATATAAAGTACTACTTATATACTATTGTAATACTAAAAATTTGATTTTAGTATTACAATAGTACTTAAATAGTATTTAAATACCAAATGTGATCCATCCGCGATGTTACTTTACCCTGAAATTTGATTGTAAGCGAAGGAATCATTTATTGGAACAGATAGATGCCTAAAATACCAGCCAAAGGTAAAGACATTTCAATTGATTCTGAAAACAGATTGACCATGTATTGCTACCAAGGCTATGTCAAGGCTATATTTTTAAAATTTCAGATAGCCTTCACATAGCCTTGGTGACAATAGATTTTTATTTTCTGCTAAAACAAGCCTTTACTTTATGATGATGGGATCAATTAAAAGTGTAATAATCAAAAGTCATTGGAATACTTGTCCACCAACTTTTGCACTTGTTTCCTGTTCATTATCATGCCAGGCTATATGAAAGCTGATTTCATTTTTGACGAAACAGAGCTATCGATCCCCTTCTTTTTGAACTATTCATCCATTTATTAGTTTACTTACCATATTCATATTCTTCCCATGAAAATTCTCTTGACAGGTGCTACCGGATATATCGGCAAACGATTGCTTCCTGTGCTGTTGCAGCAGGGCTGCGAGGTGGTATGCTGTGTAAGGGACAAAAACCGTTTTCCTACCGAGGGCATTTACCGGGATGAGCGCATCACGGTCATGGAAGCCGACTTTGTCAGGGAAGTTCCCCCGGTGGAGGCTGTAACCGATATAGACGCGGCCTATTACCTGATCCATTCGATGAGTGCTGCCAGTGGCGATTTTGAGGAGATGGAGCGGACAGCCGCAGAACACTTTACTCAATTGATCGATCAGACCCAAGCCCGGCAGGTGATTTACCTTGGCGGCATCACCAACGAGGCCGTGCTGTCGAAGCATCTTAGCTCGCGCAAGCAGGTGGAAGAGATCCTTGGCAAGGGCCGGGTTCCGCTCACCTCGCTCAAGGCAGGCATCATCGTGGGCTCGGGCAGCGCCTCTTTCGAGATCATCCGCGACCTGGTGGAGAAGCTGCCAGTGATGGTTACCCCACGGTGGCTGAACACTCGCTGCCAGCCTATTGCCATACGAAATGTGCTGGAATACCTGTCAGGGGTACTGCTCAATACTGACACCTTTGGCCATTCGTACGATATCGGGGGCCCCGACATACTGACCTACAAAGAGATGCTTTACCAGTTTGCCGAGATAAGGGGCCTTAAAAGGTGGATTTTCACCGTGCCGGTAATGACACCCCGCCTTTCGTCCTATTGGCTTTATTTTGTGACCTCCACCTCGTATAAGCTGGCAGTACAGCTTGTCAACAGCATGAAGGTTGAAGTGATTGCCAGGGATAGTCCCCTGCAGGCCATGCTGGGCATTCAGCCCATCACCTACAGGAAGGCGGTGATGCTGGCCTTTCAAAAGATGGACCAGAACAATGTGGTATCGAGCTGGAAAGACTCCCTTATTTCCAGTTACCGCCACCCCTCGCTCTCGGAGCATGTCAATATCCCTACCGATGGCTGTTTTACCGACATTCGGGAGAAGCCAATACAGGGAAGCGCTGACCAGGTGCTGGAGAACATCTGGTCCATTGGCGGGCGAAGGGGCTGGTATTACGGCAACCGGCTGTGGATGATGCGCGGGCTGATGGATAAGATGGCCGGAGGCGTTGGCCTTAGACGCGGGCGAACCAATACCAATGTCCTTTATGCAGGTGATACCCTTGACTTCTGGAGGGTGCTGGTGGCCGATAAGCTCAACCGCAGGCTGCTGCTTTATGCAGAGATGGTACTGCCCGGGGAGGCATGGCTTGAATTCAGGATCGTCGATAAGGACAATGGCCCTTTTCTGCAGCAAACCGCTACCTTCAGGCCCAAAGGGCTTCTGGGCAGACTTTACTGGTACTCGGTGCTGCCCTTCCATTACTTTGTATTTGAAGGCATGGCCCGCAACCTGATCTTGTACAACAATCCGTAAGCCATGAAACAACTTCCTCTTTTGTTGATAAAAGGCCGCATCGTCATTGCCTTTGCCTTTGCTACCGTTGCCCTGGCAAAGCCTGATATTGCCCCGGTAATGATAGTAAGCCTGATGGCCATGGGACCAATCACAGACATTCTGGATGGCATCATTTCCCGCCAGTCAGGCATTGCCATCCAACGGCTCAGGGGGTGGGATTCGAATGCAGGTCAGTTCTTCTGACGGACCTATGCCTGCATTGGCAAAGCAACGCATGGTTTGGAATTTGTGCTGTTTTGTGCATTGTCTCCCGACTGGAAATACGGTTGTTCATTGCCCCTTTGAATGAATGGACCACCGATGTGCCTTCCTTTTTGTCAGTAGAAAGGCCCAAATGGATAAGAAATTGGAGAAATTAACTCTTTTTAGAAAAAAAATTAGAATAGGCACCTAAAATAAATAGGCTTCTATATCAATATATTAATTGATTTTTCTTATATTCAACAACAATTTTAAGGAGGTAAATAGTGCCGTTGGCCTGAATTTTCTTTTAAAGGGCAGAAACCATTGATAGAATTGATTGTTCTATCATGTCAGTATGAAACGGCTTCAATATATTAAATAACTTACGTCAAAAACTAAACTTATTGGAATGAGTAAATCTATTCATCTGCGGTACTTGTCTTTTCAATTAAAAGCAATTATTCCCCTGATTTTAATCTCATTTTTACTGATAGCCGGGTTCCCCGGTCCTCTTTATGCATTGGTACAGCAACCAACTGACAGTGCCGGTGTAAAGGGAGGAAATGCTGCTGTGAAAGCAGATACAGCCATAGCAGCAGCCCCTTCTGCGGAGACCAAGGCAGACACCGCCGCTCCGGAATCGAAGCCTGCAGCAGCCCCGGCCGAGGCCTTTGATGAGCATTCGCACAAGAACCTTCAGCGGGGCGAGCGTTTGTTTATGGGCCTGTTGCCTGCCGGCCGGGAATACCCTTCCTGTGTATCGTGCCATAACATCACCCACTCGGATACCTTGAACTGGAACCCCTCGGCCATGGACATCGCCGTTAAATATGCACAGAAGGATTTTACTTCTTTTCAGAATGCCGTGATGCAGCCCTCGGGGGTAAAGATGGCGCAAGTGCACAAGAACTTCAACCTGGAAGAAAATGACCTTCATTCCATCAAGATCTACCTGGATGAACTTGCCGCTACAGGTCCTCCAAAACCAGGCCCTACCATCACTCAGTTGTTGTTGTTCATAGGCCTTGGCCTGTTACTCACCTGGGCATTGCTCGACCTTTTGTTCTTTCATAAAGTCAAATACAAGGTGATCCCCTTACTGATCCTTTTGGGTGCCCTGACCTTTCAGCTAAAGATGGTAGCCCATGCGGCCATTGACCTGGGACGCTCGAAGAACTATGCCCCCGATCAGCCCATCAAGTTCTCGCACAAGGTACACGCGGGGGCCAACCGTATCGATTGCAAATACTGCCATCATACAGCAGAGTTCAGCAAGTCGGCCGGTATCCCTTCGATGAATCTTTGTATGAATTGCCATATACTGGTAAGGGAAGGAAGTCATTCGGGGCAGTTTGAAATTGCCAAGGTGATAGAGGCCAACGAGACCAAAAAGCCGGTGGCATGGACCCGTATTCATAACCTGCCCGACCATGTGTTCTTTAGCCATGCCCAACATGTGGGAATAGCCAAGGTCGACTGCAAGCAGTGCCACGGGCCGGTGCAGGAGATGGACATCATGCGCCAGCACAGCGACCTGTCGATGGGATGGTGTATCAACTGCCACCGACAGACAGAAGTCCAGTTCAAGAACAATGCCTATTACGATAATTACCTGAAGCTGCATGACCTGCTTAAATCCGGCAAGATCGATAAAGTCACCGCTTCGGATGTGGGAGCCAACGACTGCATGAGATGTCATTACTAGGGAATTGGAGCAGGGAGCAGGGAGGCCGGAGAATGAGGGAGTGAGGGGACGAAGGGATGATGGTACGAGGGTATGAAGATGTGAAAGGGAGAAGATGAGAAGGCAGTGGTCAGTTATCAGTAGGCAGTTATCAATCCTTCTCCCGAATTTTCGGGATCAAAATTTAAATAAGGAATAAGAAACAAGAAATAAGAAATTATGGTACTCAGGCACTTTGTTACTTTGTCGCTTAGGTACTCTATTAATCAGATATTTAAATTGTATATTGTATATCGTCTAATCGTAAATAATATAAACGTTGATGAAGACATATTGGAGAAGTATAGAGGACCTTGCCGATCCAAAGGAGTTACGGCGTACAGAGGCACGTGAGGAGGCAAAACAAAAGAGCATGTTGTTCAAAGGGGATGACGAGCTTTCAGGGACTTCCAGGCGGGATTTCCTGAAGACCTTTGGCTTCAGTGTAGCGGCCGCTTCACTTATTGCAAGTTGCAAAAGGCCCATCAACAAGGCCATCCCTTATGTGGATAAGCCCGTAGAGATGGATCCGGGCGTGGCGGACTATTATGCTTCTTCCTATTACGATGCCAATGAGTATGGCAGTGTCATAGTCAAGGTAAGAGACGGCCGTCCCATTAAGATAGAAGGCAACACCTTGAGCCCTATATCGCGTGGCAGGACCAGCGCCCGTATTCAGGCCTCTGTGCTCAATCTTTATGATGACGCCCGGATGAAAGGGCCTATGAAACAAGGAAAAGATATTACCTGGGAACAGGCCGATCAAGAGATAGCACCATTGCTGTCACAACTGGCAGGGGAACAGGGCAAGTTGGTGCTGCTCAGCACTACCATCATTTCCCCCTCTACCCGTGAGGTGATCAGGTTGTTTACCCAAAGCCATCCCAATACCCAGTGGATACAGTATGACCCTTGTTCGGCATCGGGCATGCTGCTTGCCAATGAAAAGAGTTTTGGCACACAGCTGATCCCCGACTACCACTTCGACAAGGCAAAGGTGGTGGTAAGCTTTGGGGCCGATTTTTTGGGCACCTGGCTCTCTACGGTTGAATATACCCTGGCTTATACCGATGCACGCAAGCTGCAGGATGGGCGCAAAGACATGCTTAGGCATTACCAGTTTGAGGCAGGCATGACACTCACTGGTTCCAATGCCGATGTTCGTTTCCCGGTCAAGCCTTCGGAAGAAGGAGCCATCATCCTGGCTTTATACAATGCCATCGCAGGGGCCAAAGGACAGGCTACAGCTACCGGAGTATCTTCACCTGTCGATATTAGTGAATTGGCCAAAGAGTTGCTTGAAAATGAAGGAAAAAGCATCATCCTCTCGGGAAGCAATGATGTAAACATACAGCTGCTTGTCAATGGCATCAATCAGTTACTGGGCAACTATGGGCAGACCATTGCTTTGGAAAGCCCGCTAATGATCAAGCAAGGGATAGATTCACAGATGGAGGCTCTGCTTTCTGAGATGCAGTCAGGAGCCATTAAGGGCCTTTTGGTATGGGGAGCCAACCCGGTCTATGACCATCCGCAAGGTCAGGCTTTTGCCGATGCGATCAAAAAAACAGAGCTGAGTGTTTCTTTTTCAGAAAGACCGGATGAGACTTCCGTCCTGTGCACCTATACCCTTCCAGATACCAATTACCTGGAGAGCTGGGGAGACCTCGAACCCAAGGCCGGCGTCTACAGCCTTATGCAGCCGGTGATTGCCCCACTGTTTAATGCACGCCCTGCCCAGGAGAGCCTGATGCGATGGACAGGCAATACGGCCACTTACCATGATTTTATTAAAAGCTATTGGGAGAAGACCCATTTTGCCCAACAGAAAGAAAACACCCAGTTCATCCAGTTCTGGAATACCGTCCTGCAAAGAGGAGTATACCAGTCCGCAAGGCCAATGGCGTTAAAATATAACACTGCTGGCCTTGCCGGGGCCGCAGGACAGATCAAAGGGCCTGCAACAGGTATCGAAGTAGTCTTGTATGAATCGGTAGCCCTTGGCAACGGAAAGCATGCCAATAACCCGTGGCTGCAGGAATTACCCGACCCGGTAGCCAAGATCAGCTGGGATAACTTCGCGGCAGTACCGGTAGCATACGCACAGGAAAACGGGCTGAACAATGAAGATGTGATTTCGGTAAATGGTCTGGAACTGCCTGTATTCATACAGCCCGGACAGGCAAAGGATACCATCTCGGTGGCCCTTGGCTATGGCAGGAAGATAGCAGGCAAGGTAGGCAACAAGACAGGATATAATGTATACCCATGGGTCAGGACAGAAAACGGTACGCGCAGTTACCATGTTACCTCCGCCAAGGTAGATAAAGTTGCGGGCAAGGTGATGGAGCTGGCTATCTCCCAGACCCATTACCTGATGGAAGGAAGGCCCATTGTCAGGGAGACCACCCTTGCGGATTACCTGAAGAACCCGGCAGCAGGTAATGAACTTCATGCCATCAACAATGCCAAGTCGGTGACCCTGTATCATGAGTCGACCTATAATGAGCCCCACCACTGGGGGATGGCCGTCGATTTAAACTCCTGTACCGGCTGCGGCACCTGTACCATCGCCTGCCAGGCAGAAAACAACGTGGCAGTCATTGGCAAAGAGCAGGTAAGAAATCGCCGCATCATGCACTGGATAAGGATTGACAGGTATTATTCGGAGAACCCGCAGAACCCTAAGGTATCCTTTCAGCCGGTCATGTGCCAGCATTGCGACAACGCTCCCTGCGAGAATGTATGCCCGGTGGCAGCCACCCCTCACAGCGAGGAAGGACTTAACCAGATGGCCTACAACCGTTGCGTGGGCACCAAATACTGCATGAACAACTGCCCTTACAGGGTACGCCGTTTTAACTGGTTCCAGTACGTAAAGAATGAGAAGTTTGATTTCGCCTCTAACAGTGACCTGGGACGCATGGTGTTAAACCCTGATGTGACAGTGCGCTCCCGTGGGGTGGTGGAAAAATGCTCCATGTGCGTTCAGCGTATTCAGGCCACCAAGCAGCAGGCCAAGCTGGAAGGACGACCGGTAAAAGATGGCGACATGCAGACCGCCTGCGCCCAGTCATGCCCGGGCAATGCCATCGTCTTTGGCGACCTGGCCAACCCAGAGAGCCGCATCTCCAAGCTGTTTAAGGATCAGCGCAACTATCATCTTTTGGAAGAGCTGCACACCTTGCCATCAGTAGGCTATTTGACAAAAGTGAGAAATACACAAGCATAATCAACCAATAAAGTAAACAGAAAGGTTATGTACAAAACGGACGTACGAGGAAAATTAATTGACGGAGAGAAGACGCTTAGCCAGATCTCCAATGAGATACTTGCCCCTATCGATGCCAAGACCCCCCTGTGGTGGTATATCGCTTTAGCCATCAGCCTGAGTATGCTGGCCATGGGCCTGGTATGTATCTATATCACCCTGACCGTAGGTATAGGTACCTGGGGCCTGAACAGCTCGGTGGCATGGGGTTGGGAAATCATCAACTTTGTCTGGTGGATCGGTATCGGGCATGCCGGTACTGCCTTTTCCATCTTCCTGTTGATCTTAAGGCAAAAATGGAGAACGGCCATTAACCGTGCGGCGGAGGCAATGACGGTGGTAGCTGTTATATGCGCAGCCCTCTTCCCGCTGATACATATGGGGCGGGCCTGGCTGTTTTTCTTTATCTTCCCCTATCCAAATACACGCGGCCCGCTGTGGGTAAACTTTAACTCCCCTCTATTCTGGGATTTCACCGCCATTACAGCCTATTTACTGATCTCTGCCAGCTTCTGGTACTTTGGTATGGTACCCGACTTTGCTACCATCCGTGACTCCGAGAGGTCAAAAATCAAAAAGGCCATATATGGATTCCTGGCATTTGGGTGGACCGGCTCTTCGCGTGAGTGGCTTAGGTATGAAGGCCTGGCTTTTGTATTGGGAGGTATCGCTGCCGTTTTGGTAGTATCGGTACACTCTATCGTGTCCACCGACTTTGCCGTATCGGTTGAGCCGGGATGGCATACTACCCTTTTCCCACCGTACTTCGTGGTAGGCGCTATCTTCTCCGGCTTTGCCATGGTACTTACCCTGGTTACCCTGATGAAGAAACTGTACAAGATGGGTGATTTTATCACCGAAAACCATGTGGATGCCGTGTGCCGCATCCTGATATTTATCTCCCTGATCATGGGAACGGCTTATATCACCGAAATCTTCATTGCCTGGTATTCAGGATCTGAATATGAATTTTATACCTTCTTCAAGAACCGTATTGCGGGTGACTACGCCTTTGAGTTCTGGACCATGTTTACCTGCAACGCGTTGATACCACAGCTTTTCTGGTCACGCAGGGTGCGAAGGAACAGCTGGATCGTGTTTATCATCTCCCTGATCATCAATGTGGGCATGTGGTTCGAGCGCTTCAACATTGTTGTCACTTCACTGGCGAAATCCTACCTGCCCTCCAACTGGGTTACTTATCATCCCACGATTATAGAAATCGGATTCTTTATTGGAACCCTTGGATTGTTTGGGGCAGGCGTACTGTTATTCTTCCGCTTCTTACCACAGATTGCCATCAGTGAGGTAAAGATGGTTTCCAAATTCAACACCCAGCAAAGCGATCACCTTAAACCCGGACATCATGACTATGAATAAGAAATACTTAATTGGGGTCTTTAATGATGAACACACCTTGGTAGATGCCTTTGAAAAGGCTATTGAAAAAGGAGTAGTGATTGAAGAGGTATATACCCCCTACCCTATCCATGAAATACTGACGGGCATGAAGATCAAGACCCGTATCCGTCATGCAGCCTTCTTTTACGGGTTATTTGGAGTGGTCTCCTTGCTTGGTTTTATGTATTATGCGGCGGTTATCGATTGGCCCCTGCGTTTTGGGGGAAAGCCTTTTAATTCCTTTCCTTCCTTTATTGTGATTACCATTGTGGCCACCATTCTTATTGTCACCATCTTAACCCTGTTTACTTTCTCTGTAGCGGCCAAGGTATATCCGGGCAGGAAACCGGACATCTTTGACGAGAGGGCTACCAACGATAAGTTTATCATCTTGCTCGATCAGGATAAAATGGGCATTGAGATGCCGGAGATAAAAGAGATGTTCCAGGCTTACGGAGCCTCGGAAGTGTACCAGAAATCAGATATTGCCAATTGAAAACTATCAAGACATGAATTTAAAGAAACTCAATCACTGGATGGCAGCCTTGGGCATGATAGCACTCCTTGGATCATGCGACCGCGATAGAAATACCACCGGATGGGAGTATTTTGATGATATGGTCCATTCACCTGCCTACGAAACCTATACGCCCAATCCCAACTTTGCCGATGGCAAGACCATGCGCAATCCGGTGGAAGGAACCGTACCTATCGGCTATCAGCCTTATTTGTATCAAAAGACAGATGAAGACCGCACCAGGGCAGGCAAGGAACTTATAAATCCCTTTGAAGCCACCCCGGCAAACCTTGAACGCGGCAAGCAGGTGTTCTCCATCTTCTGCATGGACTGCCATGGCGAAAAAGGTGATGGACAAGGATACCTTTTCACCAGTAAGAAATTTCCATTTCAGCCCGGCAACCTGTTGTCGGACAAGGTGAGAAACAACCCTGAGGGAGAGATCTTTCATGTGATCACCGTAGGGTTTGGGGTAATGGCTCCCCACGGCTATATGATACGGCCCGAAGACCGGTGGAAAGCAACCCTCTATATCAGAAATGTACTTCAAAAGCAGTAAACAGCTATAAGCCCTGACAATAAAACCAACATTGACTACAGATTTATAACAGAATAAAAATATACAGCATGGAAGATAGATTAATCGTTCAAAAGAATTTTAAATACCTGTTGTTTGGCTTAATACTTATTGGGGTCATCTCCATGGCAATAGGATTTATGATAGACCCTGAACGTGCATGGGCCAATTATCTGCTGAACAACTATTATTTTGTGTCACTTGCTGTGGGTGCTGCTTTTTTTGGCGCCATACAGTATATCACACAATCGGGCTGGTCATCGGCCTTCAAACGTATTCCCGAAGCCATGGCTTCCTATATACCTCTGGCAGGGGTACTGTTCCTTCTGATCTATTTTGGAATGCATTTCCTGTTTCATTGGTCGCATGAAGGGATTACTGCTACCGATGAATTGATAGCCCACAAATCACCCTACCTGAATGTGCCTTTTTTCTATGTCAGGATTATTCTATTCTTTGGACTATGGATACTGATGGTAAAACTTCTGAGAAAGCTCTCCCTGCAAGAGGATGAACAAGGGGGCATGAGTTATTTCTATCAGTCTGAAAAGTACTCACGCGTATTTATCTTTATCATTGCCTTCAGCTTCACCCTGTTTGCTATCGATATGCTCATGTCGCTGGAGGTGCATTGGTTTAGTGCCCTGTTTGCTGCCAAGAGCTTTATTGCGGCCTTTTTACATGCCTCAACTGTGATCACCCTGATTGTGATCTTACTAAATAGGGCTGGGCATTTAAAGATGCTCAACAGAAGTCATCTGCACGACTTTTCAAGATATATCTTCATGCTTGCCATCATATGGGGTTACTTTAACTTTGCCGAGTTCATGCTCATTTGGTATGGCAATATACCTGAAGAGACCATGTTCTTTGTAAAGCGTTCGCAAGGGGCATTCATTGTGCTTTTCTATGCCAATATTGTCATCAACTGGCTGATCCCTTTTCTGATGCTCATGCCCCGCATGACGTCCCGTAGCAGGGTATTTCTGCTACCAGTAATTGTTGCCCTGATCATAGGACAGTATACCGAACTGTATTATTACATATGGCCAGCCGTGGTTCATGAAGCCAAATTCGGACTGTTAGAGATAGGAAGCTTTCTGGGTTTTATGGGCTTATTTGCCCTTGTAGTGACCAATACCCTGACAAAAGCCAACCTTATCCCCAAAAACCATCCTTACCTGGAAGAGAGCATTTACCACCAGTTCTAGTACAGTTTTCAGTGGTCAGTGTTCAGTGATCAGTGTCCCCAAGTGTTTACTGAACACTGATCACTTATAAACTATGGGAACCTAAAGTAATTGGAAGTGTTTTCCACAGTTTCTGAGCGGATGAGTTTTCGCAGGGCTTCGCAATAGGAAATATCGGTTGTTGAGGTATCATCTTTGGGATGATTTTTAATAAAAGCCTCGTATTCGGCATGTTTTTTATCCTGCCAGTGAGGATACAGTTTGCCCAACAGTTCTTCCTGCTGCAAAAAGATCCCTATTCTTTTATCTGACACAGAGGGGCTGTTTTCTAGTTCCTGCTTGCAGGCCATGGCAAAGGTGATGTTGGTAAATATCCAGTAGAGAAGTTCATCCAGGTCTTTTGTCCTTCTTACCTCATGAATGCGGCCGTGTTCTGTCTCGATAAGACGCATCACCCCTTTGGTATCTATTTCTATAAAATAGGAGTCTGCGTATTCAAAAGCGCCATAACTAGGTCTAAGTTCTTTTGGGGCATTGATAATTCGCTGCAGCTTATTTATTCTTCTCTTGATCTTTAACAGGGAGGATCTTGCCCTTACCTTATGAACGAACTCATGAAAAGAATGAAATTTATTACCAAAATATTCGCCTTGCTCCAGGGCATTGGAGGATGGAATTGATGGCTTCACAGGCTCTTTATCTACCTCCAGTGCGTGAAGAACCCTGTTTTTTATGGATTCCCAACTGCTGGCTTGATATAGCCTGCCCCACAAGCAGTAAACATACTCTGGAAAGTTCGACCTGCTGCCAGCCACAGATCTTTGCAAGGATGTCCTCCATTGATCGGATGAATAAATGAGACAATCGTTAAAGAGTAAGTGGGCTGTAGATTTTGAGTTCACAATAGCCTTATTTTTTATCGGTATATATCAAATATACTGATTTTTAAGCCAATTCCCTAATGCAAGGGCATCTCTTTATCAACAATATCTTTATCGATGAGTTGGATGCTCGACATGGTCTGCATAAAGGAGGAATCACTAAATGTCCATACCACCTTTTTGTCTGGAGTAACCTCAATTGCATGAGGGGCTGTGCCAAACTGGTTATGGCCAAGCCAGTTGGTCATTAATGTATTTCCGTTGGGCAGACGCTGAAGGCCGGTCATGAACTTTAACTCAATGCCGGGCAGTTCATTTTTAAGTACCTGCCATACGATATGCCCCTTTTTATCAAATTCAACTACCTTAGGCTCGCCGTTATGGTCAGAGCAGGCCACAAGGGTATTTCCATTGGGCAGCCTTACCACCGAGTGAGGCCCTCCTTTAACGGGGATTTCCATCACCACCTTGCCCTTTTTATTGTATTCACGAACCAGATCCAGTCCGTAGTGGGCCACCAGGTAATGGCCGTTTGACAGTTTACGGGCATTGCGCATGTAAGCATAGCCTGCATCCACCGAATCAGGAATAAGCCTTATCTGCTTCACGATATGGCCGTCAGGAGCCACTTCAAGCAGTTTACCGCTGTTGCTCTCTCCGATGAAGGTATTGCCGTTTTGAAGCCGCTGGCAGGCATAAATATCACTTTTGGATTCATATTGAAAGACAACCTGCTTATCGCGGGTAACTTCTTTCACACCTTTACCGGTATTAAAAAGAAGATGGCCGTTGGGCAGCATCCATACATCATTGCAGTGCATGGCCGGGTATTCCCAAAGCGGCTTTCCTTCTTCAGAAATAATAAAAACCTTGCCCTGGGTGTAATCGGTGCACACAAAGGTATGCTTCACCGACTGGGCCTTTAAATAGGGAAAAGCAATGATCAGCAATAAAAAGCAAAGGGTGAACTTCATTGGTTAAGATTCAGATTGGTTTAAGCAGGCAAAGTACAAAAATCAAACGGCATTTCGATTACGCAGATAATGTAATTTTACCAGCCCGTTTTCATAGGATGATGCCTTTACCAGGGAAAGCTTTTTAAGACTAAAGCCTCCCTTAAAAAGGGCTATGCCCTCACCAAGCAGCACGGGGATGATGGAAATAATCATCTCGTCGATCAGATCCTCTGCCAGCAACTGTTGAATCGTATCGGCGCCCCCGTCACAATAAATATGCTGGCCCTCCTGACTTTTAAGACGCAGAATCAAATCCTTCAGGTTGCCTGAATAATAGTGCATCTTTCCCTTTTCAACTTTGGGAGAATGGGTCAGCACATAAACCTCCCTGTCGCCATATGGATCAGCCATACCCATAGAGAGTATCTTGTCATACGTCTTGCGGCCTAAAACCACCGTATCTACCTTTTCTATAAAATCGGTATAGCCATAATCCTCCCCTTCCTTATCTATCGGGGGTAAAAAGCTGATATCTCCATCGGGAGCGGCAATATAGCCATCAAGGCTCATGGCTATAAACAGGTATAACTTTCTTTGTTGCTTCATATATCTGTATTTGATTAATAATGCTGGCTTTTAGCTCCTGGCCCCGAGTTACTCGGGGGCAATACCTGGTACTGATCAACTTTCAATGTTGCTGATGCAAGCAATTCCTGCCAGTAGCCAGTAGCCAGCGACAAGCCACTCTATTTTATTTTTCATCAGCATTTCTCAGGTAACTATTCTTGTCTCCGAGAGCTGATCAATTAACTCCAGGGCACTGTCTGCTGAACCAACAGGCAGCTGGCAGGCATTGTTCTGGCAAATATAAACAAGCGTTTTATCCTGAACGAATCTTCCTTCAAGCAAAGGCAGGTTGTTTTCCTGGGTTCCGGCACAGAAAGTGACATGGGGCAGATAATGCCGTTGCAGATCATGAAGCATTGTGAAGGCTTCCGGGCCTGTAATAGCCACTTCAAGGTGGTTTTCCGAAAGGTCTAGCACCAGCTGGGCCCAGTTACTGTAGCCCGACGGATAGGCTGTCATGTGCTCTGCTACCCCGTTAAGCATGGAGGCCGCAATTTCCCTGTAATCCGTCCTGTCCAGCAGCCATGAAAGGCGGTAAAGATTACGCGCCATTACAGAGTTGGATGAAGGAATCACGTTGTCATGTATCTCGTAGGTTTTAGTGACCAGATCTGTCTGACTGACAGCTGTAAAGCTGAAGATCATCTTATCTTCATCATAAAAGTCAGTTAATGCAATCTCGGTTAATCGTGCAGCATCTTCGAGCCATTGCTTTTGGCCCGTGCATTCAAAGAGTGAAATAAAAGCTTCACTTACCAGGGCATAATCTTCCAAAAATCCGCTGATCCTTGCCTTGTTATCTTTATAGGAGTGTAGCAGATGTCCTGTCCCGGTAAATAGTTTCTGTCTAAGAAAACGGGCATTCTTCAGGGCCATATCAAGGTATTTCAACTCTTCAAAAGCCGTATAGCAATTGGTAAGCCCGGTAATTGCCAATGCATTCCACGAGGTAAGTATCTTGTCATCCAATCCGGGGCGAATACGCTTGGCCCGTTCGCTGAGCAATAGGTATTTCCAGTTTTCAATTTTAGCCTCCAGTTCATCTACTGTCATTTGATGCCATTGGGCAAAAGTTTCGTTTTCAGCGGTACGCATCAAAATATACTCATTGTTCTCCCACAATCCCAAAGTGTTAATATTGAAGTATGCACTGAAAAGATGGTAATCAGGGCCTAGTATACTTTCCAGCTCTTCCTTTGACCATACATAGAACTTTCCCTCTACCCCTTCACTGTCGGCGTCCAGGGCGGAATAAAAACCATTCTCTGCAGAGAGAAGTTCCCTTTTTAAAAAAGCTACTGTTTCTTCCACCACCTGTCGGTAGATGGGGTTTTTATCCGTCTTCCAGGCATTGGCATACAACCCCAGCAGCTGGGCATTGTCGTAGAGCATCTTTTCAAAATGCGGAACCTTCCATATTTCATCGGTGGAATAGCGAGAAAAGCCCCCGCCCACCTGGTCATAAATACCCCCAAAAGCCATTTTAAGCAGAGTGGCTTTCACATGGTCCATCATCTTTTTGTCATTAAACTGATGGCTATAGCGCAACAGGAACTGCCAGTTGTTAGGAAGCATAAACTTGGGAGCCCCCTTGGTTCCCCCGTTTTGCAGATCAAAAAGATCCTTCCATTTGGCAGCAAGAGTTTTTATTAATGTCAGATCCACTTTGGCGGGGCCTGGGGCAGCGAGGGCAATCAAGGCATTCTGCTGCATTCCCTCATGCAGCTTAGCAGCATACTCCTGTGTCTTTTCAGGATTCTCATGATAAAAGCTGGCAATGGCCTCCAGGGCTTCCACCCATTCCTCCTTACGAAAATAAGTACCGGCCCATATGGGACGTCCGTCGGCCAGGGCAATACAGTTGAGCGGCCATCCACCCCGCCCTGTCAGCAACTGAACGGCACTCATGTAGGTATGGTCCACATCGGGCCTTTCTTCCCTGTCGACCTTTATGCATACATAATGCTTGTTCATCAAGCGCGCCACCTCTGTATCTTCAAAGGATTCATGTTCCATCACATGGCACCAGTGGCAAGCAGAATAACCAATGCTGATGAGCAAAAGCTTGTTTTCTTCGCGTGCACGCTCAAGGGCCTTGTCTCCCCAAGGCAGCCAGTTGACGGGATTATGCGCGTGCTGCAACAGGTAGGGAGAAGTCTCGTGAATAAGGTCGTTGGTATATGTATGATTCTGCATGTTGTTCTTTTATAGATGTTCAAGAAAAACAAGCAGTAGAAAAGAATGTTCTGGTTCAGATCTCTATTTGACCTCTCAAATAGGTAACAGCGTTGCCGGCAATAAGCACCCTGTCGCCGGAAAGGGTACACCACAGTTCGCCCCCGCGTTCTGAAAGCTGCATGGCTTTCATCTGCTTTTTATGAAGCTTTTGGGCCCAGAAAGGTATTAAGGAAGTATGGGCCGATCCTGTTACCGGATCTTCGTTAACCCCTACGTTTGGGGCAAAAAAACGGCTTACAAAGTCTGCAGAGCCTCCTTGGGCAGTTACGATCACCCCCCGGGCTTCTGATTCACTGAGCAGCTTAAAATCCGGCTTTATGGCCTTTATGATATCTTCGGAATCAAAGAGCAAAAGATAATCCGTCCGCCCTTTATACACCGCCCTGGCCTGATAGCCCAGGGCCGCAGTAAAAACAGCATCAGTTGTCGTTTCCGTAATAGGGTCGGCAGGGAAATCCAGTTGAAGCCTGTCATCTACTTTGCGTACATTGAGTGTTCCACTTTTACTACCAAAAGAAATTATTTTCCCTTCGTAGTGCAGTTCATTAAACAGCACATGAGCCGTGGCCAGGGTGGCATGCCCGCAAAGGCTGACCTCCGCCTTTGGGGTAAACCATCTAATATGAAAACCCTTGCCTTCAGGGATGAAAAAGGCGGTTTCCGACAGGTTATTCTCAGCGGCTATCTGCTGCATCTGCTGATCCTCCAGCCATTGCTGAAGTGGAACAACAGCTGCAGGGTTTCCTTTGAAAAGAGACGATGCAAAAGCATCCACCTGGTAGATGGAAAGTATCATGGCTTAAAATTTAACGGTAAGCTTAAAATTCAGTTTTCTTTTGGTCAGATAATTGGGTACTCCAAACATATCCCCGGCATTGTTGGCTACCCAAAGGTAGGAGATGGTATTGTTGATGCCCAAAAGGTTGAACACTTCCATGCTGAGCGACATATCCTTGATGGAATTGAAGGCCTTTACCCTGAATTCCCTGTGATCGGCATTGATCAGGGTTTTTGTGATACCAAGGTCAATACGCCTGTAGGGCGGAACACGAAATACCCTCATGTAAGGCTGTGAATTAGGCGGTCCGGTAGGAAGCCTTGAGCCGTAAAAAGCCGTCAGATGCATCTTCAATGTTGGGTTACCTGGGAAATAATCCTGGAAGAATACGCTGAAATTAAATCGCTGGTCCGTTGGGCGTGGAATGTATCCATGGTTATCACCCAAAACATCTTCCTTGGTCTGCATGATGGAAAGGCTGGCCCACGATTCGATGCCGCTCACAAATTCCCCGTTCACCTTCATATCCATTCCCATGGCATAGCCATTGGCTGTCTGATCGGGCATATAGCGGATGCGTACATTATCTATTTCATAAGGAACCAGATGGGTCATCACCTTAAAATACATCTCGGAACTGAACTTAAAGGGGCGCTCCCATGCCCGGAACAGATAGTCAGTGCCAAAGAGTACCTGGGTTGACCGCTGTGCTTTGGTGTTGGGGTAGATCAGCCCGCGCCTGTCTTTTAATTCCTTGTAAAAGGCAGGCTGAATGTAGACCCCTCCGGAAAGATGAAAGATAAAGTTCTTCTCCCATTCAGGATAATAGCGTATGGTACCGCGCGGAGAAAACAACAGTTCCTTAGTGAAGTCCCAGTATTGGGCTCTTACCCCGGCTGTAGCGTACAATGATCCCTTACGAAGAGGGATTTGGTAGGTGTCCTGCACAAACCCCGTAAAACGCGTGGAATTCATTTTATACTTGGTGTTGGTGGTGCTGTAAAGTTCTATTTTATCCCCCTTATACGGGATATTGTACCCGGTGGAATCACGCAGCACCCACTCGTTCATCTTATCATCGATCTTTTCGGTCTGTACCTTCACTCCCCAGTTTAACAGGTGGCTGTCAGAGTTATAGGCCCCCTTGTGCTCAAGGCTGTAAACATTGGCAACCAGGTAATTCCGCGCATGGTTTAAAAAAGTTCCAACCCCTATGTTGAGCACACTGTCACCGAGGTTCTCTGATCCTAAGTTACGTTCCAGCTCATTCAGGTAATAATCACCCCGGATATCATAGGTCTCCTCCTCCAGCGATCGGAAGGTGGATCCGATCAGTTTAAGATTCAGCCTTTCATTGGGATGATAGTTGGCCACCAATGCCCCGGTATGGGTCACAAAATTATCCACTTCCTGCCCCTCGAAATAGATGGTAGCATTGTAAGCCTGATTGAAAGTTCCGAAACTGGTTTTACGGGTCTGTGGAATAAATTCATATTGATTCTGTGCGATATTTCCTAAAAAGGAAAGATCAAAGGCTTTATTAAAACGATAGGTAAGATAGGTTTGACCATCGATAAAAAATGGATTGTATTCTCCTTTTTCATCCAGCGAACCCAGCATGTAACGGTTAGTCTTATAGCGGATACCGCCAATGTAGGAGAACTTCCCGTTTTTACTTAAGTCTTCTATTTGTACAGCACCCCCCAGTAAGCTTGCACTGGCAGAACCTGCAAAGGCTGTAGGCTTGCGGTATTTGATATCCAGCACCGAGGACATCTTATCGCCGTATTTGGCATCAAAGCCCCCGGCAGAGAATTCAATGGACGATACCATATCGGAATTGATAAAACTCATGCCTTCCTGCTGCCCTGACCTAATCAAAAAGGGGCGGTACACTTCCACATCATTCACGTATACCAGGTTCTCATCAAAATTACCGCCTCTGACTGAATACTGGGAGCTCAATTCATTGTTGGTCGACACCCCTGGAAGGGTTTTTATTAAAGCCTCCACCCCGCCCGTTCCCACATCGGTGATGCTGGTAATATATTTGGAATCGATCCTTTCCATGTTGGTCCTGCCCCTGCGCTGGTCCATTACCCGCACTTCGCCGATCTGCTGGTCTACCTGATGAAGGCCGACATTGAGCTCCATCCGTTGCTCAGTAGTAGCAGTAATGGTCTTTTCTACGGGTTGATAACCGATCATGGAATAGACAATTACAACAGGTTTATTGGCCGGAACACGCAGCAGGTATTCCCCGTTACGGTTGGCTACGGTTCCGATGGTAGAGTTTTTGATAGAAATATTGGCCACCTCCAGGGGTTTGCCCGTATCATCGGTTACCTTTCCAAACAGGGTGGCATTATTGCTTTGCGCGAAAACACCAGCAGCACTGATAACAAGAATAAGTTGAAATAAAAGTAAATGAATTGGCCTCATAACGGCAAAAATAATACATCCAAATAAATAAACTGAATTTAACCTTATTAATTGTATACCAGGGATGATTTTTGTTAAGTAATGGCAAATCTTCCTATTCCCATTTGTTATACCGGTAAAAAGTGAAATGAATGCTCTGAATAACATGGGAAATATGGCGGATTTATATCTTTTTTATCATTGCTATAAAGGGCGATTCCACATTAAGGGTTAAAACAGTTAACTTTAAGTCTTTAAGCAGGATGAATGAAATATGTTTTTGCACTTTGAATTGAAACAGAACATTTAACCGCAAACCTTTATTTTTTCCCTTTTACCCTTCATGACCTAAATGACAACGAACCATCCCTCACCCTAATTCTGTATGTTTAAATAAAAAGTTAAAAAGGTTCTTTCTTTATGGGCTGTCTTAAAATAAAGAAAATATAAGGATGGATTATAGCCTGAACATGTTACAGGATAAAGGTCCAGTATCAATCAGAACAGTTGTCTGCAAAAATGCCCATCAATCATTACTTAAAACAGCTTTCCATTGCTTTAAGTCTGTTTTTCCATGTTTATTGCCCCTGTCTGATCGGTGTCTGTACTGATGCTTTACTAATATGAACTGTTTTAGTACAGAATTAGTACAGCATCAGTACAGACACCGATCAGACAGGGGTTATGTATAGGCAATATCCGGGACAAAAACAGGATGTATACCACCACCATTGGGGAATTTGCCAAAAAGTGGGATTTAACCCATCGGGCAAAAGGAATTTTCAGTCAAAAAAAGGAAAGGAAGGATCATTTTATTTTTATTCATCCGCTTTCAGATTGATCCATTTTTGCAATCTGACTGTACAGGCAAAGGATAGCCCGATACTATACCCTGAGGCTACTTGTGCGAATTGTAATAGGTTATCAATAGAAAATAAACTGGATGACCCACTGGGGAAAAATACCTACCCAGAGAATACCAACCGCAATAAGCCCCAGCATCCATCTTTCGATAAAAGAAACCGATGGCAGCATACGGTCATCCGCTTCCTGGAACATGGCCGATACTACGCGAAGGTAATAATACAGTCCAATGACACTATTTACAATCAGACAAATGATTAACAGCCAAAGCGAGGCTTTGATTCCTTCAAAAACAATATAGAATTTGGCCATAAACCCGGCTGTTAGAGGTATGCCTGCCAGGGAGAGCATGGCCAGGGTAAAAACCAAGGCCATCCAGGGTCTCTTCCAGAAAAGCCCCTTGTAGTCGGCCAGCATTTCAGCCTCGTGCTGTTGGGTGTAAAACAGGGCGATAACCCCAAAGGCGCCCAGCGTGGTGATCAGGTAGGAAATGATATAAAAGATGGCTGCCTGCATTCCGCTTTCTCCACCCATAAGCAGGGTAACCAACAGGTAACCCATGTTGGAAATGGAAGAATAGGCCAGTATTCTTTTTATATTTTGCTGCCTGATGGCCAAAAGATTTCCGGTGAACATGGAAAGGATGGCGATAACAGTGATGACCTGAACAAATGTATAATTGTCAAACCCGTCGATTGCATAAAAAAAGCGCAGGAACACAGTCATCACGGCAGCTTTGGAAACGGTGGCAATGTAGGTAGCCACCGGGGAGGGAGCTCCCTGGTAAATATCGGGGGTCCACATGTGAAAGGGCACCAGGGCCAACTTGAAGCCCAGCCCGACGATCATCATGCCAAAGCCCAGGTACAGCAAAGCATCCGTATGACCGGACACGCTGACAATACGTGCTATTTGTGAAAATTCAAGGGAACCCATATCCACGTAGATCAGTCCCATTCCAAATAATAAAAAAGCGGAAGATACGGAAGCCAGAACCAGGTATTTTACACCTGCTTCAATGCATTGCTCGCTGATTCTACGATAGGCAATCAAGACATACAGTGAAATGCTCAGTGTTTCCAGTCCAAGGAACAGGGTAACAAAGTTCATGGCCGATACCAGCAGCATGGAGCCTAAAGTGGCAATAAACAGGATAATAAAATACTCTTCCTTCTCACTCTCCTGGTTTAAGATATAATCCCTTGACAGGATGGTAACAACTATACTGGCCAGAAGGATAACAGCCCACAGGATGACTGTCATCCTGTCGATGATCAGCAAAGTTGAGATTGGGTAAGGGGCGATGGGAACCACGAAATAGATGGAAAGCAGGGCAATGACAAAGGCCAAAAGGGAAAAGCCATAAATGACCATTACCGCCCTGCGAACGGCAACGGTAAGCATGATGATAATGGGGGCCATTGTGACTATCATCAGCGGGGTTAAACCTAAGAAATCAATGTTTGTCATTGTTGATAATTTATTGGTTTTCAACTTCCTTAAGTCTTCTATGGCCTAAGGGGTTAACTTGTTGTCCGGTTCTTTACTTTCCGGTAGTTTATCGCTCACAGTTAAGCTCCTTGCAGACCGCGTCTGACTTTCAGGAATTGTTTGTCTGTTTATTGTTACTGGTTCTATTTGTTCAGTTCTGTTCATCGACTTTAAAATGGAGGATAAGGATGCATCCGCTGTTGCTATTAATCTTTGGGGAAACAGGCCAATGTACACTATCGCAATCAGCAGGGCGGCATAAATCATCTTCTCCCGGAGGTACAGATCAGGCAGTTTCCATGGGATAGCCTGTTTTTCGAAAAATACCTTTTGAACGATTCTCAGCGAATAAATCATGGAAGCCACCAATCCAAGGCTTGACAGGCAGGCAATCAGGACATTGACCTTGAAGGTTCCGGCCAGTATAAGGAATTCAGCCAAAAAATTGCCCAATCCCGGAAGGCCTAAAGAGGCCATGGCAAACACCAGTCCCATGGAACCCATTGCTGGTACCTGCTGCCATAGTCCACCCATTTTATTCATGTCCCGGGTATGGATACGTTCCATCAGTTGGCCCACCAGGATAAACAAGGCCCCGGTACTGATGGCATGTGCAATGATTTGGATGACAATCCCCTGGTAGGCGATCTTGTTAAAGGAAAACACACCCAGCATGATAAATCCCATATGACTTACACTGGTATAAGCCACCAGACGTTTTAGGTCAGTCTGCGCAAAGGCCAGCTTGGCGCCATACAAAATACCAATTAAACCCAATAGCATTCCCAAGGGTGCAAAACCAATAGCTGCCTGAGGGAAAAGCGGTATCACGAAGCGGATCAGCCCGTAAGCGCCGGTCTTTAACAGCAGGCCTGCCAGGATAACACTCCCGGCCGTTGGAGCCTCGGTATGGGCATCGGGCAACCAGTTGTGCAGCGGAACGACAGGCAGCTTGATCAAAAAGGCTGCAAGGAATCCCAGCATCAACACATAGCTTACCGATTTTGACAGCCGGGTATCCATCAGATCAAGGTAATCAAACGAATAGGTACCGGTCTGGCTGCCATGGATAAAATACAGGGTCAGGATGGCCAGGAACATGAGCAGGCCTCCAGCTTGGGTATATATAAAGAACTTAAAGGAAGCGTAAATGCGGTTTTCATGGCCGTAAATGCCGATCAGAAAATACATGGGCACCAGCATCAGTTCCCAGAAAAAGTAAAACAGAAAAAGATCCATAGAGAGGAAAACACCGGTAATGCCGGCCAGTATCCACAGGATGTTAAAGTGAAAGAAACCGGATCTTTCCCTGATTTCATTCCAGGATATGACAACGGCTATCAGACCCAAAAACAGGGTAAGCAATACCAGGATCACACTTAAGCCGTCCAGAGCCAGATGCAGGTTAATGCCAAAA
Organism: Prolixibacteraceae bacterium; assembly: GCA_035297625.1. Lineage (GTDB taxonomy): Bacteria > Bacteroidota > Bacteroidia > Bacteroidales > Prolixibacteraceae > Aquipluma. Next base: position 32,067 of record DATGYU010000239.1, read on the forward strand.
TGAGGAATCCAGCTTACCTTGTAATCCATCAACCAAAGGCTTTGGGCATCGGACGAACTGTTAAGGTATGCAAGGATTAATTGTATAATATCATATGAAATGGCAATAAGGGAAATGATACGGGCCAGGGTAGCATTCCATCTGCCGGTAATCCAGGCCAACAGTCCGGCAACAAGTAATATCCAGATGAGATTAAAGAGTATCATAGATAATTCATTAGGGTAAAAATGAATACTATACCAAAGGCCAGGGCCATGACATACCAGCGTAGTTTCCCGTTCTGGGTGATGCTGAGCAGATCATTTAAGATAAGGGTGATTCTGCCAATTCCCCGGTTAAGCAAGTCGATAAAATCGTTCTTATCGATTTCTGACAGCCAGACAACAGGCTTTACAAACAAAGTATCGTAGAGTTTGTCAAAGCCCCAGCCTTTGTAGAAGAAATGATTAAGGCCGCTTCTGTTGAACGATTCTGCCACAGCAGATTTCCGGTAGTAAAGGCGGTAGGCCAGATAAATTCCAGATAAGGAAACGACAGAGGTCAATAGCTGAAACAACAGCTCAGACATATGTTCTCCTGATAATGCAGCACCGGGCAGTACCTTGCCCAAAAGAGCTGAAAAGACATGAACATTACCCATGGATTCTGGCAGTTCGATAAATCCGGCTATCAGTGACAGGATGGCAAGTATCACCAAAGGAATGGCTATTATCCTGCCCGTATATCGGGTAGGTTCTGTTTTTACCTCTCCAAAGAAAGTAAGAAAAACCAACCGAAAGGTATATAGAGAAGTAAGAAATGCACCGATTATGCCTGCCAGCCCTAACCAGGGACTTCCGTACTGAGACGACCAGGCCTGCCATAGTATGGCATCCTTACTGTAAAAACCCGCTGTAATAAGGGGAAGTGCACAAAGGGATGCCGCTCCTGCCAAAAATGTCCAGTAAATAAGGGGTAGTCTTTTTCTGAGTCCCCCCATTTTAAAGATATCGTGCTCTTCATGAAGGGCCAGAATGACGGCCCCTCCAGCAAGGAATAACAAGGCTTTAAAAAAGGCATGGATCATAAAATGAAAGATAGCTGACGACCATGCCCCCACGCCCAGGGCAAGAAACATGTACCCGATCTGGCTGATGGTGGAATAGGCCAGCACCCTTTTCAGATCGTGCTGGGCCAGGGCGCTGAACCCTGCCAGCAACAGGGTAAGGGCGCCTGTGATGGCAACGGCTGAGAGCACTACAGGGGCCAGTGTAAACAATACATGGGTGCGGGCAATCAGGTATACCCCGGCTGTTACCATGGTGGCAGCATGTATCAGTGCACTAACAGGTGAAGGACCGGCCATGGCATCGGGCAGCCAGGTTTGCAAAGGCAACTGGGCGGATTTACCCAGTGCGCCGCCCAACAACAGGGCAGAAGCCCATACAGGAAGTGATGAGCTGACAGGCCAGTTGATTGTTGCCCCTTGCATCAGCTCCTGAATATTGAGTGAACCTAAATGAATGAAGAGTAGAAAAAGCCCGATCATCATGGCTACATCCCCTACCCTTGTGACGATAAATGCTTTGCGGGCGGCATAGCCATTTTCAGGTTCTTTGTACCAATAGCCAATCAGAAGATAACTGCACAGGCCGACACCCTCCCAGCCAAGGTACAACAATAAAAGATTATCTGCCAGCACTAAAAGGAGCATTGAACAAACAAACAGGTTCATGTAGGCAAAAAAACGGGAATAGCCCTCGTCGCCTGACATAAACTCAGCCGAGTACAGGTGAATTAGAAACCCTACGAACGTGATCACAAAAATAAATACCAGTGAAAGGGCATCCAGCTGAAAGGCGATATCCACCGTAAGGCCTCCAGTATTGAGCCATTGCCAGAGGGATATTACAATGGGTGCCTGACCGGGGGATGACAGAAACATGGCCCCTGCAATCAGGGTTAACACGGCTGATACACCTACTGAGCCGGTACCAACCAGTGAGACAAGCCGCTCAGACATTTTGCCTCCCCACAAGGCAAGGATCAGAAAGCCGGCAAGAGGCGACAGCGGAATTAGCGTAAGAATCAGTTCCATGATAGTTCCAGGATTCGTTATAGGTTTTTATCTCTTAGTTTATTTAACTCATCCACATCCACCGTCTTATAATGATGATACATGTGCAGGATGATGGCAAGTCCTACCGATACTTCGGCAGCGGCCACAGCCAGGATAAAGATGAACATCACCTGCCCGTCGGCCTGCATCCAGCGCGATCCTGCAATGATAAAGACCAGACCCGCGCTGTTGAACATGATCTCAATGGACATGAGCATGAAGATGATATTTCGGCGCACCAAAACCCCCATCAGCCCGATTAAAAAGAGCAGAGAGGCAAATAAAAGCTGTATTCCAACAGGTACGGTAAGCATGGTGATTGGATTAAACTGTTTCTTCTTCAGGTTGAATTAATTCTTGTTTTTGCAGGAATCGATGCATTACTTTTTTCTTTTGCCTACCCAGGTGGTACGCTCCCACAATTCCTGCAAGTAAAAGAATGGCAGCAATTTCCACTCCTATCAGATAGGTAGAAAACAGTGAGATACCCACTTCCTTAGGTAGTATGATCCTGCCGTTTCCTTGCGGAATGTTTATTTTATAAAGCATAGCTATGAAATCCGCAAACAGGATAAGGGCCAGCAGAGCTGGCAATACCCACATGGAAGGGTGCAGCCATTTCTTTTCCACCTCCTTTTCCAGTCCCACGTTGAGCATCATGATCACAAAGATGAACAGTACCATGATGGCTCCTGCATACACGATTACTTCGAGGGCGGCAATAAAAGGTGCGCCCAGGATATAAAAGATCACCGAGATGGACAGCAGCGACATGATTAAAAACAACAAGGCATGGATGGCGTTACGGCCCGACACGGCCAAAATGGTCGAGATCAGTGCAACTGTTGCGGCGATATAGAAAATGATATTCATAGCTGGTATTTATCTGATAATTATGGCAATAAATCCTTTACATCCACCGGTTTTTCTTCCATCTCCCCTTCTCCTTTATCCTTGACCCCCATGTTCACCCCTGCTTCCCTGTAGTAATTGTATCCATGGTATTTACCTTCCCCCTCAATGAGCAGATGTTCTTTTTCGTATACCATGTTCTGCCGGTTATATTCTCCCATTTCAAAGTCGGGGATCAGCTGAATGGCATAGGTTGGACAGGCCTCCTCACAATAGCCGCAATAGATGCATCTGGAGAAGTTGATGCGGAAAAATTCAGGATACCGCCGACCATCTTCATCTTCTGTTGCCTGCAGAGCAATACAGTCAACCGGGCAGGCCGCGGCACAAAGGTTGCAGGCCACGCATCTTTCCTTTCCGTCAGGATCACGCGAGAGGATGATCCGTCCCCGATAGCGTGGGGGCAGATAAGGCTTCTGCTCGGGATACAAGACCGTTTCACGCTTGTGAAAAGCATGTAAAAAAGTGTACCAGATGCTTCTTAATATGCTGAACATGGGACCTCCTTTCGTTCCTTATTTGTTATTTCTTGTTTCTTATTTCTTATTTTTTGTATTCACTATTCCTTATTACTCACTACAAAACCCTTTTATCTTATCCGAATTATTAATAAGGAATATCGAATAAGGAATAAGAAATAAGAAAGTGAAAAAGCACGCTTTGAGATTACTTATTCCTTCTTTTGAGTTCCTTATTTCTTATTCCTTGTTCCTTATTTCTTATTTTTTTATCTTTTATCTTTCGTCTAATATCTCATGTCTAATGTCTTTTATCTTTCGTCTTCCTTACAACTCTAATTACTTCATCAGGATTAAAACCGCGCCTGTCACCAAAATATTTAACAAGGCGAGGGGGAGCAGTATTTTCCATCCAAAATTCATCAGCTGATCATAGCGTGGCCTGGGTAGTGAGGCCCTCAGCAAAATGAAAAAACAGATAAAGACGAATGTCTTCAGGAAAAACCATATTACCGGGGGAAGAAATGACGGACCGAGCCACCCCCCGAAGAACAAGATGGTAATCAGTGAGGAAATCAAGGTAACGCCAAGGTATTCACCCACGAAGAACATTCCGAATTTCATGCCCGAGTATTCTGAATGAAACCCGGCTATCAGTTCCCCTTCCGCTTCGGGGATATCAAAAGGCAGACGGTGTGTTTCAGCAATACCGGCAATCAGGAACACCACAAAGCCGATAAACTGGGGAAAGATAAACCATCCCTTTTGCTGGGCTTCCACTATTTCGCGCAGGTTAAAGCTGTCGGACATCATCACCACTCCCATGAGCGAGAGGCCCATAAAAACCTCATAGGTTAGCATTTGCGCCGAGGCCCTCATGGCTCCCAACAGCGAATACTTGTTGTTGGAGGCCCATCCTCCCAACACGATGCTGTAGACCCCAAGGGATGAATTGCCCAGGAAAAACAGAAGGGCAATATTGGAATCAAATACATTAAAGCCCGGAGCAAAGGGCACTACTCCGAAGGTGAGCAGGATGGTGAAAATCAGTATTCCCGGGGCAATGACGAAAACGGCCTTATCGGCAAAAGGAGGAATCCAGTCTTCCTTCATGAATATTTTTATCATATCTGCCAACACCTGCCCCAGACCAAAGGGCCCTACCCGGTTGGGGCCATAACGGTCCTGCCATAAGGCCAGCAGCCGGCGTTCGATATAGATCAGCCCGGCAGCTATTGAAAGTACGATGAGCAATACCCCTGCTATGATGAAGATGTATTTCATGTCAACACCTTTTGAATTAATTATTCCAAACACATTTAATTATCAGCTATTTAAATAAGGAATATCGAATAAGGAATATCGAATAAGGAATAAGAAATAAGAAAGTAAAAAGACATACTTCGATGTTGCTAATTCCTTTTCTTTAATTCCTTATTTATTGTTTCTTATTTCTTATTTTCTCTTTTCCTTTTGCATATACCTTCTATCTTTATTATGATGCCCATTCATATCATTTTAGCTAATTTTACCATATGCGGGCAGTTCGATATAGTCCATGCCTGGCAAGTTAACCGACAAGCCGATGATCCCTTCCGGGATGCTGTCATCCATTCGGGCTCTTACCTGTAGGATCTTTTCCCCGATATTCAGACTGAAGGCACCATCGTCATTCACAGGAAGGATGGGTGCATTTTTACTGTTTACAAGCACAAAGGGCTGCGGGATTCTTTCTTTTACAGCCTGTCCCTCTGCACTGAGTTCTTCTGATCCGAAGATGCAGTAAACAGGCAGAATCACCCATTCATTAGCCTTTGCAGGCATTGATTCATCTGCTGCTGATACTGTAGGTGCTGGCGTTTTTTGATCGTCCAGAAGCCGTATCCCGGGGTCCCCTCCTTTCATCGAACCATTGGGTTCATCCAGGTAGAAATTCATGGCCTGGTAAGAGTTCCATCCCGGCTTCCAATAATAGGTTACCAAAGAAGAGGGTGGCGCCTGATCCGTTCCTTCCATGCTGAATGCCAACGGAGAGTCCAGATCATCAGGCGGTTTTGGTTCGCTTACATTGACATTCGCCCTGATGGCAGTGCGGCCACTGAACCTTGGGGTCTGCCTTTTGATCTTTTCACTGAGCATTCGGAAATCGGCATGAGGCAAATATTCTTTTACCTTCCCAAACTGGGAAAGGGCATTGGTCATAGCTTCCACCACCTGATCAAAAGTATGCCAACCTTCCACATCCTTGTTTCTTAACCTTATCATTTCACTTATTTGGCGCCAGCTTTCCATGACAGAACCTTTTGCAGGCAGCGCCTGGTAGAATCGCTGAGCCCTTCCCTCATGGTTGACCAGGGTGCCTTCTGACTCGGCATAGGTACCTACAGGCAATAAGATGGAAGCCTTTTGAGTGGTCTCATTGGCAAGATGATCCATTACAATGGTGGTTATACCGGATGAAAGGAACCGGTCGATGGTCTTTCTGTCTGCCCTTCGATACAAGTCATTTTCCAGGATGATCACCGTATCAGCATTTCCTTTCCGTACCAATTCAAAGGCCTCCTCTGTAGGCTTTGCACCCATCATACCATGACCCACAGAATTGCATTCAGGGAATAAAATACTAAGACTTGTCTTTTTCCCCGCCAAAGAAAGGGCTCTGGCAATAGCGGCTGAAGCTTTCAAAAGGGGAGGTGAATTACTATGTATGCCTGTTACGATCAATGGATTTTGTGCATTGATTAAAGCCGAGGCTATCCTTTCCGCCACCTTTTGCGCTTCTTTATCCCCGTTACCAGGATTAGCAGAAGGTTCACCCTGGTGGTTGATGAAAGAAGCGACAGACTCTCCCAGTGTGACAATGCTATCAGGGGTACCTCTAAAGTTAATTTCTGACAGATCGTCCAGTTTGGTCTTAAAGGGAGAAGCTATGAATATGGGGCTTTTTTGATGCTGCATCAGGCTTTGCAAGGCGTTATTGTGCCAGGCAGGAATTCCTGATTTAGCGGCCATACCGGTAGGAACAGTCTTTGATGCCTGCCTGATGGCAAGTCCAACCATGGGTGCGGTATTGATTACATCCTCTCCAAGAATAAAAACAGCATCGGCTTTTTCCATTTCCTTTAAAGAAGGATTATGAGCAATGCCCTGTTTTAGTATTTTTAATGACAAGTCAATTAATGATTGTTCCGATTGAGAAAAGCCTGAATAAAAGTTACCCATGCCAACCAGAGCGGATAACGCAAAGTTGGCTTCCAGCGAAGCTCTTGGCGAACCGATGCCTATGATCTTTTTGGATTGGATAAGGGCTTCCGATAAGGCCGTAGCTGAAGCCTCATGGGTGGCTTTAATAAGAAGGCCATTTTCCCAATTGCGCAGATAGTGATGCCTAATGCGGGAGGCGCTATTGACAAACTCATAGCCAAAGCGTCCGCGGTCGCAAAGAAAGTAGCCGTTGACAGCCCCGTTGTAACGGCTCATGGTACGCCTTAGCATTCCGTAACGCTCCCCAGAGATGGTATTGCACCCTACACTGCAGTGGACACAAACAGAAGGGGTATTGGTCAAATCCCATTTGCGGGTATAATGATTTTTCAGGGTCTTATCGGTGAAAACACCCGTTGGACACACTTCGGCAAGGTTACCGCTGAATTCGTTTTCCAGGGTCCCCTCTTGTTGTCTGCCAAAGTAAACATTGTCGTGGGAGGCAAATACATCCAGGTCCTTGCCACCGGCATAATCCCTGTAAAAGCGTACACAGCGGTAGCACTGGATACAGCGGTTCATTTCATGGTTGACGAATGGGCCCAGGTACTGGTTCTGATAGGTTCTTTTTTTAAACCTGTTGCGCCGATAGGCATGGCCTGTCATCAGGGTCATATCCTGAAGGTGACATTCTCCCCCCTCATCACAAACAGGACAGTCGTGGGGATGATTGAGCATCAGGCTTTCGATGATCGATTCGCGAAAAGCCTTTGCCTGTAGATCATTGACCGAGATGATCATCCCTTCGGCAACAGGTTCCATGCAGGACATGATGATGCGCCCCTGCTTATCATTAGCATCCTTGTATCTTTTAACGGCACACTGACGGCAGGCACCCACAGCGCCAAGGGCCGGATGATAGCAAAAATAGGGTAAGTCCAACCCCAGGGACAGGCAAGTCTCCAGCAGATTCTTTCCTGGCTTGACCTCATAGGTTTTGCCGTCAATATCTATTTTTATCATTCCTTCCATGGGCATTTCTTTTCGTTAATGTGCCTTAAAAAATCATCCTGAAAATATTTAAGCCCGCTTTGCAGGGGCTCCATGGCTCCGGGAGCATGGGCACAGAAGGTGTTGCCCGGCCCAAGATAGTGCGTGTGATGTTTCAGTATATCCAGATCTTCGACTCGTCCGTTGCCCTCTTCAATGCCTAAAAGAAGCTTTTCTACCCAAGGAAGGCCTTCACGACAGGGAGTGCACCATCCGCAGCTTTCAAGGGCAAAAAAGCGCTCTATATTGTGTATAAAAGCCACCGGACAAGTCCTGTCATCCAGTACGATCATGGTAGCGGTTCCCAGGCGGCTTCCAATGGCCGGCAAGGAGGCATAATCCATTTTTACATCCAGGTTTTCGGGCATGACAAAGTCGGTAGATGCGCCCCCGGGAATAACAGCCCTTAGCTGATACCCATCGGCCATCCCCCCGGCATATCCTTCAATTACTTCGCGCATGGTAATGCCAACAGGCAACTCCCACAAACCGGGCTTTTTCACTCTACCGCTTACCCCATACAGCTTGGTGCCCCCTTCACCCGTCAGGCTCAGGCCCTTGTACCAGTCAGCGCCATGCTCCACGATATGGGATATCCATGAAAGGGTCTCCACATTGTTGACCACTGAAGGCTTTCCAAACAGGCCTATCACAGCCGGGAAAGGTGGCTTGGCCCTGGGGATGCCCCTTTTGCCTTCCAGCGAATTGATCAGGGCCGTCTCCTCGCCGCAGATATAGCGGCCGGCACTGGTATGCAGATAAATATCCAGATCATAGCCTTTGCCAAGGATATTCTTCCCCAAATAACCTGCCTCGTAGGCTTCCTTTAATGCATTGCGCAGCACTTCCTCCGATTTCTTGTAGGCCCAGCGAAGGAATATGTAGGCTTTATCCGCTCCAATGGCATAGGCGGTAATGATCATGCCTTCAATCAACTGATGGGGATTGCCTTCCATTAGGTAGCGGTCTTTGAAAGTGCCAGGCTCCATCTCATCGGCATTACAAATCAAATAGCGCTGTTTGGGCTCCTTGTCGATGGCAGGGACAAAGCTCCATTTAAGACCTGTGGGAAAACCTGCTCCTCCCCTGCCCATCAGGTTGGAAGCTTTTACAAGGCTGACAATCTCCGCGGGGGCCATTTGATTGAGACTTTTATCAACAGACCTATAGCCTCCTGCCTTTGTATATTGCTGAAGGGTGAGGGTCTCTCCGGGGATAATATGCTGGGTCAATGGCTTTTCCATCAGGTATATTTTTCTAGCAGTTCGTCAATTTTCTGTTCTGTCACAAGGCTGTACAGCTCATTGTCGATCATCATCGAAGGTCCCAGGTTACAATCGCCCAGGCAGGAGATAGGCAGAAGGGTAAAACGCCCGTCGTGGGTAGTACCTCCAAAACGAATGCCCAGTTTTGCGGCCAGGTATTCATAGATCTTCTTGTATCCAAGGATCATACAACTCATACTATCGCAGATAAGTATTACATGCCTGCCCACCGGGCGCCGGTAGATACGGCTGTAAAAAGTGGCCACACTGTCTACCTCATCTGCTGACATATCAAGATAGGCAGCAATATCATGGATGGACTCATCGGATATCCAGCCTCGGTGTTGCTGTACAATCTTTAAAGCATCCAGACATACAGCCTGTGGGTAAGGGTACGCCTGTGCTTCCTGCTGTATCTCCTTCTTCTCGTGATCGGTGAGCATATCTTGTGTTTTATAATTTATTCAAGCTGCTGGCTGCCGGATACTGGCAAAATCATACTGCCTTCATTTTACATTATCGCTGATCGAAGCATTTCTTGCCAGCCACTAGCTGCCAAAAGCCCTTTTATGCCATTTACTATTCTTATATAAGTTGCCAGTCATTTACAACTGGTCACTTGCATTAATTTTTATCTGTCAATTTCTGCCAGCACGTAATCCATAGCCCCCAGTATGGCCAGCAAATCAGGTATGGTGTATCCTTTGCTGATAAGTGGGGTCATTTGCATGTGGGCAAAGGATGGGGTACGAATTCTGGTCCTGTAGGACAGAGTACTTCCATCGCTTACCAGATAATAGCCACTGCTGCCCTTAGCCGTTTCCACAGGCACCATTGCTTCTCCCGCAGGTATCACCGGTCCCCAGGTAACATTTAAAAAATGGGTAATCAGCGTTTCTATATCATGCATGGTTCTTTCCTTGCGAGGCGGAGTGGCCAGCGGGTGCTCCGACTTATAATGGCCCCCGGGCATATGATCAATGCACTGCTGAATGATGCGAAGGCTTTGGCGCATCTCCTCCATACGCACCAGGGCACGGTCGTAACAATCGCCATTTTTGCCTAAAGGAATATCGAATTCAAACTGTTCAATTCCTGAATTGGGGCGTTTCTTACGGAAGTCAAAGTTATATCCTGTGGCCCTTAGATTGGCGCCGGTTGCTCCCCATTCAATGGCTTCTTCCTGGGTGAAAGCCCCGATACCTATTGTGCGGGCTTTGAAAATACTGTTCTTAATGACCATCTTGTCATACTCCCTTAATCTGGCAGGCAGGTAATTGACAAAGTCCTGCATTTGTTTAGCCCACCCGTCAGGAAGATCATGGGCAACCCCTCCTATGCGAAACCAGCTGGGATGCATACGCCCGCCCGTGATGGCCGACACAATATCAAAGGCATGTTCGCGGTCGTTGAAGGCAAAAAACACCGGGGACAGCTGGCCCAAATCCTGGGCAAAGGTACCCAGCCACACCAGGTGGCTGATGATTCGAAACAGCTCTCCCATCATGATGCGGATGGTTTGTGCCCGCTCAGGCACCTCGATTCCGGCCAGCTTCTCTACCGAAAGGACATAAGGAAGGTTATTGAGCACGCCTCCCAGGTAATCAACCCGGTCGGTATAAGGAATATAGGTATGCCACGACTGCCGTTCACCCATCTTTTCGGCGGCACGATGGTGAAAGCCGATATCGGGAACCATATTCACGATATCTTCCCCGTCCAGCTGCAGCACCAGGCGAAGCACTCCATGGGTGCCGGGATGTTGAGGACCGATATTTAGGAACATGAAATCCGTGTTTTCACTGTGGGTTGCCAGTCCCCACTCTTCCGGTTTAAACTGAAGGTTCGACTCTTCCACATCACGCATCTGTTCGGTTTGTACAAAAGGTCCCAGCTCGGTAGCCCTGGCCGGATGTTCCTTGCGCAAGGGATGTCCTTTCCATGAAGAAGGCATCAGGATGCGCCTTAAATGGGGATGGCCATTAAAGGTGATGCCAAACATATCATATGCTTCCCGTTCATACCAGCTGGCAGAGGGCCAGATGCCGGTAATGCTTGCCACCGAAGGAAACTCTCCCAAGGCGGGTGTTTTGATGCGGACATCCGTATTTCGTTCAGGAGAAATAAGGTAATAGACGATGGTAAAGTCCGATGCTGGCTGCCCCTCCCTGTTGGCCCTTTTACGCTCATCAATGGCACACAGGTCGTAGAGCATGCTATAGGGTTGGGGCAATTGTTTTTTCAGGTATTTAAGCACTTCCCTTATCATTTCCTGGCCCACCCAGAGGGTAGGAACGGCATCTGCAGTTAACTGTTCCGACAAGATGGCCTTATCGCCAAATTGCTCTTTCAACAAGGTAGCTATGGGTTGTGCTTCGTTCATTTTACCTTATTTCAATGATTCATAAATTTAAGTTGCTGGCTGCTGGCGTCTAGTCCCGAGTACTCGGGGGCTAAACATGCTGCTGTCCTCCTTCATTACCGCTGGTAGAGGCATTTTTTGCCAGCCACTGGCAGCCAGAAGCCTTTATTATAACTATTCGAGTTGCCCAGCCTTTTATAACCGGCAACTTGCTTTAGTGATAAAATCATATTTCATATTTCATTCATGGGGCGTATGTTTCCCATTTTCATTCTTTCTGCTGTCTTCAGATCACGTTGGCTGGGTATCTCCTGCCGGGTAATGATTCCCTGGTTTCCGATGGTCCAGCTCAAAGGCCGTTTTTCTTTCCCTATGGAGTCGCGCAACATCAGCAATCCTTCCAGAAAGGCGTCCGGGCGGGGCGGGCAACCTGACACATACACATCTACCGGCAGGAATTTGTCAACTCCCTGTACCACGCTATAGATATCGTACATCCCTCCCGAGTTGGCACAGGAGCCCATGGAGATCACCCACTTGGGTTCCATCATTTGTTCATGAAGCCTTTTAATGATAGGCACCATTTTTATAAATAC
>DATGYU010000240.1:0-7186 GCA_035297625.1 Prolixibacteraceae bacterium
ACGGATATGCACAGATAATAAATGAAGAAAAACACAGAATAAACGGATGTAACTGATAAACGCTGATTGCTTTAAATATAGAAGGACACAGATAAAAACGTCCGCATTCCACGCCTGTGTCTTTTAAGGCGGTCAGGAACACTACGGCTAAAAAAAGAAAAAGGAACACGGATTAAAATAGATGCTACGGATATGCACAGATAATAAATGAAGAAAAACACAGAATAAACGGATGTAACTGATAAACGCTGATTGCTTTAAATATTTTATATTATCCGTGTTCATCCGGAATATCTGTGTAAATCAGTGTTCTTCTTTGTTTTTCATCTGTTTTTCCAGGATAAAATTTTAACCAAAATTTCATCAAATAAAATGCAATAATATGTTGTTTTTTTGTAATTTTATTAGTAGTTTAACACATATGTTAAATATTGAATCTATTGATTGACAAACAACTAAAACAACATGAAAAAGCAATTTCTTCTTATTGTTATACTGTTATTAAATGTCATGTTGTTAAATTCACAAGTAGTTAATCATTTCAATGAAAATACTTACTCACAGTTAAGAATCCTCTTTTTCCCTACGCTAAATAAGGAAATCTCGTTTTTAGAAATAAATAACGCTCAGCGCTATGGGGTGCCTCCTACACCAGGTTTTGTAATTTATAATACCAGTTCCAAAAGCTTTGAATATTTTAATGGTATGAACTGGTTTAAATTCAATCCCAACCGAATAAAGCCTCCCCTTGTTACCACGACCATCGCCTCGGGCATCACAGGCACCCAAGCCATTAGCGGAGGAACCATTAAAAGTGATGATGTAGCAATCACAGCCCGTGGAATATGCTGGAGTACACATGAGCACCCCACAATTGCGGATTCAATCACCTCCGATGGCAGTGGAGTGGGAAACTATTCCAGCCACATGAACAGTCTCATGGGAAATACAAGTTACTTTGTACGTGCCTATGCGAAAAGTACAGGAATAAATTATGGCAACGAAATTTCCTTTAAAACCCTGCCTTATAATCTTATCTGTCAGTATGGAGTTGATTCCGTTACCTTAAAAATTGAGGACTATCACAGTCAAGGCAGTGTGGAGTGGCAGGAATCCTTAGACTCGGTCCATTGGACAACAATTCCCGGGGCGGTGAATGATATGTATCAATTGATACCTGGGAAAACACAATATTACCGGGCTTTGATCTCCTCAAAACCTACAAAAATAATATTGGTTGATGAGGCGGCATTGTTGAAATATGTATCCATGCCCAAAAATCTGACACCCGGCGATATTTCCGTGATTGAAGATTTCGATGTTCTGACGGAATGGACAATATCAGATGGAAATGGTTCTTTGGCCTTGGATTCTGAGCATAGTTTACAGGGTAATAATTCGATTAAGATACTTCTGGCGGCAGGTACCTCAACCGCCATGCAGAAAGAGGGGCCTTTCGACCTTTCTTCCTTCCAGGTGGTAAGGTTATGGTATTACATCCCTGAGGTGGCATCTGTTACAGGGGTTGCGATTCAACTTTCACAGTCGAACTATGCAAAATTTGCTTACTTTCAGGGGGCTCCCTATAAAAAAGGGTGGAACTCGTTTGAAGTTCAAAGAGCAGGTTTTCAGCACATAAACGGAGTGGATTGGAATGCCCCGTTCGATAAAATAAAAGTAATCTTAAAGCAGAACGGAACAGGCATCGTGTGGGCTTCGATAGATAGAATTGAAGGCATTACCCAGGCCACCATACCGGCAGTATGCATCAATTTTGATGACGGGAATGACAATGTCTTTACCAATGCTTTTCCTATCATGCAGGCCAGGAAGATACGGGCAACCAGTTATATTGTAACCTCCTATGTTGGACAGCAAGGAATCCTGACCTGGGATCAATGCCGGATAATGAACAATGCCGGATGGGATATGGGTTCTCATACTCACACCCATCCCAACCTGACATTATTAACGGAAGCAGAAATAGACAAAGAACTTAACACTTCGAGAGATATTCTAATTGCCCAGGGCTTGCCCAAAGCAGCCAGTTTTGTTGCCTACCCGTTCGGGTCAAACAATGACATCGTTTTGGCGCATATGGCAACCAATCACATGATTCTCGGAAGGTGTGTCATCAGTCATTATTTAACTTCTCCGCCGAATTTCAATTACACGATTGAAACACGGAATATCGCCAACACAACCAGTCTTGCAGAGGTAAAAGCAGCCATTGACAAAGCAATTACAGGAGGCAATATCCTCTCCCTGTTGTTTCACAATATCGTTGAAAAGCCTGTTGGAGCAACGGATTGGTCGATCGCTGATTTCAAGGAACTGATGGATTACATTGTTCTTAAGCAGATTCAACCATTGACAATCACTCAATACAATGAGCTGATTACCAATAAAACGAATGTGTATAAACTGGCAGAGCCGTAAACCCCATTTTTGGTTTACGAATAGGTATTGTGCAATCTCCATTGAAATGAACGAAGGTTGTCAGTGCCTTGCTGGTGACAAACTGAAGGATGGAAAATGTTGCTATTGTTAGAAGGGTGGAAGCGTTAAAAGGGTTGGAAGGAAGCATTGAATTACTGACCATTAATCATGGGTATTGGAAGATCTGTTTTCATGGAGCTGCCACAAAATCACAAAACCATGTAATTCCCACTAAATCTATATATTGATCATTTTGTGATCGTAAGTCTTCGCATAGGCGATAATTTCGATTATCAGATCATTCCATGCAATGATTTTATTTCAATCCCCCGGATTGAAACACAGGGCTATAACATTATTTCATCGTTCCCCCGGATTGAAATCCGGGGCTATAACATCTACCGAGCCTGACGGCTCTGCACGCTTTGAATGAGCGGATTTCAATGCCATGGAACGATAAGAGCCTTCAGGCTCGGGCCATCTTGTAGCCCCGTGATTTTAATCCGGGGTAAATGAATCCGGGCCTGAAGTCAACAAGAATACAATCGAAGTTAACGCCTGTGCGAGTGCTTGGGAGTGTTTTTGTGTTTTTGTGACAATTTTTAATCTTTCGAACACACCTTATCACTGATCACTTCCTACTGCCAAACTCGAATTTTTGGCAAAGCTACCGGCGCTTTTCATATTTTTCTTTTTTCATCAATACTATTGCTGCGACGGGAAATCACAGGACCCAATGCTTTCCATTTCAATAATTAACCGATTAACATCTTCCCGATGCACAATAATTCATGAAATTCATAAAATTTGTAAAATAAAAAATATACTTTTAGCCCAACCTAAAGATATGGAGGGAGATGATACAATTTTACATTCTGCAAAGCCTGATTATTGGATTTGTGATAGTTACCTATGCTATTCCGAGGATCATTTATATTTCAAACCAGAAAAAGCTTTTTGACGTTCCCAATGAGCGCTCAGCCGCTAAAGTGATAACCCCCACACTGGGAGGAGTAGGTATTTTTGCAGGTTTCTATATCAGCCTTTCCATCACGCTCAACAACTTAAACAATCAGAATCTGACCTGTTTATTGCTGGCATCGCTGGTCATGTTTATGGTTGGGCTGAAAGATGACCTGATCGGGTTGTCGGCCCGCAGGAAACTGGCTTTTCAATTGTTGACTGCCGGATATCTCATTTTTATGAGTGGGGTCAGGATTACCCATCTGCATGGGGTGTTGGGAATTGAAGAACTGGATGTTTTGTCAAGTTCCATGGTTACCTTATTTACCATCGTGGGCATTGTCAACGCCTATAACCTTATTGATGGCATCGACGGACTGGCCTCAGGCCTTGGCATTCTGATCTCCATTACATTTGGTTCTTTGTTTATCAGGGCCGGGCACCTGGAGTATGCCATCGTTGCCTTCAGCCTTACGGGAAGCCTTACCGCCTTTTTCTTTTTCAATGTCTTTGGCCGAACCAACAAGATCTTTATGGGAGACACCGGCTCACTGACCCTGGGCACTATTTTTGCCTTTCTGACTATCAAATACCTCGGACTGCCTGATGGCCCGCGTCATATTATTGGTTCTCCGGCCATTGCACTGGCCATTATGATTGTGCCCGTAATCGACACCTTAAGGGTGATGACCATCCGCATTGCACAACGACGCTCACCTTTCTCTCCGGACATGAACCACATCCACCATCAGCTTTTACGCATCAACAAAGGCATTCACCTTCATTCGAGCCTGATCATTATTGTAGCCAACTTTACCTTTATCATCTTTGCCGTTAGCTTTGCCGAGCTGGTAAGCCGCAATGTGATGTTTTTTATCATCCTGGGAGCAGGTTTTGCCACCGCCTATGTACCGGTGCTGGTCAATAAACAGGATACCGACTATGTCAAGGAAAATGGAAAGCTTAAGGTGATCCATATGAATACGGATACGCAGGTCAAGGAATCGAAGGTGGCAGAAAGGTAACCAATGTTGAAGGGCACCAACATGGATTACGATCGTAAATGATTAATTTTCATTTCATTTGTATTCATTGTGTTTCATCTGGGCTTCTTTCCACCCATTTTTTACAGGCTAAAGGACTGAGAACCGTTAGTTGCTAAAAGTCTGCAGGCACAACCTTTTTTTCGATCCATCTGAAAGGCAGGGACAACCTTTCACTCATTTCCGGTTGACACCCTCCTACATCCAATCATTAGAAAGTAATCTTGGATCTAGGACAAAATAAATAAGGAATATAGAATAAGAAACGAGCCACCCCGATAAATCGGGGCACAGCAGGATCCCGAGTACTCGGGATAGGCGCGTTCTCCCGATAGCAATCGCATAGGCGTTAACTTTGTTTTGTATGCATGCTGATAATCCTTTTTTTGTTATTAATACCCTAAGAGCAATATAGTTTAGTTAAGGGATATAGCTAACTACAGCGCAAATCCCTAAACTACATTTCTCAGTATGGGATTAATGGTGTATAACTCTGATTATTGCATCATACAAACAAAGTTAACACCAATGCGATAGCCATCGGACAGGATATGTGGCAATTAAAAAACAATTATAAACACATCGTTAGTTTGTGTAGTTTTTAAATATTCGTGATATGGAAAGATAAACCCTGATTTGTTTAATGGTAAAAACCAGCTCCATCTGCTGCATTAACTTTTATAAACACAAAGATAAAATCTAAATTTCATATTAAGTACAGCAGATTATTGTGTTAAAGCCATAGAGTATTTAGGGAAAAACCCATTATCACGATGTTTTAAGAAATGAGCGAAATGCCTTTGCCTGCTTCATCATTTTATCCGCCACCTTTTGGACTTGATCCCATTATTCTCTTCTCCTCTTATTTTCTTCTCAGCCATCTTAATTCAATTGCATGGCTTCAATTTATGAAATTCGTTTTAATTCGGGAAAATTGCACATACAGGTTAACAGATAATTTTCGTATCTTTAGAATTCCTTAGACTTAATAGGGTCATCATAAATATTGAGGAGATGAAAAACTTCGGTGACTTGATGATAATTCATTAACAATAAATAAGATAAAGTATGGAAATTGTCCTACAAGAAACATATTAGATACTCACCCAATTAAAATCTGCTATTTAAAACACAATACATATGTCACAAAAAACTGCTCTTATTACCGGCGTCACCGGCCAGGATGGCGCTTACCTGAGTGAATACCTTTTGAAAAAAGGATACATGGTCCATGGTATTAAACGTCGTGCCTCGATGTTCAACACCGAGCGCATCGACCATATCTATGAAGACCCGCATGTTCAGAACCGCCAGTTCAAGCTCCATTACGGCGACCTGACGGACAGTATGAATCTGACGCGCATCATCCAGGAGACCCAGCCCGATGAGATCTACAACCTGGCCGCCATGAGCCATGTGGCCGTAAGTTTTGAAACCCCCGAGTACACTGCCAATGCCGACGGGCTGGGCACCCTGCGTATCCTGGAGGCGGTAAGGCTGCTTGGACTGGTTGACAAGACAAGGATTTACCAGGCCTCCACCTCCGAGCTGTACGGGCTGGTACAGGAAGTACCGCAGTCGGAAAAGACACCTTTCTATCCCCGCTCGCCTTACGCGGTGGCCAAGATGTATGCTTACTGGATCACGGTCAATTACCGCGAGGCGTATAAGATGCATGCCAACAACGGTATTTTGTTTAACCATGAATCACCCGTTCGGGGCGAGACCTTTGTAACGCGCAAGATCACCCGGGCCATCAGCCGCATCGCCTTAGGCATGCAGGATCAGCTGTTTTTGGGAAACCTTTCCTCCAAGCGTGACTGGGGCCATGCCAAGGACTACGTGAAGGCCATGTATTTGATCCTGCAGCAGGACATGCCGGACGATTATGTGATCGCAACGGGTATTACCACCACCATCCGCGATTTTGTCAAGCTGGCCTGTAAGGAAGCAGGACTGGAAGTGAACTTTGAAGGAGAAGGGGTGGATGAAAAAGGATACTTTACTGCCGTGAACGAGAATATCTTTACCCAGCATGTGGGAGAATCCTACCTCGAAAACATACTAAATATCATCAACCAACACAAACCTGTTGTGAGCGTTGATCCGAAGTATTTCCGTCCAACGGAAGTGGATTTGCTCATTGGTGATCCTACCAAGTCAAAAACCATCCTTGGCTGGAAACCCCAGTATGACCTGGACGGGCTGGTAAAAGACATGATGCAGTCGGATATCAAGCTGATGAAAAGAGATGCCTATTTGAGAGATGGAGGATACAGGACACTAAATTATTTTGAATAGATCAATTACGCGGATTAGTACGGATTTCACGGATTAAAAATAGAACCATGGCACTACTTTATGAAGATGAAACCTATAAAATTATAGGTGCCTGCATAAATGTACATAAGGCATTGGGCCCCGGATTTCTTGAATCTGTTTACCAGGAGGCGTTAGAAAAAGAATTGATAAGATTGAAAATTCCTTATATACGTCACAAAAAACTGCAGATTGTTTTTAATGGTGAGTTCCTGAATAAATTCTTTGTAGCTGACTTGGTTTGCTTCGATGTGATTATTGTTGAGCTTAAAGCTTCTCAATATTTGTCCAAAATTGATTCAGACCAGACTATTAATTATTTAAAATCAACTAATTTATGTGTGGGGTTATTAGTGAATTTTGGAGAGTCAAGTTTAAGATGGAAACGTTTCATTAATAGCCGTAATATCACCGAAGCATCA
>DATGYU010000241.1:0-4737 GCA_035297625.1 Prolixibacteraceae bacterium
CAGCTTCATTCAGGGTCCCGCTATAAACAAATTCCAGTTCTGCCGTTTGCCCCGCTTCCAGCCTTTGACCGGTGAAATCTATCAGGTGAACATTGCGCGTGGGCTCAATGGCCTGCCCGTTATAGCTTACCCTGGTGATCTTCAACCCTGGATTCAGGCTAAAGATAAAATGGCCGATGGCCTGGGGGGTTGGATTGCTCACTTTCAGTTTTGCTGTCACCTCGATGCTGCTGCCCTTGTGATTAAGGTTAATGTTGTAGCTTTCCACCTTTAACTGCTGAACAGCCAGGTTGGCATCGTTCAGGGTGCGCATATTTTCCCTTAACTGTTGATTTAAAACAAAGGTGGAAACATGCATTTTCCCCAACCATAATCCTGCCACAAAAAACACCAGTGCTGGCAAAAGGGTGATTTTATTGCTGTACGGACTTTGAGGTAGACGTTTAAGAAGACTAATGGTCAGGAAGATAAAGGCGATGCCCAAACAGGCATACATTCCCCGGTGTACCAAAATGGCATGCAGATTGCCAAAACCTATAAAGTCGGAATTCAATAGTGGCATGCTGTAGGCCATGTAATCAAACAGGTAGTAATACTTAGTGTTCAGATAGAAAATGGTGATGGCTACATACCCCAGCAATAGAATAAAAGTAATGGCCTGGTTCTTCAGGATGCTCATTACAAAAAACGAAAGACCCAGGATAAACAGCAGGGTAGGCACACTGATGATCAAAAAATACTGCAAATAGGCCAGCCAGTTGACAGTTACTGAATCCGATATCATGTTAAAAATAAGTGCCTCACTGAGTATGATAAGGTTAAGAATAATAAATACCCCCAGGTTTCCTAGTGTCTTTCCTGCCACGTATTCCCCGTTCGACATCGAGCGGATATAGATCACATCAGTGGTATCCAGCTTTTTATCCCTTTTTAAAAAGTCGGATGCCAGGAAGATGGCGATGATGGCCTGCACGGTGTTTAAAAGCAGCAGGTTGACATAGGGAATAGCAGAAGATATGGCCCTGAAATTCCAGTTTTGGCCTTGCTCCACTACCTGTATGATCAGGTTAAAGAAAAACAAAAAGACTATGGCCAGCAAGGCAAAGATCCTGAAGAACCAGCTGCGTAAAAGGGTGGTTACCTCATATTTGGCAATGGATGATATGTTGTGAAAGGAGATCATTAATTTTATTTACAATTTACCGATTTACAATTTACAAAACAGAACGCGCATTTAGCGGATTAATACGGGTAAGAAATTAGGATTTATATCTGTTACAACATAAAATAAACAATATTTAAATCTGTTAAATCCTCCTCATTCTTTATCTATTTTCTTTTTTTTATCATTCATGTTTTTTTTATCCGTCTTATCCGCTCCGTCCGCTAAATCCGCGTTCCTATTCTTGCTTTTAAATAGCCGTCCATTGGTTTAAGTTGTTTTCCATAAAATACACATAGGCGTGCTCAAGGTTAGGGGCCATTTGCTGTGCATCATATCCATTGACCGATTCCGCCACTACCTGTATTTCCCATCCTTGGCTATTGGGTACATTGGAAATTACGGGGAACTTCTCGTTGATTTCCAGGTATTCTGCTTCAGTAGCCTGTATCAGCCACACTTTACCCTCTGCACGTGCAATCAGCTTATCAGGAGATCCGGTAAAGGCCAGTCCCCCCTGGTTCAGCAAGGCCATGTCGGTACATGAGCTGGAAATATCACCCACGATATGAGTAGATAAAATGATAATCACATCCTGTGTCGAGATGGTGGAAAGCAGGTTGCGAAACCGGATACGTTCCTCCGGGTCAAGGCCTGTGGTAGGCTCATCGACAATGATTATCTTTGGGTTGTTAATCAGGGCCTGGGCTATACCTAATCGGCGTTTCATCCCTCCCGAGAGCTTGTTGGCCTGGCGGTCACGGGCTTCAAATAATCCTACCTCTTCGAGCATTTTATCAACTGCCAGTCGCCTTTCCTTGCTGTTTTTCATGCCTGCCAGCCGGGCGGCATAATCCAGAAACTCGTAAGTCTTTAAGTGAGAGAAAAACCTGAAATCCTGTGGAAGGTAGCCCAGCATGGCACGTATCTGTTCGCGGTCGCGCGTCAGATCATAACCATTTACTTTTACTGTTCCCGAGGAGGGCTGCATTAAGGTGACCAAAATACGCATCAGGCTTGACTTCCCTGCTCCGTTGGGACCCAGCAGACCAAACATCCCGGTATTGATTTCAAGGTTCACATCTTTCAGCGCGTGGTTGCCGTTGGGATATACTTTGTTTAGGTTTTCAATGGTTATCTTCACTTCTCTGTTGTTAGTTCACCTTACTATGACTTCATTTTTTGAATTAGGTTTAATGAAGGTTATGCTGCTAAATTACAAAATGCCTTGCCATACCCTTCTTTTTATCGGCCAATGGCCACTTTTTAACGATAGATGGACCTAAAACGCAGATAAAAAGATTTAATAAATTTCTCTAAAACCGGCATGCATGGGGCCTATTCTTCAATTTAACGGGTGAAAATTCATATAAGTGCTTATTTTTGTCTAATTATTTCATTTAAGCCTTATTTGATTACATCAAATCAAAATGATTGAATCCGCCACGATTTTATGTAAGCTTCGGTTATTGCTGCTGCTCAATTATCGGCATTACTTTAATGTCTTTAAAAACGGCCTTTCCATGTTTGGCATACAACCAGATTGAATCACCTTTCTTTTCCGGCAACCGGTTGACAATGCATCGCTGGCCATTGATGCAAACATCAATAATATCATCTTTCATGACCACATCCACTTTAAAAGGCTTGTCCAGCCCGGTTACGGCTTTTATGGTGGTGTTTGCCAGTGACACCTGTTGCTTGCCGGCCGATAAACATAACTTATATCCTTCTGAGGCTTTGTCACTGGCTCTTAAATACAAACCAATTTCACCATTGCTGCCCTGTGGGATTACTTCCAGCCAAATGCGGCAGTTTACAGGAACATTTGACGAATGAAGTGCACCAATTGCTCCCGGAGCATCAATCTCGTATTGGTTATCCTTGATCTTACCAGCTTTTTGATCAGCAATAAGGTTTAAATTGATCGCTTTACCTGTTTTTGGAAGCATTTCTTCAGCAAACCTGCTGCCCAGTGTTCCGTCTTTCAGTTGGATGATCTCACGCAGTAAAATACTGCCTCCAAAAATTTCATATCCATTGTCCTTGTTGTCCTTCTTGCTGGGTATCCATGAAGCGGCGATTCTTCTGCCGTTGGTAAATTCAGCGGTCTTCACCACATTCGAAAATTCTTCATCAAAAGCCTGGCAGGCCGGTTCTGTCCATGGACCATAAGGCTTTTTAGACATCAGGTAGGAAGTATTGCCATCCTGGCTGTAGAAAAGATAATACCAGCCCCGCCAGTAAAAGTAATCCGGGCATTCAGGGACCGTCCGCTGCCCGCTGAGAATAGGCTCATGGACCTGCCATGTTTTCAGGTCAGCGGATGACAGATGAACAAGGCAGCCCCGATTGTTGTCAATAGAATAATTGTCGGCACTGCTTGAAACCAACAGATGAAAAATGCCTTTACTGTCGATGATCACTTTGGGATCTCTGAAATCACGTTTGCTGTATCCGGGTGCTGAGGTGTAAAAAGGATTGGGCTTTTGCTTATTAAAATGAATGGCATCACTGCTGGTGGCATAGCTCAATTGTTCATTGATTTTCCCTTCACTGTCTATCAGCCGGGTCGCATAAAAGGCATAGAACTGGTTACCATCATTTTCAACGGACCCTGTACAAATTGATTTCTCCCAGTCTTCATCAATGCCGATTACAATGGGGTAATGGGTCCAGTGCTTTAAATCCCTGGTTGTACTGAGCGTCCATTGATGGCCTCCCAACCCATTTAAAGCGGAATGATGGCCTTGATCCACTAACCAGTAAAGGTATAAGGTTCCCTGGTAATAATAAGGGATACAATCGCCTACAAATAAATTGTTGCCGCTGGGGGTAAAGTACTGCAAATCTTGTTGGGGTTGGTTGTTGGGATCATAACCTACATTAAACTGTGCCTTTGCACCATTTATGCCAATAATCAGAAGTATCAATAAGGATAGTGTTTTCATAAAGATTGGGTTATTAATTGTTTATTGTTTTCAATTATCAAATGTATAAGAATTATCCATAAGAAGATGATCCGGTTGAAATGGTGGGACGGCTAATTGCGATTAACCGTACAATCCTAAGCATTTTTCATATTTCTGAATCTTTTACCGAATACTGCATAATTTATAGAATATCATTTGCATCATTTAAAATTAATCTTTTAATTTGTAACCTAAAGGTTATATAAAGATAGCTAAAGGTTATAAAATGATCGTTTAAAGAACTTTTTAAATACTCTTCTTATGGAAACATCAATTATTGAACAACTGGATAAACTAAGGTACAACCTTCTAAAATGGACCACCATCGGTTGGGGCATCTGGTTTGCCACCATCATTGGCAACAATATTGAAAAAGGGCATATCATTACCATCATTGCTACTTTTATAGGACTATTTAGCAGTACTATCTGGGCGATCAATCTAATTAATTTCCTGAAATTAAATAGAGAATTAAAGAGGCATCGCAAATTAAATGAAGCGCTCAATAATGAGGTGCATTTATATAACCTGCATAAATCGTTTCAGGTAGGCTATAAGACTGTCATCATGGTAACAGCCATTCTCATGTTTATTTCCATTCTC
>DATGYU010000242.1:0-14782 GCA_035297625.1 Prolixibacteraceae bacterium
GTTTAAAGTTTGATCCAGATTGACCGGTATAAGTTCCGAGTCGGAACTTTGTCTAAGCTGTGCTTAAGGGATGCAAGAAACTTCGGGGTTTTTGGTTACTCCCACATTTTCTCATTTCTCATTTCACATTTTCTCCCCCTCTCATTTTCTCACCCTCTCATTTTCTCTTTGCTCCCTAGTTCTAATATTGGCCTAAAAACTAAAGTCATCAGGCTCCTTCCATGTGCTGAAGTATCTTATCTTCCTCCTTACTGATTGGCGGATAATACCTTATATTCTGAAATTGGTTATATTTCAGGAGCTTATACCGTTCAATCTTTTGAACTCTGCTTTGTTGCAGGGCTTTCATCATAAGGCGGTATTTTCTTCTTTTAATATAGCTGAAGGTAAAAAGGTTACCGATAATCACCAAAGGAAAAGTAATCATGGTGACTATCCCAAGGCTCATGGCAATGGATTCATTGAGATTGTAGTTGTGCTTAAAGATTACAGGAGTTAGGGCAAGTCCTATGACGGTAAATAAGATACCCCCTGCCAGTTCCCATTTCCAGGCAATCACCAAAAGAGCTGCCAAAATAACGCAGGGTACCAGATGAAGCATTAATGTGAGTATTTGCTGCCAGAGGGTCAGATAGGATTCTATGGAATCGATAGCGTATTTGCTGATGAAAAGAATGCCCAGAATGCATATCACGCGCGGCAACCAGTGAAGAGCTATAACACTTGCTTTCATTCGGTAGATGTTTAGTTCCTACTCTTGTGGCTTTTCGGTTTCGCCCCGTTTATTTGAGTGGTTTCTGGGCTCCACTTTTTAGTAATTGCAGAAGAATTGACTTTTCCTGTAATTTACTATCACCTGCCATCCATGCTGCAAAACCGTTCAGCCCAACTGTTTTACTATTAAAACTCCTTCCTATCGCAGCTCCTTCTTCATTCTTTATTATTGTTAATACAAAATGTTTACAAATAAATATACAAATATCCCCTAAGAAAACCAAATGTGGATGGAGGAAGTTATGAGCCGAAGGTTTTTAGGTTTGAAAAAAAATGAAGGTTGAAGGCAGTAGTTTTATAAAGATGCTGATTGTAAAAATGCGGACAGGCTTCTAAGTGGGGAGTTTTTACCTGCAGGCGATTGCCTTGATCGCAGCTATCGAAATTTAATTACTTATGGGCTTATCATCACAGGTCGCGAGCTCAGTTATCCAGCGTGATTTATTGCTTTTAGTGGTTAACTCATTACCCTAAACGTAAGATTGATACGTTCGCCTACCTTTTTGCTGGTCTTGGGAATTTGGTGTTGCCAGTAATGCTGAAGTTCACCCTGCATGATCAAAAGGCTTCCAGGAGTTAGCTCAAGATCAATTTTTTCCTTGGTGTGAAGATGCCGCAGCTGAAACTTGCGTGAAGCGCCAAAGCTTACCGATGCGATTACCGGGTTACGTCCCAGTTCGGGCTCCGCGTCGCTATGCCAGGAGACCGAATCTCTTCCATCACGGTAAAGGTTGAGAAGCACCCGGTTAAATGTGACTCCAGCAAAAGGGGCTATCCTATTCTTGATTTCCAGCAGTTCAGGAAGCCATGCGGAAGGATACAGCGTGATGCCCGAAAAAGAATAAGACATTTGGTCATCTCCATACCAGGCAATAAGGCGTGGAAAGGCTACTTTGCGCCCGTACATGCTCATGGATTCCTGTTTCCAATCGACCTTGTGCCTAAGGGAATTAAAAAACTGATCACTTTCTGAGGGATTAAAAAAGCCGGGAATATAGATATATTCACCATGATCGAGTTTCACGCTGGCACCCATAGGCGCATTGTCAGTGTTTGCAAAAAGATCTAATTGTGACATGGCAAAAAGGATGATAGGTTTCAACCTACCATAAACCCCTCAGCCCAAATGGATGTTCACCATCTAATACCGATTGGAGAAGTGTAATAGTCCTCCCGAGTACTCGGGATCGCAAACTCAATTGGGCTATAACACTTCCATCCATCGGCATTATACCCAAGAGTCTATTGGTCTATTTTATAATTCCAATTGGTATAACAAATTCCATCGTTAAAAACCTCGTTTACCGTTTGAGAAAACCGCTCCGACAGGATACTTAAGGGGTTGCCCAATTCAAGGGCTCTAAGCTTAAAGGATTGGGCCATTTGGGTGTAATACCAATGCTGACGATCTTTCCCGGCATTAAACCTTTCCCAAAGCGATTCGCCCATCTTCAGGTAATCTTCTTTGATGGCAGTAATATTATCCAGTTTATCGGCACAGGATATCAGAAGCTGGTCTTCCGTAGCCTCCCTGGCAAGAAACCGGATGGTGTGTTCCTTGCGCGTATGCCAGCTGG
This sequence comes from Prolixibacteraceae bacterium, assembly GCA_035297625.1. Lineage (GTDB taxonomy): Bacteria > Bacteroidota > Bacteroidia > Bacteroidales > Prolixibacteraceae > Aquipluma. The sequence goes on from DATGYU010000242.1 coordinate 2,352, forward strand.
CGATCTCATCATAACCATTGCCTTGTTCCCTGACTTCCGTAGCACCCTTCACAAGGAAAGCTACTCGTTTACCAAATTGTTTTTCAATATCCTCGCTCTGTAGGGGAGTATCTTCAATCACATCATGTAAAACACCGGCAGCTACAATTTCATCCTCACACCCCAGATCGACAAGGGTTCTCATCACATTAACAAGGTGGACAATATAAGGAAGGCGTGTTCCTTTGCGGTATTGTCCAGAGTGAGCATCAGCCACCAGCCTGATGGCCTTAAAAACAAGTGAGGATTTTTCTTTCATGGATGATATTTTTGATTGTCAGATTAATTATTCAAGCTATTGGCCTTTGGCTACTGGCAACTTCCCATTTTCACTCCCTTATTCCTTATTTCTTATTCCTTATTCCTTATTCCTTATTCCTTATTTCTTATTTCTTATTTCTTATTTATGGGACTTCGGGGACTTCCTGGGACTCTGGACACTCTTCTCGTCACCTGGCTCCTGGCTGCTTTTACTGAAGCTGGATGGTCCTTCCTGTTTTAGCCGATTCCCTGGCCGCATCCAGTATTTTGACCACCGTCATATTGTTGGTCAGCGAATAAGGATCATAATTTGTCATCTTAACTTTTCCACGAATGACATCAAAAAAATAGCTGAACGGATCTTCATAAACCTTAATATCTTTGGAAGTGAGCTTTTTTACCAGCTCTTCCTTCATGGGAGCATTGCGCAGGTGAATGGTCTTACTGTCAGCGGCAATAATATAGCCTGACTCTCCATAGATCTCCATGTCCTTGCGCCCAAAGGGCCAGTTCCAGGAGGCCTGGATAATGCATTGGGAACTTGGATAAGATACAATAATAGTGGCCTCATCATCCACCTTTGGATAGATCTCAGGTTTAAACTGGCGGGTAACAGCGGTAACCGACAATGGCTGCTGCCCTTTCATCAGGTAAGTCATCAGGTTGGCGCCGTAGCAGCCAAAATCAATGAGTGCACCTCCCCCATTTTGAACAGGATCGGTCAGCCAGTCCAGGAAGACCTTATCACATCCAATCTCTTTTGGACCCTGGTGCCCGTCGTGGATAACCGTCTTACGCACCTTGCCGACAAAGCTGCTGTCGTTGACCAGCGCAAAGGATTTATGGGTGGAAGGATACCAGGAGGTTTCAAAATCGGTTAGCAGGTAAATGTTGTATTTGGCGGCCAGTTCTGCCATTCTTTTGGCATGCTCATTACTGACAGCCAACGGCTTTTCGACCATCACATGAATATGGCGCGGAGCACAGGCTTCAACAACAGCCAGGTGCTCAAACACGCTGCCAAAAGCCACTACCGCTTCCGGTTTCACCTTATCAAGCATTTGGTGGAGGTCGGAATAAATAAGCGAAGGATCAAATTTATACTGACTGGCCAATTTTTTAGCCAGTTCGGTATTGGGTTCATACACCCCTGCCAGCTCGAAGTCACTCTTTTCTTTTCGCCCCAGGATAAAAGCGATATGCCCATGGGTCATCCCTGCAATGGCAAGACGTACAGGCTTTTGAGCAGTAGACTGCCCGTCACTTTTCAAAACTGAGGTTAACAGGATCAGCATTGCAAATAGGATATTAATGATTCTCATGGAGGGTTGATTTAGAAATTATACGAATTTAACAAAAAGGGAGGAAAAAAGAATACTGTCCAATGAAAAATGGCAAGGGATGAATCAAAAGCATTTGTTTTTACTGTTGATAAATGATTTAATCAAGTTGACTAACCAGTGCTTTCATCTTGTTCAATCCGGTACGGGCTACCAGCAATGGATCCTGTTTCCAGTACTCTTCATTGAAAAGTTCAAGGGAAAGCACTTTGGTACCGCCCATATTTTTTAAATCGGCAAGTATTTGTTTCATAGGAGCAGCGCCATCACCGGGATAGACCCTATCACTGTCTTGTTGTTTCTCGCGGGGAATGGAAGCCACAAAATCGTTCATGTGGAACACTTCGATCACATTGCCGCGCAGCATCTTCAGGGATTCGCACCCTGAATTGCCGCGGAACATATGGTACACATCGGCCAGTATCTTCACATCCGGATCGTTGGCGGCTGAACAAATCATCATGGCCTGACTCATGTTGAAAAGCAGTTTGGAGGCACCCCAGAATTCCAGCAAAGGCATTACCCCAGTCTGTCGACCTAAAGCTAAGAGTTCTTTGTATTGAAGGCCTGTTGCCATGAGGTCTAATGGCTGATCAGAAGGCATCCCATAAACAGGAGCTGCTATACGGGTACAACCGATGGAGGCCATCATCTCCATATCCTGCCTCATCTGTTCAAAACCTTTGTCCGATAGCCAGGGAGCAAAACCAATGGCATTTTCCACTTTCAAATCATGATCGGCAAGGTATCGCTTTAGCGAATTTGCGGAATTGCCTTCCGAAAGGTATTGCTTCACATCATCTACCCATAACTCGATGCCATCATACCCGGCCTTTGAGGCAATATCAATATATCTGAGCAATCCCGGTTTCTGTCCCCTGATGGTACTGGTATTCAAACTGAAGCGAAAGGGAGAATTCTGCTTTTCAATGATGCTGGTAAAAGCAACTGAGGGAAGCATGGCAGCCATGGTGGCAAGACCAGCGGTTTTAAATAGGTTTCTTCGGGTTAGCATGGAAAGGGTAAATAGTTTAAAGTTTAAAGTTACGACTGCGCATAGCGGAAATCGTAAATAGCAAATTGTCTAATTGTAAATGCAAATCAAATGTACAAATTAATATTGTTCCAATAGGATGTTCTTAAGTTTACAGCATTCAGCGCTTTATTTTATAAAATTTGATATTTTTAAAAACCATACATTACGTTGACTGACTAAAAGAAATTAAACAACTAACACCTTGACTATCATGAAGAATATTCCCGTCATTGCCATCACCGGAAAGACACTGGCAGAGGCATACGAGGCCGCCATTACGGCGGTGTACGAGAAAGGCACCAGGTTTAAAACCCAATACGATAAGCCGGAGGATCCGGAAAGCATGGACTGCACCATGAATATTACCATTGAAGAACCGGAAACAGATCCGATGATCCATATGGCTTTCCCGGGCGGTATTGATGAACTGAAGGAATATGTGCTGGAACTGAAAGGCTTCAAGGACCACTGGACCAAAAACCTGAATGTGGAAAGTGATACAAGATGGGAGTACACCTATCATGGCCGGTTGCAAAACTATGGGGTATGGAAGGAACTGATCAATGGCCAGTCGCAGCAAGCGGGACCTTTCAAGGTAGACCAGATCCAGGCGGTGATCGACAAGCTTTCCAAACAACCTTTTACACGGCAGGCCCAGATGATCACCTGGATGCCCAATATCGACAATGATTGCTACGACCCACCATGTCTTCAGTCATTGTGGTACCGCATCCTGGAAGATGAAGAAGGGGTATACTGGCTCAACTGCAATATCCGTTTTCGCAGCAATGATGCCTGGGGAGCCAACTTTATGAACATGTTCGGTTTTGTGCAGTTCAACAAGGAAATCATCGCTGCCGGGGTAGCTGAAAAGACCGGCAGGACCGTTAAGCTGGGAAGGCTCAACTGGCATGCCGACTCCTTTCATATTTATGGCAAGGACCTTCAGGTAGCCAAAGAAAGACTGCTAGACCGCGTTCACGATATGCCCTTTGAAGAGCGTACGTTGCATTTCAACGATGAGTTTATCCGAGGAATGTATGAGGAAGCCGAGGCGCAGGTAATTGCAAAAATCAGGAATTACGATTTGAGCCACTAAAGCTATCGGGGTACAATAGTTCCATTCAGGAGATTCTTAACGCCTATGATTTCGTCAACGTCTTCCCAGAAAACGAAGTGTCCGCGTAGAATATAATTTCTCTGGATATCAGGGTTCGCGTTTTCAAGCTTTGGTATCCAATTTTGGGGAATTGTAATTATTCTTCTATCAGACAAATGAAAAGAAATATTTTCATTGTCAAAGGCGACCCAAATAAAAATAGGCATCTCAGCTATTAACTGAAGATGCCTATTTCTTTTTAAGGAAGTTTTTACAGTACTCATCCCAGGACTTTAAATTGATATAATCCTTTACTTCAACAGCATCCTTGCCGTACGGCGGCTTTTCTGTTCAACGTAAACTTTACGGCCGTTGGTAATCTGGGTAATCGATTCGGGCGTATAATAACGAATGGTCACCAGATCAAGGCCTGTATTGTATTTCACCTCGAATTTCTGCTGCAGCATGGCAATCAGGTTTTCTATTCCCTGCTCCGGCTCATCAAAGGCAAGCGAGAAGTCGAGTGCCGACTGCTGAATAAGACCTACCCTAAGCCGGTACTTGGCAAACAGGCTGAATACATCCGACACGCTGTTAATGCTGATAAATGAAAAGTCGTTGGGCGTAAGGGTAATCAGGGCCATGTTCTTTTTCATGATCACTACCGGCACCAGCTCCAGCGGATGTTCCACGGCATGGATAATGGTGCCTGGCTTCTCCGGCTCCAGGAATGATTTTACCAACAGGGGGATATTTTTGTTCTGTAAGGGCTTGATGGTCTTTGGGTGAATCACCTTGGCCCCTGAATAGGAAAGTTCAATGGCTTCCTTGTAAGAAAGCTCATCCAGCTTCTGGGTATTGGGGAAAAAGTCAGGATCGGCATTCAGGATTCCGGGTACATTCTTCCAGATGCTTACCTCTTCGGCATCCAAAAGGTTGGCTAATATTGCCGCCGTATAATCCGAGCCTTCCCTTCCAAGGGTGGTGGTCTGGTTGGTCAACGTACCGCCAATAAAACCCTGGGTGATGTACAAATCTTCGCTCTCGAAAGTAAACATTCGTTTTGCCAGGCGAACCGACAGCTCCCAGTTAATGTTTGCCTCCCGGAACTGATCGTCAGTCTTTAGGCAATTGCGTACATCGGTCCAGCGGTTCTTAATCCCTACGTTATTGAAATACAAGCTGATGATCTGGGTTGAGAACAATTCACCAAAGGCTACGATCTGGTCATATTCATAATCAAAATTCAGGGAACGCTCTCCTTTGATACGATTGCTCAATTGGGTAAACAGTTTTTCGACTTCCGGCAACACGGTTTCTTCTCCCCACAGCTCAGCAATGATGCCGTCATGGTAAGCTTTTACCTCCTGATAGATGGTCCACACTTCAGGGTCCTGGTTAAAGTATCGGCGGGCAACAATCTCCAGTGCATTGGTGGTCTTGCCCATTGCAGATATTACCAGCACCTTATGGCCTGGATTTAGATTGAGAATATTAATCGAATTACGCACCGCATCGGCAGAACTTACCGAAGCCCCTCCAAATTTGAAAACCTTCATGATCGTCGATTCTTAATTTTTGACGGACAAAAATAAAAAAATGCAACAGTCCACCTATTTTAATTTGAAAGTTATTCAAATTGATTTTTTTGACTTAATCTATTTCACAATCTGTTTATTGGACTTTCGTTATTAAGACAAACTTATCTGTTTTTAACTCGTTGTAACAATTGTTACAGCTTTTCCTGACAAAACAAGTTACATTTGTGGTCCTTAGAGTTGGTAGATATGAAGAAGAGTAAAATACTGGGCAAGCTGCGCAAGTTTCATAAATGGCCGGGGATAGTGATCACTCTTTTTGTGATCCTGTTTTCTGCATCGGGCATTTTCATGAACCACCGTGAGTTGATTTCATCGATTGATATCAAGCGATCCGTACTTCCTGATGATTACAGTTATCACAACTGGAATAAGGGTGCCGTAAAATCTGTTTATCAGATAAGTAAAGATTCTGCCTTAGTATACGGCAATATCGGCATTTGGCTGAGCACAGATCAGTTCAAGACCTTTAAGGACTGGAATGCAGGCTTACCCAACGGAATAGATAACCGCAAGATCAGCAAGATTTTAAAGACCCCCTGGGGCAAGTTGTTTGCCGGAACCTACTTTGGTTTGTATGAATATATTCCGGGCCAGAACAAATGGCAAAAAATATCACTTCCCGTATCAGAAGAACGTATTACCGACCTGATCATGAAACAGCAAGAGTTGTTGGTTCAAACCCGCTCTTATCTTTTAAAGTCAACCGACGGGCAATCGTTTCATCCCATTGTACTTCCTGCTCCTGAAGGGTATAATGGCAAAGCCAGCTTGTTCAAAACACTTTGGCTGTTGCATAGTGGTGAATTATGGGGGTCGATAGGTAAGCTGGTGGTAGACATTTTTGGGTTTGCAATCCTTGTGATTTCCCTTACCGGCCTGATGCATTTTATATTTCCCAAATGGATAAAACGCCGCAAGGCCAAACAAAAGGACAATGCGGCCATTGTTGCAGCCCGCAACGCCAACCTTCGCTGGCATAATAAATTGGGATGGATTTTTATCCCTTTTCTGCTGTTTGTGACCATTACAGGCATGTTCCTGCGGCCACCCTTACTGATAGCCATTGCCAATTCGGTGGTATCACCCATCCCTGGAACTGTTCTAAGCTCACCCAATCCGTGGTACGACAAGCTTCGCCGCGTTTTGTATGATGAGCAGCAAAAAATATTTATTTTCTCCACCTACGATGGCCTGTATATCATCAATGAGAATTTCCAGGGACCTATGTTACAGCCGGCTAATCAGCCACCGGTAAGTGTGATGGGCTGTAATGTGCTGGAGAAAGCAGATCAGGGTAATTACCTGGTAGGCTCCTTTAACGGGCTGTTCGTATGGAATCCTTTTACCGGGCAGATATTGGATTACCTGGCCGGTACTCCTTATATGGCCCCTGAGGTAGCAGGTCCGCCAATCTCAAAAGACATGATTGACGGATGGTTTACCGACGGCTCTCCAAATGAGTTTTACTTCGATTATAACCACGGAGTAATTCCCATCCATAGTTCTTATGCCTTTGGACCGATGAGCGATGAAATCATTCAAAAAAGCCCTATTTCGCTATGGAACCTGTCCCTTGAAATACATACGGGCAGAATCTTTGAACCCTTGTTGGGCATGTTCTATATTTTGTATGTCCCACTGGCAGGAATCTGTATCCTGATCGTGCTGATCAGCGGCTTTTTTATCTGGTGGATGGCCTATAGGAAAAGCAAAAAAGTTTAAAGTTTCAAATTCAAAGTTTCAAGTTTAGGATGCAGAAACTGTATTGCAACTAACAAAGCTTCTGCACTGATTTAAGTCCTTTAGGTCCTTGTAGGATTAATGCTGGTTACACTTAATAAATTGCAAATCGTCTAATAGTAAATTCTTCAACTGATGCCTTTCATAAACTCTGGTGCTTTTCTGTGCTGGGAGGCCTGTTCATAGGCAAAGGCCAGCCGGATAAGTGTAGGCTCACTCCAGGCCTTTCCAAAGAAAGAAATGCCAATGGGCAGACCATGCACAAAACCAGCCGGAACAGTAATGCTTGGATACCCTGAAATAGCCGCGGGTTCTGAGCTTCCTCCTCCAAAGTGATCTCCATTGATCCAGTCAATTAACCAGGCAGGTCCATTGGTGGGAGCTATTAGGGCATCCAGCTTATGGGCCTCCATCAGCTTATCAATTCCCTGTTCACGGGTCATGGCCTTCGATTTTTTCAAAGCTTCAAGGTAAACAGGCTCTTCCAATCCGCCGGTCTTTTCTGCCAGTTCAAACACCTCCTGCCCAAACCATTTGAGTTCGGTTTGTGCATTTTCCTTGTTGAATGTAATCAAGTCAGCAAGCGATTGAACTTTCAGGCCTTGCCTGGTCTTCAGGTAAGCATTAAGGTCTGCCTTAAACTCAGAGATCAGTACCTGCCATTCGGCGGTACTCCACTGCTCACTGTTTTCAAACTTAAGACCCTCCATTACCTCTGCCCCCTGTTCTTTCATCAGCGTAACAGCATCATTCATCAACGTGTCCACTTCCGCATTGAAGCCAAAATAGCTCGAAGCTATCCCAATACGGGCACCCTTTAATCCATGGGCATCAAGATATTTTGTATAATTAGTAATAAAATTGTCCCTTTTCAAATCAACGCCTATATCATTTGGATCCGTTTCTGCCAACAAGCCCAGTAGGATAACAGCGTCCGTAACGGTACGGGCCATTGGTCCTGCGGTATCCTGACTGTGAGAGATGGGGATAATGCCATCGCGACTCAATAAGCCTACGGTAGGTTTTATACCTACAATGCCATTGATACCCGACGGGCAAACGATGGAGCCATCGGTTTCTGTTCCAATACCCACCACACAAAGATTGGCTGATACGGCAACCCCGGTTCCGGAGCTTGACCCGCAAGGGCTGCGATCGGTTGAAAAGGGATTGCGCACTTGTCCGCCTCTGCCACTCCATCCGCTGCTTGATTTATTGGAACGAAAATTTGCCCATTCACTCAGATTGGTTTTGCCTAGCAATACCGCCCCGGCCTCCCGAAGTTTTTTGACAATAAAAGCATCATCCGCAGCAGGACTTCCCACCAAAGCCAACGACCCCGCGGTGGTTTGCATATGATCGCCCGTGTCAATATTGTCTTTTATCAATAGAGGTATTCCGTGAAGCGGTCCCCTTACCTTATTAGATTTTCTTTCTTCATCCATCTGCCGGGCAATGGTCAGGGCATCAGGATTTATCTCAATGACAGCATGCAGTTCAGGTCCTTTGTTGTCGATCTGCTCTATGCGTTCCAGATACATGCGGGTAATTATTTCGGAACTCAGCTCTCCTGATTTCATCTTTTGCTGCAACTGTTGAATGGTTGCCTCATTAAGCTCAAAATCTGTATACTTAGCATTTACAGAAGAAGGATTTGAAGATGGACGGCAAGCGCTCAATGGCACCAAGGCAAGAGAACTACCTCCTATTATGGCAGTTTTAAAGAAGCTTCTACGTTTCATAAGGTTAGATAGAAATAGAAGCGTTAAGATAGTAAAAGATTTGGAAGTAAAAAGAACTAAGTAATTTACAATTTAACGATTTACAATTTACAATTTAGCCCTTTGAAGCAGCAATCGTAAATTGTAAATCGTCTAATCGTAAATATATCTATCTGTTTTGATACTGCAAATCGTAATAGCGCTGGTAGTCGCCGCTGGTCACATTTTCCATCCATTCCGTATTTTCCAAATACCAGTCGATGGTCTTTTCCAGTCCTTCTTCAAACTGAAGGCTTGGCGTCCAGTTCAGTTCCCGTTGCAGCTTTGTGGAGTCGATGGCATAGCGTAAATCATGACCTGCACGGTCTTTCACATAGGTAATGAGTTTTTCTGAAGTACCAGGCTCACGTCTTAATTTGCGATCCATAATGCTGCACATTACTCTGATAAGGTCAATGTTGGTCCATTCATTGTGTCCGCCGATATTATACGTATCGCCATCCTTACCCTGGTGGAATATCACATCAATGGCCCTTGCATGGTCTTCAACCCATAACCAATCACGAATGTTAAGACCCTCTCCGTAAACAGGCAGCGCCTTATTGTGCTTGATATTGTTGATAAAAAGTGGGATTAACTTTTCAGGGAACTGGAAAGAACCGTAGTTATTGGAACAATTGGACACCACTACCGGCAATCCAAAAGTGTCGTGATAAGCCCTAACAAAATGATCAGAACTGGCCTTGGAAGCCGAATAAGGGCTGTGCGGGTCATAAGCGGTCTCCTCCGTAAACATTCCTTCATCCGATAAACTGCCATATACTTCATCGGTGGAGATATGATAAAAACGCTTGCCTTTAGTGTTGTCTTTCCAAATCAAACGGGCTGCATTCAACAGATTTACTGTGCCAATAACATTGGTATAGACAAATTCCATAGGGTTGGAAATAGACCTGTCAACATGTGATTCCGCGGCCAGATGGACCACCCCGTCAAACTGCCGTTCAACAAATAGCTTCATGATAAAATCACTATCCACGATGTCGCCTTTGACAAACTCATAATTAGGCTGATCTTCTATGTCCCTGAGGTTATTAAGATTTCCTGCATAAGTTAACTTGTCAAGGTTAACAATTTTATATTCAGGATATTTGGTAACAAACAGGCGTACTACGTGGGAACCTATAAACCCGGCACCCCCGGTAATCAAAATAGTCTTCATGTTGTCAGTTTTTCAGTAATTCTCAAAAATACGGATTAATCCCAATAATATATATCCAAATAGTGGGCTTATGCAGAATAATTATAAAATAAACGCAATAAATGTAAAATATCGAATAAGAAATCAGGAATCATAAAGTAATCGGCATAGGAGCGATCGTTCATTTTCTTGTTCCTTATTTCATATTCGATATTTCTTATTTTTTATGGTTTCTTATTTTATTCCCCTTAGTTTCTTCTCCCAGTTCCAGGCGGAAAGCATTGTTTCCTCTATTCCAGTTTCCGCTTTCCATCCCAGCTCCTCGTTGGCAAAAGTGGTATCGGCCCAGATCTTTTCAATGTCACCCGCCCTACGACCCACAATTTTATAATTTAGTTTCACCCCCGTAGCCTTTTCAAAAGCATGAACTGCTTCCAGCACAGACACTCCTGTTCCGGTTCCAAGGTTAAAGATCTCGTAGCCGGACTTATTCTTTTTTTCCAGCAGACGTTCAACAGCTACCACATGCGCCTTGGCAAGATCGACCACGTTGATATAATCCCGGATAGCCGAACCATCACGGGTATCATAGTCATCCCCGAAAACTTTCAGCTCGGTGCGCAGTCCTGCAGCCGTCTGTGTAATAAAGGGTACAAGGTTGGCCGGCACCCCTAAAGGCAATTCCCCGATAAGGGCCGATGGGTGTGCTCCTACCGGGTTGAAATAACGAAGGGCAATTCCCTTGATCTGAGGATTTGCGTTGATGGTATCCGATAAAATATCCTCATTCACCCGTTTGGTATTGCCATAGGGCGATTCGGCATCTTTTCTTGGTGTTTTTTCTGTTACGGGCAACTGATCGGGCTGGCCATACACGGTGCAGGAAGAAGAAAAGACAATATTATCTACCCCATACTGTATTTGGCATTCCAGCAGATGAATCATCGATAACAGGTTATTGCGGTAATACAGCAATGGCTTTTCAACTGATTCGCCTACCGCTTTTGAGGCGGCAAAATGTATGATAGCCTCTATGTCGGGATATTTAGCAAAAAATGCCTCTACCTTGTCTTTTTCGGTCAAGTCAAACTGTTCAAAGGCAGGGCGGATACCGGTGATCTTTTCAATTCCATCCAGCACATCAACACTGGAATTGGATAAATTATCCACAATAATTACCTCATAACCAGCATTCTGCAATTCAACCGTTGTATGCGAACCTATGTATCCGGTTCCTCCTGTTACTAATATTTGTTTCATCTTTGTATCAAAGTTTGGATGTAAGGCGACAAATTTAGCAATAATCCGGGGTACTTTGATCCGATCCGTCACAGAAGTTAAGTATCAACAAAATCATTTAACTGTTGAAAACTTTACCTTGACACAATAACTATTTTTCTTACTTTTGGCTCATTAATACAGGAAGACCGTGGAAATAAATCAATGTATAAAGGAGCTTTTATTACTGAATGATTGTATAATCATTCCGGAATTCGGCGGATTTGTTGCCAATTACAAACCGGCATCTGTCCACAATAACCAGTTTACCCCGCCTACCAAGGAAATTGCTTTTAACAACAAGCTTATTTCCAACGACGGATTGCTAATCAACTACATTGCCCAGGCTGAGAGAATTGATTATTTCGATGCCAAGCAAAAAGTAGAGAACTTTGTGGAAGAGACCATCATTAACCTTGAGAAGAACCGTACTATTTATTTTGAAGGTATCGGCTATCTCCACTATGATTCACGCGAGAACCTGCTTTTTGAGCCACAGGTGAAAGAAAACCTTTTGGTAGAAAGCTACGGGTTGCAGAGTTTCTCATACGAGAAACTTTACCAGCGTCAAATGCCTGCCCCGGCCTTCAAGATTGAAAACCCGGAAGCGCTTCCTGTCATCTTTGAAAAACGCAGGATCAAAAAGCTGGTAGTAGCCATTCCTCTGTTGATGGCCATGGCACTGATCCCGTTAAAGAACAACAAGGAATACCTTTCCAAATCAGATATGGGCATGTTGGAAAGCCTGATGGAGGCTGCCCCAACATCAGCAAGCATTGCCGCCCAGGCTACAGACCCCGCAACGGCTCAATATACCGAACAGGTAAATGCTGAAGTAGCCAAACCTTTTACCCATTATATCATCGGGGGAAGCTTTAAAAGCGAAGAAAATGCCAATAACTACCTTGAGCAGCTGAAAAACAAAGGCATCACAGGAATGAATCTTGGTGTCTATCATGGATTGCACCGCATTGCCATCAAAGGATTCTATTCAGAGGAAGAGGCACAAAAAGAACTGAACGTCATTTTGCATCAAAGCCCGCAGTCAGGGGCCTGGATTGCCGAAAACGAATAAACTAAAAAAGCTCCTTTCGGAGCTTTTTTAGTTTCAAGTT
>DATGYU010000243.1:0-4120 GCA_035297625.1 Prolixibacteraceae bacterium
AATGGTGACATAGGAGAGTTGCTGGATGGAGTGCGTCCTTCGTTAAACCTTGGCGTGGTAAAAGCTGATCAGTCGCAGTTACCCATTTTGGGAACCTATGATGTGATTGTCATGGGTGGAGGAACTGCAGGCGCTCCTGCAGGCATAGGGGCTGCCCGTAATGGCGCTTCCACCCTTGTGATAGAATACCTTCACGGGATGGGCGGTATCGGAACGCAGGGCATGATAGGCCGCTACTGGTATGGCTACCGTCATGGTTTTACCAACGAAGTGGACAACGGCGTGAAAGCTATTGGCGGCAATAATCCGCGTCAGAAAAATAAGCTCGACGAATGGGTGTTCGATTGGAAGACAGAATGGTACCGTTCAAACATCCGTAAAGCAGGAGGTGAAATATGGTTTGGAGTGATTGGTATTGGCGCCTATGTTGAAAACAAGCAGGTGAAAGGTGTGGTGGTGGCTACTCCTTTGGGCCGTGGTGTTGTACTATGCAAAACGGTAATTGACTCCACAGGCAGCGCCGATATTGCCATTGCCGCCGGAGCGGGATTTAGCTATACCGACGGGTACAATGTAGCCGTCCAGGGAGCAGGATTGCCCCCCAAAGGACCCAACGACTTTTATAACAATACAGACTGGACATTTACCGATGATACCGACATGATTGATGTGTGGTCGACATTTGTCATTGGGAAAGAGAAATTCAAGGATAAATTTGACATAGGCAAACTGCCGCAAACACGTGAAAGGCGAAGAATGAACGGTGATTTCACCATTTCAGTTCTGGATGTTTACAATCACAGAACTTATCCTGATACTATTTCTATTCATGAGAGTTCATTTGATACCCATGGCTTTACCATTGATCCTTTCTTTGCATTGAAACCTCCGGCACACAGCTCAGAAAACGTAACCGCACATGTTCCTTTCCGTGCTTTATTACCAAAAGGATTAGACGGAATTGTAGTGACCGGCCTTGGTGCCAGCGCACACCGTGATGCCATGCCGGTTATTCGTATGCAGCCTTGTTTGCAGAATCAGGGTTATGCTGTTGGAATGGCAGCATCGATGGCAGCTAAAAATAACCAGGTTATCCGGAATGTCGACATGAAAGAGTTACAGCGCCGGCTGGTGAAAATGGGCAACCTAACAGAGAAGGTCTTAACGGATACAGATAATTATCCCCCCTCTTTCGTCCAGGTGCAGCAGGCTGCCAAAACTATTATCCATGAACTGGAAGGACTTGAAATCGTAATGTGGGATGTGGAAAAAGGTATTCCTGCATTGACCGATGAGCTGCATCGTGCGGTGAAATTCGAAGATAAGCTTGTTTATGCCCGTGTACTGGGTATGCTTGACAATGATGGCGGATGGGAGATATTGCAAAAGGCAGTAGATGGATTTGACACCTGGGATAAGGGATGGAATTACCGTGGCATGGGGCAATTTGGAATGAGCATGAGTTACCTGGACTGCCTCATCATTGCTTTGGGTAAAACCCGTAAACAGGAAGTTTTGCCTTCCGTGATCAGGATGGCACGCATGCTTACCCCGGAAAGTGAATTCTCCCATTTCAGAGCCGTGGCTATAGCTTTTGAAACCCTTGCCAATGAACAGGCTGCCAAAGTGCTTTTTGATTTATTGCAAATGAAAGGCGTTACCGGCCATTCGATGCAAACCATTGAGCAGGCTATTCAAAAAACACCTGCCGGAAGTGAAGATACCAGCACAAGAAATAATGCACTAAGGGAAATTATTCTTGGCCGTTCATTGTTTCGTTGCGGCGATTATAACGGATTAGGCAATCAGATCATGAATGACTATGCCAAAGATCTGAGGGGACATTTTTACCGCCACGCCACCGGGGTATTAAAGCTGGGCCAGTTTACTAAGTTGCCTAAGACGGAATTATAAAATTTCACCAAACATACAATCTGTTAAAAGGATAAAAGTATGAGGGCTGAAAGAATTAAGCTTATCCTCTTTAAAAAAAATGGCAGTAATTGTACTCAGCGGAATACTATGAATCAGTACTTTTTATTTTTTCTTTTTCAAAAAGGATAATACTGTTTCATTAAATAATTCAGGGTGTTGCTGACACACTTCATGACGGGAATCAGGAAAGATACACAATGAGGCCCTTGGAATAGATTGAAAGATCTTGAGGGTATGCCCATGTTTAATCATATCCTGATCTCCTGCCATTACCAATACAGGACATTGTATTTTCTTCAGGTCAGTGTAAGGAATATTGGGTTGATCAATCATCATTTGAACCAGGGCAACTGCAGTTTTGGAGGCTGATTCGGGATGCATAACAAAGTCTTTCATCCCTTGAAGATCTGCTTCTGTTAAGGCAGTAGTATCAGGAACAATATTGGCACCCGATACAGCCAGCATCTTAATCCTATTGGGGCAATTCATTGCCATTATAATGCCATCAATACCTCCATCACTCCAGCCCAATACATTGGCCGATTGGATATTCAAATGCTCCAACAGTTCACAAAAGTCGGAAGCCATCAGTTCATATGAAATGGAATCAGGCGAGCCTCCTGATTTCCCCTGAAGACGGCTATCAATGGCTATTACCTGGTAATACTTTTCAAAAAAAGGTATTTGATTGCTGAATGCGTTGATGGACCCGCCATTGCCATGGAGCATTATCAGAGGCTCTCCACTCCCGTATGTTTCATAATACAGCTGAATGCCATTTACCAATGCATAATGGCCAGCCTGTGGATTGTTCCCGTAGTCAACAGCCGGGGGTTGAGAGAATATGAGAGTAATAAAAATGATGCATACAATCAGAATACAAATGATCCTTTTCATGATTGTCCTATTAAAGTATGATTGTAATAAGTATTCTTAACTTTTTAAAAGAATCCTGCAAATTCCAGTAATCAGTTTTAAGTATGAACGTTCCTGATTAACTTCTTATTGCAAAAGTTATTTAAACAGTCTTGCAAATCCCGGATAGGCGCTAAGTACCATCAGGTCAAAGTCTATCAATTTATGCTGCACCAGTGGCAGCTGGTCTATAATCTGTCGGGCATGCAATTTATCCTGAGCCTCAAGTACCAGAACAGCACAATGATCCTCATTAAAATAGAGTTCCCTAATCAAGCCTTGCTGATACAACTCCCAGGCTTTAAGGGCTTCTGCCTCCAGGTAGGGTTGGTAATCCTTATCGGTAACTCCCGTTAATTCTTTTTCAATGGCTAAAATCTTCATGCAAATTATTTTAAGATTCTATTAAAGTTCCTGTCCTGTTGTGCCAGTTTAGACCAATTATTTGTTTAGCCATTTGCCAATTTCTTTATTTGCCTGGTCATTAGTGAGATATTCTCCATTTTCTATTTGTTCTTTGGCTACCTCAATTGCATTCTTGTGATTTTCTGACAACATTATTATATCCGAATCCTCTACACTATCATCAAGTAATTTATATATTTCTTTCAATATTTCATCATCATTTACCTGACGGATCTTACTGATCACTTTATTTTTCAATTCGATAGAAGTCATAGCATTAAATTTTGTTATAAAATTACAAATTAAAACAAGCCACTATAAAGAAGTTTTATCCTTATTTTCCTGCGTTCTTTTAAACCAGTTCTTTGGATTCAAACGAGCGGTATATTTGCTCAGTAATTCCTTTCCCAAAAGAATTCCACCTACCCAAAAGGTAGCCTCTCCAATTACAAAAAGTACGGCAGAGATCGTTATTTTGGCACTGTTTCCTATTTTAAGAAAAGCCACAACAGGTATGGACAGAAAAGCCACCACACAGATGATAAGAAGAACTATTCCCCATTTGAAATACCGGCTGCGTTTCATATTGTTTGATTGGTTTGCTTTGTAAAAATAATTAAACATCAAACATAACCAATATGTTCTCACCCAGTATATTTAGCCTCAGACATCTTTCGGCTTCTTCTTCCTGATCACCAGTATTGCCCCTCCCAAAGCGATCAGGGCCCCTGTAATGGAAAGTACAGAGAAGTGCTCACCTGCTATCCAATCAACGCTTAAAAAGGTTAAAATGCCCATTAGGATAAAGGTGATGATTGGATTCAGAATGATAATAATGCTAACCTTTCCGGCTTCAAGATATTTG
>DATGYU010000244.1:0-6098 GCA_035297625.1 Prolixibacteraceae bacterium
TTCATTTCTTTTTGGATGAGCAAAAAGAAATGAACATCCCAAAAAAGAAGGCGGCACTTTTGAGAAGACGGTTCCGATCTCCTTTCTTTGCTTCATTTGGCTGCGCCGAGCTCGCAATAATAAATTGAGTATTTTACCAGTGATTCGATTTTTGCTCGGTTCTTTGGATGGGCAAAGAAATGAAGAGAGAGAGAAGGGGCGAGAGCCCCAAATAAATAAGAAATGTTGAAAACTTTTCCCAAAAACCAGGTAACAAACCCACCCACATTCCCATTAAGCAATACCAGGACAAAAAACTGCCCTGGTCCATATATTCAGCACCATTTCACTAAATAGCCTAATGGGACTGACGGGACGGAAGTGTGGCGTCACGAGTCCTGGAGTCATGCGTCCTGGCGTCCACCTTAAACCTTCAAGACTTTACACCTTTACACTTTACACCTTTACACCTTTACACCTTTTATGCCTTTACGCCTTTGCGCCCTTAAGCCCAACACAAGGCCTTCGTCAAGGCTTCGACCTGCAAAGCCAGCACCCAGCATCCTGCAATTGAACAGGCTCTGCTTATGACATTAACTCAAATGGAGCAATGGATGAAAAATCTAGACACACTTAAACACCTATATCATATGACAATTGAAACTATTGAAAATTCATGGGATAATCAGACCAGGGCTGAATCTTATGCCAGTCTTGAATTTCCAAACACTTACTATCTGGCTTACCGTGATCTTCCAAAAATAATCGCCTCCCATGTTTCCGGGAATAGCGCCGTTGACTTTGGATGTGGAACCGGCAGATCAACCAGATTTCTCAAAAAGCTTGGGTTTGATGTAATCGGAATTGATATTTCAACAGACATGCTAAATATTGCACGGAAGTTTGATCCAACCGGTGATTATCAGATTGTATTAAATGGTCAGTATAGTCATCTTGGATTAAATAAATATGATCTCGTTCAATCGATATTTACTTTCGACAATATACCAGGATGGAGAAATAGGACAAGTATTCTTACCGGACTCCGTGATCTTCTGAAAGAAACAGGTAAAGTAATCCTGCTTGATTCTACTCCAGAGTTATACACTAACGAATGGGCATCATTTTCTACAAAAGTGTTCCCGGAGAACTGGAAGGCAAAAACAGGGGATATCGTTCGGGATATTATGCTTGATGTTGAGGACAGGAGACCAGTTGAGGATATTTTCTGGACAGTAGAAGACTATCATGTTCTTTTTGAAAAAGCTGGACTCGTTCTTGATGCAACATATAAGCCTCTGGGAATGAAAGATGAGCCATATAACTGGATTTCTGAAGAACACATTGCACCCTGGATGATTTTCGTATTAAGTAAAAAATAAGATACAGTACATTACCATGGACGGTTAGCATTAATAACTTAACCCTATCCCTTCCCTTCTTCCCCAGCAAGCTGGTTCCGCTAAATAGCCCACAGGGCTATTTTTAACGCTCGGCCCTCTTAAACAATAAGGGAAAGGGTAACTTGTGGATTTCACACGGCCTCAGAGAATTTTGGAAAGGTGAGGTTATATTCTACTTTAGAGGCGGGTGGCAAAACCCCAAAAAGGTGCGAACCGCAGGCTTTTTGCGGGCGCGTGGAACCTGAGGCATTAGAAGCAAAAAGACTGGGGTTGGACTTTTTGGGTGCCTTTTCTTTGCTTCTTCCTTTTGGCACACAAAAGAAAGAAGAAAAAAACCTGGGGTTTGGGGCGAGAGCCCCAAATTATTAACAAAACTTAGGGCGAAAATCACTTGCTCCTTTAAAATGAGAAAAAAGAATTTCGTAAAAAATTAATATTTATCCTTCATGAATTTTCAGCTTCATTGTCGTGCGAAGGCAAACCGGAAATGGCGTGAACTTCAACCTTTTTTGGGCGCGTGATGCTTAAGGCATTTTGCCAAAAAAGGTTGAAGTTTTCATTTTCGGCATCTTTTTTCTTTGGTTCATTTCTTTTTGGATGAGCAAAAAGAAATGAACATCCCAAAAAAGAAGGCGGCACTTTTGAGAAGACGGTTCCGATCTCCTTTCTTTGCTTCATTTGGCTGCGCCGAGCTCGCAAATGAGTAATTAAGTATCCACTCCAATCTTTGACTATTTGCTCGGTTCTTTTGCCGCCAAAAGAAAGTAAAAGAAAAACCTGGGGCTTGGGGCGAGAGCCCCAAATAAAAAACAGAACATAGGGCGAGAGCCCCATGAGATAGATTTTTAACATAAAAAATAAAAATATGAAAACAGTAGTAATCGGAGAATCATCCGGCGTATCAATGGACATTGTTATGAAAGCATATCCAAGACACAAAGCAGTAGTGGATAAGTATATTGAAAGAGGAGAAGTTATTGGCATTGGACCTTTTGCAGACAGGGGCAACATGGCTATCTTCAAAACCCGTGCAGCTGCAGAACAATTTGTAAAAGAAGATCCATTTATTCTGGAGGGTCTTGTTAAATCATTTGTAATCAGAGACTGGAATGACGAATTGTTACCAGGATAAGAAGATAAATTTCAACTGAATAAGATGATTATATATAGCTGTACAAAGTATCTCTGATAGTTAGAAAGACTGTTTTACAATTCTCATTAAAAGCGTCAAATAAATATGAAAATAAACAAGAACGAAATCTCATTCAGGAAAGCGACACTTAATGATATTGATATATTAACTGAATTTAGAATCGTTTTTCTTAAAGAAGCTCAAGGTATCCCGACATTGGAACTGGAAGAACACCTGATCATGACCCTTAAACAATATTTTAAAAAATCTTTGGAAAGCAATTCATTTGTCTCCTGGATTGCTGAATATGAAAACAAACCGATAGGATTCAGTGGCATGGTCATTCGTGAACAACCTGGAAATTTTGAAATCCCTGATGGAAAGACAGGCTATATCTTGAATATGTTTACAATAAAAGAGTATAGAAAAAACGGGATTGGATCAATGCTCTTTCAGAGACTTATTGACGATGCAAAATGCCTGGGACTTGATAAAATTGAACTTCACGCTACACCAGACGGTGAACCAATTTATAGAAAATTCGGATTTACCGAACCCCATGATAAACCACTTGAGAAAATTTTAAATAAAGCCAAAGCATAACAGACGTGAGCATTAATTAACAAACTTATAGACTTATAGACTCAGGGATCTTCTACTTCAGAGGCGCGGGGGGAAATCCCAAAAAGGTGCGAACCTAATTTCAACAGTCTTCTTAACCCTATCCCTTCCCTTCTTTCCCTGCAATCTGGCTTCAAAAAAAGAAAAAAGAATTTCGTAAAATATTAATATTTATCCTTCATGATTTTTCAGCTTAATTGTCGTGCGATGGCAAACCGGAAATGGCGCGAACCGAGCGAACCAAGGAATCGGTTCTTAGAGAAAATCACCCACCGCGAGTTCGACGGCGTCAACTTGCAGCCTTTTTCGTGGAGCGGCATAAGCAATGGCTATGTGTAGCGGGCAGGGCCGAGCGTAAAAGAATTGCCCTGTGGGCAATTCCAGCGAAGGAGCCAGTTTGCAGGGCTGGCGCTAAAGTTATCATTTTGGCTGCGCCGAACTCGCAAATGATTAATTCGGGATTCATTCCGAGATTGGAATATTTGCTCGTTTCTGTTGGGCAAGCAAAAGAAACGAGGAAGGTAATAAGTGCTTTAAACAAAATATATTGTTAAATGTTTAACAGTCAATTACCTTCTGTGGAATACCAATCTTTCTTGAAAATGAAATCTTTATGGCTTTTAGCTCTCATTGTCCTGCTTTCTTCATGTTATGCTATTCATCATTCAACAGGAGGAGGACAGCATTCCAAATATTCAGGAACACGCAATCTGGAACCATCAGATGTTGAATTGCCGGAAGGTTACCAGATTGAAGTTGTTGCAAGGGATCTGACATTTCCGACAGGCATAACATTTGACGAAAATGGTGTTGCTTATGTTACTGAATCGGGTTATTCATACGGTGAAGTCTTTACTGATCCAAAACTTGTCAGGATCAATAAAGATGGAACAACCGAGATAGTATGCATAGGAAAGAATAATGGTCCCTGGAATGGAGTCTTTTACTATGATAATTACTTCTATGTCTCTGAAGGAGGCCAGTTGGAAGGTGGCAAAATACTCAGAATTGACAGGAATGGAAACTCTGTTCCGCTGGCAGAAGGCTTACCAGGAAAAGGAGATCATCATACAGATGGCCCACTTGTTCATGATGGTTACATCTACTTTGGCCAGGGTACTGCCACCAATTCAGGGGTGACAGGAAAGGATAATATTGAGTTTGGCTGGCTGAAAAGATTTCCCGAATTTCATGATATCCCATGTAAGGATATCAGGCTTAGCGGGGTTAACTACACTTCGAATAACTTTTTAAACAAAGAGAAGGGAGCCAAAGCAGAAACAGGTGCTTACCTTCCGTTCGGCACACCATCTTCACCTGATCAGGTCATTAAAGGGGAAGTGCCATGTACAGGTTCAATAATGCGTATTCCGTTGAAAGGAGGAAAACCCGAGCTTGTTGCCTGGGGATTCAGAAACCCTTATGGGATGTCTTTTAATCAGAAAGGAGAGCTTTACGTTACCGAGAATGGGTATGATGACAGGGGAAGCAGGCCAGTATGGGGAACAGGCGATTTCCTGTGGAAAATTGAACCGGGTAAATGGTATGGCTGGCCTGATTATTCGGGAGGACACAGACTGTCTGAAGGTAACCTTAAGGTACCAGGTCAGGGAAAACCTGCAAGATTGCTTGAAGAAGATCCGGGAGAGCCGCCTCAGCCTGTGGCAGCGTTGGGAGTACACTCATCCTCAAACGGCTTTGATTTTTCGAGGTCGGAGGATTTTGGCTTCGTGGGAGAAGCATTCATTGCACAGTTTGGCGACATGTCACCCAAGGTCGGAAAAGTCATGCATCCTGTCGGGTTTAAGGTTGTCAGGGTGGATCCACTGACAGGTTTCATAAATGACTTTGCAGTAAACAAAAAGAAAAATGCTCCTGCAAGCAAGCTCAGTAAGGGAGGACTTGAAAGACCTAACGCAGCACGATTTTCCCCGGATGGGAAATACCTCTATATAGTCGATTTCGGAATTTTGATGACATCGAAGAGAGGGCCACGGCCAATTGGTAATTCAGGCGTTGTCTGGAGAATCTCAAAAATTGAAAAGAAATGAAAAAGATTTTCATTCTTATACTTATTTCCATCCTGGCAGCCTGCAGTCAGAAAGTCATACCTCCTGCTTCGGAAAATAAACCAGTATTGCCGGAAAAGGCTTTGAGGGGAGAAAAAGTATTTATGAAAAGCTGCAACAGGTGTCATCCCTCCGGAATGTCAGGACTCGGACCAGCCATAATCAATAAAACCCTTCCGGGATTCATGATAAAGTCCCAGGTCAGGATTGGTTTTGGAGCAATGCCATCCTTCAACAAAGATCGGATTTCGAAAGAACAGCTTGACGACCTGGTAGGGTATATAAAAGAGCTTTCGGCAAAAAAAAGGCAGCTCCCCAATAATCTTTAATTTGTCCTTCAGGTCGTTGACAGGGTTCTCTGCAGTCTTGCCCGATAGCTGTCTGGAATTTGGTTACTTTTGCGGCAACACGCAACCAGCAACCCATAACCCGCCATATTCTTTACCCCTAAATCCCCCAGGGGGAACTTTTTGCTTTCCACAACAAGCAACAATCCTGCGCCATCTCCTTCGCTGTTAGCGCCGGCGGTCGAAGATGGCTTCGGCCTGCAAAGCCGGCAACGGAGCGTGGAGCTTAAAGCGTAGAGAATTGCAAAATTTCAGTGTTTCTGGGTTTTAAAGTTTCAGTGTTTCAGATTTATGTACAACTCAAGCTAAGGAATCCTATTTAAGATTTAATGGGTTTAAAATGGCCTCAGAGAATTTTGGAGAGGTGATGTTATATTCTACTTTAGAGGCGGGTGGCAAATTCCCGAAATTTTTTCTTTTTCTAACTTTCTTTTGCCCCTCCAAAAGAAAGTTACAAAGAAAAAGAGTCCCAAAAATCCAACTTCAACCTTTTTGTTTCTAATGCCTCAGGTTCAACGCGCCAACAAAAAGGCTGAAGTTCGCTCAT
>DATGYU010000245.1:0-6728 GCA_035297625.1 Prolixibacteraceae bacterium
CCGGGGCCAGAAGCCAGAAGCGAGTTGCTTTTAGTTGCTTTTCCTGTTCCTATTAAAGTTTCCGGGCTTTGCATCATTGTCTGTATGCATTAAATATGATTTCAACCATTTACAATTTCTCCGCCGTTCACATGAATCACCTGGCCGGTAATGTAGCTTGCGTCCCCGCTTGCCAGAAAAACATAGGCAGGGGCCAGTTCTATTGGCTGGGCCGGTCGTTTCATTGGGGTATCTGTTCCAAATTTGGCTACCTCCTCAGCCGGGAAAGTGGAAGGGATCAACGGTGTCCATACGGGCCCCGGGGCTACCGCGTTAACACGTATGCCCTTTTCAACCATGTTCGAAGACAAACTCCTTGTAAATGATACAATAGCCCCTTTTGTCGCACTGTAATCGATCAGTCCGCCGCTGCCCCTGTAAGCAGTAACCGAGGTGGTATTGATGATACATCCCCCCGGGGGCATTCTGGGCACTACAGCCAGTGAAATCCAAAACATGGCCAGGATATTTACTGCAAAGGTCTCCATCAGGTTCTCTGAGCTTATGGCTGTAAAATCCTTCTCTGGGTGCTGAACGGCTGCATTATTGATTAATACATCCAGCCTGTCAAAAGATTTTAGTATTTTTTCTATGGCCGACTTGCAGTTTTTCTCCTTGCTGATGTCGGTGGCTACAAGTAAACATTCACGCTTATAGTGTTCCTTAATGTAACCGGCTGTAAATTCAGCATCCGGCTTTTCCCGGGGATGATGGATAATGGCAATATCTGCCCCTTGTTTGGCAAACGCGATGGCAACGGCCCTGCCAATGCCACTGTCTCCACCGGTAATGATGCACTTTTTATTGAGCAACCGGCTGCCGGCAGGAACTTTCAAGTCATCAAACTGTGGCTGTGGATCCATTTGGCTCTCCAGGCCCGGCAGTTCCTGTGACTGTTCCTTGAAGATCGGCTTTTTAGGATTTGATTTCTGCATGATCAAAAGGATGGATTATTTTTTAGTAGTCTCTTTTTTCTTTTTGGGAACTTTTGCCCCTGCGTCGCGCGCTTCGCTCAGCCCAATGGCTACTGCCTGCTTACGACTGGTGACTTTCTTACCTGACCCTGACTTCAAGGTTCCTTCCTTATATTCATGCATTACATCTTCTACTTTGTCCTGTGATTTTTTTGAATACTTTGCCATGATGAAATGTTTTTAGTTGATTACTAATTATTAATAACAAGCAAAGTTGACCGCAATGGACAGAAAACATATTACAGAATTTATAAAAAATGTTACATCTTTTGATGAAGACTCATTCAATGTCTATCTCAGGATAAAAGCCAATGAGTATGTACCTTAATAAAGGATGTATTTCAGCAGAAATGAGAAATCACTTTAGCATCCGATACAGCGCACTCAACTGTTCCATGCCTGAGAAAGCTCTTGCTTGTAAATAGCTTGTGTATTACTTGAGTATAATTTGCGTATTGCTTCTGTATTCAATAACAGGCAAGCAATACACCAAATAATGAAAAATGAATGATAAATTAATTACAAGCAGGAATGGAGAGGCAACCGGGATATTTCCCCAGTTCCATAGCAAGGGATAAGGGATACTGCAAACGCCTCATTTTACCTCAATGAGTGATTTTGTAACATTTAATGAAAAAAGTGTAACACATACCAAAATGAGGGGCCCTACATTTGATATAGTTTTAAACGCTTAAAAATTGAGTTATGAATAGAACAATCATGAAAGGAAACTGGAATGAGTTTAAAGGTAAACTCAAACAAAAGTATGCAAATCTGACAGATGATGATCTTGCGTTTTCAGAAGGCAAAGAGGATGAATTGATTGGAAGATTACAAACAAAACTTGGAAAATCAAATGAAGAGATTCGAAGGATTCTTTCGGAACTTTAATTTTCCCTTTTTATAGCATGGGTTTTTATAATTGCATCGTTTAGAGACACAATCTAAACGGTGCTTTTTTTTAATGGAGCTACTTCATTTTGATTAGCAGTTATGAAACGAAAGCTTATCTATCTCATTGCCTTATTTTTGCTGATGCTCATATCAGGCGTCTTTTGGGGAACCTGGTTCGCGCTCACCCGTTCACTCGAGGCTTTCACCTCGGGTGAATTCATCCATATCGGGAAGGTGATTATAAACAATGTGGGCATCTGGATGCGCATCCTTATGCCACTGACCATTATAATGATGATACTGTCCCTTTGGTATTACCGCTATAAAAGAAGTACAGGCTTTTACCTGGGGCTGGCATCCTTCGTATTAATAATTATAAGTCTCCTGATTACATTGATATTTATGGTGCCTATCGATCGGCAAATAATACAGTGGACAAATGCTACTGTGCCCCCTCAGTGGGAGTATATCCGGGACCAGTGGAAGCTATTCCATGCCCTCAGGACGCTTTCAACCCTGGCAAGTTTTGGCTGTTTTTCATGGTGTATTTTAGCAGCAATGAAAAAAAATAAAACTGCAAATTACTGATATAGAATAGCTATAAACGCACATTATTATTGAATGTGGAATTCTTCATTTAGTTAAGCAGGAACAAAAATCATGTAATTTATAGGTGAAATTGTGTAATAGAATTCGTGACAGACTCTCGAACTTTGCCAAAGTAATTTATTAATCATTTAAAATTTCGCACAAAATGAAAAAAGGAATTTATATTTTGATGATTGCCCTGGCAGGAAGTCTTGGCATATCATCTGCGCAAGCTCAAAGTACAACAGGCTCGCAAAGTAAGAGTGAAACAGAAGAATTGAACACGCAACAAAGTACCGGTTATAATCAAAGTGGAACCGCGGTGAGCGATACCACTAAGAAACATCAGAAATCCACTGTAAAAGAATCTAAAACAAAAACGCAGGGTACTACCCAACAAAGTGGAAGCACCAGTGGAAAGACTAATGAAAGCGGTGCTTATAAGAGCGGAACTTCTTCAACGGGTACAGGGTCTTCAATGGGCACCACGACAAAGAGCGGCAGCCAAAAGAGCACTACAGGTAAAAGTACCAAAAGCGGCACCACCGGAGGTACTTCTTATAATGAAAAAAGCACCAGCGGTTCTGAAAGTGGAAAAACTACCAAATCACACAGCGGAAGCGGTACTTCTACCAAAGAAAACAGAACAGGTACCAGCGGAACACACACTCATAGCCATTCCCATGAAGGTACTATGAATGAGAGTGGTACAGGCACCAGCGGAACTGGCACCGAATCGATGAAGAAAAGTGGTTCATCTACCAGCGGAAGCGGAACTTCGTACAACGAGAGCGGTACCAGCGGAACCGGCACCAGCGGTTCGGGTACTTATAATCAAAGTGGTACAGGCACCAGCGAAACCGGAACCAGCGGAACTATTAAGGAAAGACAAACAGGTACTGAATCAGGAACCTATAACCAGGGCGGTACTTCCTATAATGAAAGCGGAACAGGTACCAGCGGAACCGGCAGCGGAACTTACAATCAAAGTGGTACTGGAACCAGTGGCACCGGAAGCGGTACTTATAACCAAAGCGGAACAGGTACAAGTGGTACAGGAACCAGCGGAACTGGAAGCGGAACAATGAACAAAAGTGGTTCAGGAACCAGCGGAACAGGTAGCGGTACTTACAACCAAAGCGGCACTGGCACCAGCGGAACAGGTACAAGTGGAACAGGTACCAGCGAAACAGGCAGCGGAACTTACAACCAGAGCGGTACAGGCACCAGCGGTACAGGTACGAGTGGTACAGGAACCAGTGGCACCTATAATCAAAGTAAAACAGGCACCAGCGGAACTGGAAGCGGAACAATGAACAAAAGTGGTTCAGGAACCAGCGGAACCGGTAGCGGTACTTATAACCAGAGTGGTACTGGAACCAGCGGAGGTTCTTACCAGGGTGGTACTTCAAGATCTCAGACCGGAAGCTCTAGCATGGGAATGAGCAAGAGCGATAAAGGATGGACCAAGGTTGGTGAAAAATCTGTTAACCTTTCCAAAAATGAAGATCGTGGAGAGATCAATATCAGCGGTAATGAAAAACTGTCATCTATCAAGTTGAAAGTTGATAATGCAGCGATGGTTGACCTTAAGGATATCGAAGTAGAATATGAAGGCGGAGGTAAACAAACTGTTGATATGAGTAGTCCGATGAATTCAACAACCGGCGAAAGCCAGGTTATTGAACTGAAATCAAATGACAAGAATATTAAGAAAGTAAACTTTGTTTATAAATCACGTGATAACGCTTCTGGTGAAGCCAAAGACAACAAAGATTCAAAAGCTAAAGTAGAAGTTTGGGGAATGAAAGCTAATACAGCTCAAAGATAATTTTCATTTTATGCATATGGGTGTTTCAGTTTTTTATGAAGCCGTCCTGCAGCAATGCAAGGCGGCTTTTTTTAGTGCCAAAGTTCCTAAGTAACAAAGTACCTAAGTGCCTTTAAATTGTTACTCAGGTACTTTGGCACTAGGGTATTTTGGAACTCTATTGAGAAACAGCAAGCAATATTTCCGGTAAGACATGAACATTTGCAAACATTAATGGTTTCTCAATAAACTGAAAACTTATATCATGAAACTAAATATTAAATACGACATTAATATGGCCTGTAAGGTCATTCTACAGGAACATATGGATAAACTGGGTATTCCTTATGAAATATCAGGAATGAATGAAATCCAACTTACCGGTCAGGTATCTCCTGATCAATATAAAGCGCTTGAAGATTCAATCATTAAGTATGGCATAGAAATAATTGATAATCCCAAAAATGCCATTGTCCAAAAAATCAAGGAAGTAATCATAGAAATGGTTTTTAAGGAAGACAAGCTTCCGGAATCTAAAATCTCTGCTTACATTTCCGATAAATTGAATTTAAGCCATAGCTACTTGTCCAAGATATTTTCAGAAATTACCTATTCCTCCATTGAAAACTTTATCATCCTACAGCGCATTGAAAGAGCGAAACAATTAATTGTCGAGGAGAATTTAACGCTTACAGAAGTAGCCTGGAAATTAAATTACAGCAGTACTGCCCATTTGTCCAACCAGTTTAAGAAAACAACAGGGTTGACACCGACTCAATTTCAACGAATTGTTCAGAAAAGAAACAACCTTGTTTATTCATAATTTGAACCGGAGAAGATGGGAAATGAACAACTGAATATTTTGCTGGCTGACGATGACGCGGATGATCGCCTTTTTTTTAAAGAAGCCATGGAAGAGATTCAAATTGAAACCATGGTTTCTGTTGTTAATGATGGCAACGAGCTGATAGATTATCTGAATCATTCAAATAACTATTTACCCGATATCATCTTTCTGGATATTAACATGCCCGGGAAAAACGGATTGGAATGTCTTAAAGAATTAAGAGAGGAAAGGAAGTTCAACAAAATATTGATTGTTATTTATTCTACCTCGGGAGCGGAGAGCGATATCCAGGAAGCATACCGGTGCGGGGCCAATATTTACCTGAAAAAAGCAGGCGACTTTGCAGAACTTAAAGCCAGTCTGGCTCATGTACTTATGGATACCGGTGCATACAACCAACTGACCAGGTGAATGCTAAAAATAAAAAAAGGTGAAAATCCGCAGGCACATACGAGCCTCCATGCTCCTGATAAGCGTTCTGGTGATATCCATATTCACTCTTTTTTTTGCTGCCAGCATTTCCTATAAACAAATTCAATCATTGAATATCGCGGGAGATGAAGTCTTGCATTCCTATAAGATAAACCTGGAGCTGGAACAGTTAAAATCGTATGCAAAAGGGGCGGAATCCAGTCAAAGAGGCTTCATCCTGACAAAAGACACAGCTTTCCTGCATAACTATTCCCTGGCCATAGACAACGCGCACCAGTCCCTAAAAACATTAAACGCATTGTTGTCTGACTTTCCGCAAAGAAAGTCCCTTGACAGTATCAGCTATCTTATTGACAAAAGATTTGATTACCTGGACATGGTATTGAAATCTGACAAGCAGAATGCCGAAACATCCGATAATACCAGGAACTTACTGATTAAAGGCAGGGAATTAATGGGTCAGGCAGTTGATCAAATCGATAAAATGATCGAATTTGAAATGCTGGTATTGCATAACTACCAGCAAGATCATGTTAAGCATATCAAGTTTTCTCCCTTTTCTATCTTGTTTTTAGTATTGCTGGCCTTGTCCGTGTTCGTTATTGCCTATATTAAGATTAACTGGGATCTGAAATACTTAACAAGAAAGAACAACCAGCTAATGATTAACAAGGAGATATTCGAACATTCCGAACATATTGCCCATATCAGTAACTGGTGCTGGATCATGGATCAGAACAAACTTATTTATTCCAATAATATCTATCATTTGCTGGGCTGTAAAACATATGAACTGCATACTGGTAATTTTATCGAATATATTCATCCTGACGACCGGCAACTGGTATTTGAATCTATACAAAGCGCTACAAGTGAACTGATCAACTCCATCATTTTCTTTCGTGTATTACGCAAGGACGGAGTGGTGCGAAACTTTAAAGCCAGTTGGAAGGTAATCAGGGATAATTATGGAAAAACATTGATCATCGGAGTAAATGCCGACATCACGGAGCAGTATAACAAGGACAAGATGATCGAGGACAAGATCTCCGACCTGGAGAAGTCGAACAAGGAGCTATCGGCCTTTAACCATATTGCCAGCCATGATTTGCAGGAGCCATTGCGAAAGGTGCAGACGTTCATC
>DATGYU010000246.1:0-5429 GCA_035297625.1 Prolixibacteraceae bacterium
TGTTCGGTGACCACTTGTTCTTCCAGTTTTGGAATACCCGTATAATTGTAATGATCCCAGAACCCTTCCACGACCGGAACTTTATTGGTTAAAAGGGAAGCCTTTTTATCAATTGTTTGTTCACCCGGAATGGATTCAAAAGGCTCATTTACAATTTTATTGATAAAAAGTTCCCTGTATTGGAAGTATGGTTTGTTGACCCGATTGGCAGTGGTATTGTTCATCAATACAAAATAATTCATCAATGACAGGTAATTCAGGTAATAGGTGTTATTGTAATTCTTGTACTCAAGTTTTACATCCAGAAACTTACCCGTATAGGTGGGCGTGTTGCATGTCATCGTATAATTAAATTTCAAAATGGCATAGGTATCCGAACTGATGTAAATCTGTCCGTCGACTTTATATTGTGATTGAGTATAAAAAAAACTGGAATACTTTTCAAACCGGATACAATAGATTTCAATTGAATCCTCCTGCATAAATGACTCGTAGTAGAATTTATGGTTATTGGTGAAGTTCAAATCGAGAATATCCACAAAAGAAAAACTGGGGATTTTATGATTACGGATAGGATCACAACTCTTTAATAACGCCAATTCATTAGAAGCCTTAATACTGGCAGTAGGAATGAGCTTGTTTTTGCCGTCATAGGCCTGGTTAAATGATGAATCAACAGACAGGGTAGAATTGTATCTTAGCTGTTCCAGCTTAATTTTTGTACGACTAAGATCATGGGTCTGGAATCCCCGATCTTCTATCACCAGGGCAGCCTCTATCAAATTCTGATAGCTAACCGTCCATGTTGGGCTGATATAATCACGGTAATAGCCGTAATACAATGTCTTGTCCCTTGGATAATTCTTTTTGATATTCCGGATGGCCCGGTCTACAATATCTTCTGCGGAAGTTTTACTCTTTTTTTCCTTTATCTCCACTTCCTTTAATTGCTGTTCCTGTGGTATCATTTTAAAAGTGGCCATCACATCTGGCTTTATTTCAGATACCTTTAATTGAATGGTTTTATATCCAAGATAGGAAATATGTATCGTGCTGTTATCTAAATCTGTTGGTATATGAAATTGAAATTCCCCTGCTTCATTGGAAACCACGCTTATCTTTGCCTGAGAAATGGTAATCGTGGCAAAGGGCAGCGGCTCATTGGTCTCATTATCAAGGACAGTTCCTTTTAAAGTTATCTGGCTTTGAGCACTTACCTGATGGTTGGATATCAGGAAAAGGCAGATCAAAGTTGCTATGAAAAACCATGCGGTAAGGTTTGCTATTGTTTCTTTTGTTGGTTTAGTTTTCATGATTGACCTATGTGATTTTTGCGTTAGAATGCTGAATAATTGTAAAATACTTATTTTGGCATTACATTGTATTTGTAAACTCCCCGGCAGATTTTCCCATCCTTGGTGATGCCTTCCACAACCACCTGCACTTCTCCTGTCTGGTTACTGTTATAATAAGAAACATTAGCCTCACCCATTGAATTGGTGGTAATCAATGGTTCCCAGTAAAGTGTATTTCGAAAATCATCTTTGATCTCCTGTGACTTCAGGTTCTCATAATTGGGAGAATAAAACCTGCGGATCACTGAATATCCCGGTATCCTGCTGTTTTTCTCTCCCTGTGAATTGGGCATTTCTTTAAAAGCGCCATATTTTGTAAAAAAACATACCGCACCACCATTACCTCCATATACCAGTCCGTTTTTTAATATTTCTATTCTTTTAAAAGCACCTACAGGAATTGAATGTATCAGATCTTCATCTACTACTTTCCCATCCAATACATATGCAACCCATCCTTGTTGATAATCTACTTTAACAGTTTGAAAAACGGGTGCAAACTCATCTTCCTTACTTGGTACATCTCCTGAAAATTCTGGGACAAACACCTCGTAATGACCACGAATTAGATCTTCTACCTCCCCTACCTTTACAATAACATTTGAGAACTTATCTTCCAGCTTATAAAAAACATCACCCAATTCATTATCGTCTGTATTTAAATCAAGGGCATAATCCGCTTTGTCATATAAACGCAAAGGTCGTTCACCAAACTTATATTTTGAAGTGGCTACTCTTACCTCATTTAACAGGATGGTATCGCTTAAGTGCCATTTCCTGTTTATCTTTAAAAGGTTGTCCTGATCAAAGGTTACCGTTACCTTTCGATTGCCCAAATAGTTATACTTCAATGGAACAAGTTTTACTTCAGGGGATTCCCATGCACTCTTATCCAGTTCTATGAAGGTGCTTTTTCTGCCTTTGGCATTTTTGGCCTCCAAAAATACGGCAAGCGTATCCCTGAAATAAAAATCCTTAAATTCAAAATGCCCGGTGCTATCGGTAACTGCCTCGTAAGTTTTAAGTGTATCCGCAAGGAATACCAAGCTGACATTGCCATTTGCCACGTCCTTTTCAGTAATGGAAGTTTTAACGCTACCCTTAATCTTTATCCCACTTTCCGGATTAAACATGATAAGGGGAAATTGATCTCTCGCGATTTGCCTCCATTCAAAATACCGGTAACCATGAGTAAGCATCAAATTATCCAAAGCTGTCTGTGTTGAAAGGCTGTCATCTTTAAAATAATAAGCTGGATCTTCTACCTGGCCCTTTAGTTCAGAACCAAGCAAAAATTGGGTAAGAATATTGTTCGGATAGTTTTCCATCTTTAGCTGGTTGTCAGAATGGCTGGCCGATAAGGAAAGACTTGCCAAACAAGGCTCATCTTCTTTGTCAAATGTTTCAATCCATAATTTTACCTTCTCTCCTGTGTGGTAAACCGTTTTGTCAGGCTCGATGTTCACCTCAATAAAATCATGATGATTGACAAAGACCAGGCGTTCGCAGCGAGGAATCATTTCTTGATCAAATAAGGTAAATTGAATAATACCGGTTGGTAAGTTACCCTTTTCCAACTGGAGCTCGGAAAATCCATTATGTATTTTTATTTCTTTGTTGAATAAAACCTTTCCGTTGGCATTGGCAACCAAATGACAATTAAGTTCTCCATCCTTACCGACAGGCGATGCTGACACCCTAACGGTCAGCTGATCTTTTCCCAGCGGATCAATGGAAAGGGATATTCCGGAAACTTCTGCAACAGGCAGATTGGCCTTTGTTTCAATTTCCCCGGCAACGATTACCTCGGCAGTGTATTTGCGCCCTTCCACTGGCTGGATATCAAATTGGCCCATTCCTTTGAAATCGCTTTTGAATTCAGCAATCTCATTGCCTTGATCATCAATAATCCGGCCTTTTACATCCAGTCCTTTCCCATTTTCATCGGTGGCCTTAAATCCCATTTTAGTTTTCAGGTTGGCTACAAAAGTTCCGCCTTCCGGGAAAAACTGTAAATCGATATTCCTTTGCCTTAGCTGCCGTGAATCTTCAGCCATTTTCCTTCCCCTGAAGTTCCATATCATCAGATCTTTGCGAAAAAAGTACTGCTCATCAAAATTACGCATCCAGTTGGTATACGCCCTCACCTGGTACACACCCGATGAAATGGTATCGGACAGGTGAAAATCACCCACGGCCAATCCATCTTGCGAACGGGTTATTTTTTTTAGAATCACCGTTCCTGAGGCATTTATCAGCTCTACATACAAATTAGAATTGGGCAGGGGTGAGTCCTTTAAATAAGCCTTAAACCAAATGTCATCATTGGCCCAGTAAGATGAGCGGTCCAGGTGTAAATAGATCTTTTCCTGTTTATACTGATCATTGAACTGATTGGCCTTAGTGAAAATGTCCTGTGCCTGAATATCGGAATAGGGTAAAATGATCACTGAAATGAATAGGATCAGGTACTTAAAATTCAAAAGGCTGGCGTGTGGTTTATATGGTTTCATAGCTCGTAGTAATGAATAGATGCCTAAATGAGTTGATAGAATTATACCAGATGGTTATCGCATTCAAAATGTTGAATTGTGATCTTTATCTTTATCCGGAACGACTGTATACTTGTATACTCCCCTGCATATTTTCCCATCCTTGGTGATGCCTTCCACGACTATCTTCACCTCACCCGTCTGGTCACTGTTATAAAAAGATACCCATGTCAGTCCTTCCGAATCAGTCTCTATTGCCGGGTTCCAGTACAAAGAGCTTCTGAAATCACTCTTTTCATTATTAGCCGTTCCATCATACTGAGGTGAATAATAGTTGCGCACTACTGAAAATCCTATTAAATTGACAGGTCTAATTCCAGGAGAATATTCTTTTTCTTCATTGATGATTCCCCTTTTTAAGTAAAAATAGGCAGCCGGACCATATCCTTCGTGGGGTCTCCATGCCATCCTGACCAATTCAACCTTGTCAATCCAACTAGAAGGTACAGAGCCTAATACGCCAGAATAATCAGGAAATCCGTCTACAAAAACCGCACATCCTCCGGGTCTGTTACTCCAAAGTCTGTAAAGTGGTGAATTCATTTCAAGGGTCTCGAGAGGATCACTGTAAACATTATCCAGTTTTGAAAATTCGATTACTTTATCAGCATCCACGTAAGGCCTGACAATGCCATCCCATTTCTTCTTTTTCCAGGACTTTACATTGACATCTCCCAGTAGGATCGTATCACTCAAATGCCATTTACGGTTTAAAAATTCAGGGCTTAAATCACTAAGGTAAGTAACCGTTTGGGAAACATTTTCCTTGCTGTAATCATATGTTAATGGCAAAATAGAGGCTTTGGGAGAGATAGAAGACGTTGAGTCAATTTTAATACCCGAAACAGCCTTCCCGTTTTCTTTGCGCATTTGCAAGACTACCTCCAGAGTGTCATTAAAGAAAAGATCAGGAAAAACGAAATGTCCTGTAGAATCTGAGGTCTGCTCCTGAAGGGAAAGAAGACTTTTTACAGTCATCATTGTAATATTTGCATTGGGTACAGGCTTATGCAAAAGGTCGGAAAGTACCGTGCCTTTTAGCTGTATTCCTGATTCAGGCTGAAAGGAAATGGCTGGCTGCTGATTATCCATCACCTGCTTCCATTCAAAATACCTGTACCCATGGGTAAGCATCAAATTATCCAATGCCATTAGGGTTGAAAGGCTGTCATCCTTAAAATAAAAGGCAGGTTCTTCTATTCTTCCCTTTAACTCTGAGCTTAAAAGGAAGCGGGTGAATATGTTTTCAGGATTCTCTTCCGACTGGTGAATCGTTTCTGTGTGGTATGCCGATAACGACAAATTGGCCCACATGGGATTTCCTTCTTTATCCAAAGCGCTGATATCCAGAGTGACCTTTTCTCTTGGATGATATTCTGCCTCTTCTGCTTCAATTGCTAAATTTATTTGATCATGGTGATTGATAAAAACCAGCCTTTCACAGCGGGGAAGGTTATTAGAACCAAACAGGGTAAAGCGGACAATGCCTGTAGGTAACTTTCCTTTATCAATTTCAATGGTT
>DATGYU010000247.1:0-21569 GCA_035297625.1 Prolixibacteraceae bacterium
AGAATATTCGGTGCTTGTATGGAAGTTTCAAATGAATTAGGCAGTGGTTTTTTAGAGGCAGTATATCAGGAAGCTCTTTGTTATGAATTTTCTGATCAGGATATTCAATTTGAAAGTCAAAAGTTGATGAATATTGTATACAAAGGCCATCCTTTGAAAAAGAAATATATTGCTGATTTTATATGTTATGGTGAAATAATTTTAGAAATTAAAGCAATAGATACTCTTAAAGCAGAGCATATATCGCAGGTAGTTAATTACTTAAAAGCTACCGGAAAGCAAATTGGACTGTTAGTCAATTTTGGAACTTCAAGGATCCAATACAAAAGGGTAATTAATTGATTGTTATTAGTGTTTATGGTATTTCATAAGGATTATTTGTGATTAATAACACTGTTTAATTTGTGTTTATTTGTGATTCATTCTGAGTTATTTGTGTTTAAATTTAATTGTTATGGAAAGAAATTCAAAGATATATGTAGCCGGTCACTTAGGGCTGGTGGGGTCTGCGTTGTGGAAGAATTTGCAGTCGAAGGGGTATCACAACCTCATTGGCCGGTCGATCAGCGAACTGGATCTGATGGACCCAAAGGCGGTGAATGCCTTTTTTGAAGCTGAAAGACCTGAATATGTCATCCTGGCAGCGGCCAAGGTGGGCGGTATCATTGCCAACAACACCTACCGCGGGCAGTTTATCTACGAGAATTTGATGATCGAATGTAATGTGATCCATGCCGCTTACCTTTACGGGGTGAAGAAGCTGCTGTTTTTGGGAAGCACCTGCATCTATCCAAGGGAAGCTCCGCAGCCCATGCCTGAGGACTGTCTTTTGACAGCCCCCCTGGAATATACCAACGAGCCCTATGCCATTGCAACGATTGCCGGCATCAAGCTGTGCGAGAGCTATAACCTGCAGTACGGCACCAATTTCATCTCGGTGATGCCTACCAACCTTTACGGGCCCAACGATAACTTCGATTTGGAAAAGTCGCATGTGCTGCCGGCCATGCTTAGAAAGATGTACCTGGGCCATTGCCTGGAACAGGGCAACTGGGAAGCTATCCGTGAAGATCTTAATAAAAGAAGCATTGAAGGAGTATCGGGAGATGCGGATGAAAAAGCCATTTTGGAAAAACTCAGCAAATATGGCATCAGCAAAGATTCCTCGGGAGTGTCGGTGGAGATTTGGGGAACAGGCACTCCTCTTCGTGAGTTTTTATGGAGCGAGGAGATGGCCGATGCCTGCGTATTTGCCATTGAGAACATTGATTTTAAGGATGTCATCCCAAAAGACGATAATTCCTCTAAGGAGGTGCGCAATACCCATATAAACATAGGAACGGGTAAGGAAATCACCATCCGCGCCCTGGCAGAGCTGATAAAACAAAAGGTAGGTTTTAAAGGGCAGCTGGTATTCAACACCTCCAAGCCCGATGGCACCATGCGCAAACTGACAGACCCTTCCAAGTTGCATTCTCTGGGCTGGCACCACAAGATTGAAATAGACAGGGGAATTGAAATGCTGATGGATTGGTATCTGGAAAAGAGATAATTTTGCACCAATAAACATCCAACAAAAAACAATAAACGTAAATAATAGAAGTAATTACAATTGCTATTATCGAATAATGAAATGATTTAACTTTGTGAACTTTGTGTATTTTCAATTTTGGGTTCTTTGTTTAAATCTTTTTTACCACAAGGAACGCAAAGAAATTACACAAAGCTCACTAAGTAAGAACACCATAAAATTCAAACTTTCAATATTCAATATTTTCATTTTCTCTTTCTGCATAATTCCCGTTAATAAATATTATTTTTCGACCTTTAAACCAATTAACGCATATAAACCCGGCTTATTCATTGCATGGCTAAAAAAGTATTTGTATCAGGCTGTTATGATATGCTCCACTCGGGGCATGTAGCATTTTTTCAGGAAGCATCCACCCTGGGAGACCTTTATGTTGGACTTGGATCGGACGAAACGGTTTATAACCTTAAAGGCCGTCGTACCATCAACACCAACTCGGAAAGACTTTTCATGGTAAAGTCGATCAAATTTGTAAAAGACGCCTGGATCAACTCCGGGGCAGGGCTAATGGATTTCGAGCAGGAGATCAAACAGCT
Organism: Prolixibacteraceae bacterium; assembly: GCA_035297625.1. Classification (GTDB taxonomy): domain Bacteria; phylum Bacteroidota; class Bacteroidia; order Bacteroidales; family Prolixibacteraceae; genus Aquipluma. Next base: position 2,128 of record DATGYU010000247.1, read on the forward strand.
TAAACCCGATATTTTCTTTGTCAACGAGGATGGGTATACCCCCGACAAGCTGGCCCTTTGCAAGGAGATGGGCATCGAGCTGATGGTCAGTAAACGACTTCCCGCTGACGGGCTACCGGTACGTTCCACCACATCCCTGCGCAGTGAATGCCGCATACCTTTCCGGCTGGACCTAGCCGGCGGATGGCTTGATCAGCCTTATGTGTCGGAATATTATCCCGGGCCCGTACTGACAATCTCTATTGAACCCGACTATGATTTTAACGACCGAAGCGGCATGTCGAGCAGTACCCGTAAAAAAGCCATTCAACTGTGGCAAACGGATATTCCCGAAGGTCATTACGAACTAAGGGCCAAGACCCTGTTCAGCTTTGAAAATCCTCCTGGCACCAAATATATCTCAGGATCACAGGATTCCATTGGCATCGTATTCCCTGGGGTCAACAAGCTGGATTATGAAAGCGGACAGTACTGGCCATCGAAAATTACCAGCATTACGGATCCCGCGGTGTTGGATTTTATTGAATCCCACTTGTGGTTTATCACCCTGGCACCGCGTGGTCAGGCCTACGATGTGCTTTCCGGAACCAATATCAACACCCCTAATGCCAAGGCCCTGGCAGATGCCGCTTACGAATGCTGGGAAGCTATCCAGCAAAAAGACGCATCGGCCTTTGGCACAGCATTCCGCAAAAGCTTTGATGCCCAGGTGGCCATGTTCCCCCATATGGTCAGTGACACTATCCTGGAGCAGATTGAAGAGTACAAAAATTCTGCTCTTGGCTGGAAATTAAGCGGAGCAGGCGGAGGAGGCTATTTAGTTCTTGTTTCCGAGAAGCCGGTAACCAATGCCATCCAGATAAGGATTAGAAGATAATGAGATAATGAGCACTGAGAGGATGTGCAGAGCACTATGATCAGTCCTTCAATCCTTCAATCCCTTGAAACCTGTAACTATAGTAATATAGTCATGGCGATACTAAACCTCCACAGGCGTATCTCTGTTAAACTGATGCATGACAGGCACAACTGTCACTGTAAATGAAAGATAATTGTTAAATCACATAAGGGCCTTACTGATTATTTCTTAACCGATAGAAAAAAGAGATACTTTTGAGGGTTAAAACTGTTTACTTATAAAAACTACTATAGAATATGGCTACGTATAAAAAAGCACTGTTAATGATCCTGGACGGCTGGGGTATCGGGGATGGAACTTCGAGAGACGTAATTGCAACAGCTCCAACCCCTTTTATGGACTACCTGAATGCCAATTATCCTCATTCGCAACTGCTCACCAGCGGTGAAAATGTGGGTCTGCCCGACGGGCAAATGGGTAACTCTGAAGTAGGGCACCTGAATATTGGCGCCGGCAGGATCATGTACCAGGACATGGTAAAAATTACGAAGTCAATACGCGATAAATCCCTTTGGAAAGAACCTCAGATCATAAAAGCTTTCACCTATGCAAAGGAGAATAACAAGAACGTTCACCTGATCGGTTTAATTGGCCCTGGCGGAGTTCATGCCTTGAGTGCACATATGGTAGCCCTTTGCCAGATTGGCACCGATATGGGCCTTGGAAACGTGTTTGTGCACGGTTTAACCGACGGACGCGATACCGACCCCCGTTCTGGATATGGATTCCTTGAAAATGACCTGGAAGCACTCAAGGGTACCAATGGGAAATTCGCTTCCATCATTGGCCGTTACTATGGAATGGACCGGGATAAAAACTATGACCGTCTGAAGCTGGCTTACGATCTTTATACCAAAGGAGAAGGCACTCCCTCCACCGATTTGCTGAAGACAGTTCAGGAATTCTATGATGCCGGTATTACCGATGAATTTATGAAACCCATTGTGATGGTGGATGAAAATGGCAAGCCGCTGACTACCATCCAGGAAAACGATGTGGTGATCTGTTTCAATTTCCGTACCGACCGTTTGCGTCAGACGACTATCGCTTTCACGCAGCAGGATCTGCCCGAATATGGCATGAAAACCATGCCTTTGCAATGGTACACGATGACCAACTACAAGGCGGACTTTAAAAATATCAATGTCATTTTTGACAAGCCCAATCTGAACAATACCATGGGCGAGATCGTAGCCAAGGCAGGACTCAAACAAATTCGTATTGCTGAAACAGAAAAATATGCCCATGTCACTTTCTTCTTTAGCGGGGGCCGCGAGGAAGAGTTCCCGGGAGAGAAAAGATTGCTGGCACCTTCACCAAAAGTGCCTACCTATGATTTTCAGCCTGAGATGTCAGCTCCCCTGGTGCGTGACCTGATTGTTCCTGAACTGCTCAACCAAACAGCAGATTTTGTTTGTTTGAACTTTGCCAATGGTGACATGGTAGGTCATACCGGCGTTTATGAAGCCATCGTAAAAGCAATTGCTGCTGTCGACAGCTGCACCCAAGCCGTTGTGGAAGCTGCCCAAAAAGGCGGTTACGAAATAATAATCATCGCCGATCACGGGAATGCCGACAATGCAGTTAATCCGGATGGATCAGCCAATACGGCTCATTCACTGAACCCGGTGCCCTGCATCTATGTCTCTGAGAATAAAAACGCAAAAATAAAAGACGGCATCCTGGCCGATGTCGCTCCTACCCTATTATCGATCATGGGCCTTGAAATCCCGGCAGAAATGACCGGAAATGTCCTCATTGAAAAATAACAATTAGTTTCAAATTCCAAGTTTCAAGTTCCAAGAGCGAACTTGAAACTTGAAACTTGAAACTTGAAACTTTTTCCTATGCTTGAAATTGGCCGTGCTATCGTCAGCCTGGATATTTTAGAAAAGCAGTTTCTTTGTGATTTGCTGAAGTGCAAAGGAGCGTGTTGTGTGGAAGGTGATTCTGGTGCCCCTATCACTCAGGAAGAGGTGCAGGCCATTGAAAAGGCCTGGCCCGAAATCGAGCCTTATCTTCCCGAGGAACACCGCGAAGAGATTAAAAAGCAAGGTTTTGCAGTAATCGACTTTGAAGGTGATCTGGTGACCCCATTGGTAAATTCCCATCAATGTGTGTATACCATACATGATAATGGCATCCTGAAATGTGGCATCGAAAAGGCGTATCTTGATGGAAAATCAAAGTTCAGAAAACCCGTTTCCTGCCATCTTTTCCCTATCCGTATCACCGAGTACAAGCGTTTTGATGCGGTCAACTACCAGCAGATCGATATCTGCAAGCCCGGCCGTAAATGTGGTAAGGCACAAAAGCTTCCATTGTATGTCTTTCTGAAAGAGCCGCTGATTCGCAAATATGGCGAAGAGTGGTACGAACAGCTGGATTATGCTGCAAGAAATTATTTAAGTGGCAAGGAAGAATAAGTGTGATCAGAAAACAGTATTCAGTTTTCATCGACCAAATCCATTTAAGCGCTCTACCATTGACCATTCATCATTTTCAAACCATTTAACCACAAAGAACACAGAGATATTACACAAAGGAACACAAAGATTTTTTTTTAAATACTTTGTGTTCCACTGTGTTTTTTACGCTGTGTTCTTTGTGGTTAATTTTTTATTGGAGAATATTCAAAATCCATATCGCCACCATTGGGCTGAACCATGCTGCCCATCCAAGTCGAAAAACAGTTGGCCAATGATTTTTAAATCATAATGAAACCGATCGTATAAACATAGATCCAGAAACTTGAAACTCTCCCTACGCTAGTATCTCGATCCTGTTTTTCTCCGGATCAAAAACCGCGCTTTCGTAGTAGCCGTCGCCGGTCATGCGCCCGGGGCTGATAATTTCATAGCCGTCTTCTTTTAGCAAGTCGGTGATTTGATCCACTTTTTCACGGGTTCCAACCCTGAAAGCAAAGTGAGCGATACCCGCAATATGCTTATGGTAGTCATTCTTATTGGCCGAAACAGCAGGCATTTCCATCAGTTCGACCCTGCATTCGCCTCCAAAAGAAAGGAAATAGGATTTAAATTCCTTGGAGTGATTGTAATAGGCAGAGCTGGATACTGCATCAAAATAATGAGTGTAAAAATTACGCATTCCTTCCAGATCGCGGGTCCAAATAGCAATGTGTTCAATTTTCATCATCGAGTTAGTTGTATAATTGTTTGTCATTTATGTGATATGTAATATTTATGCTGTACTTATTTGCATACTGAAATGCTTCGGAATTCTGGCTTCTGGTTGCTGGCTTCTGACCACTGCTCTTTGCCTCTGCCAACTGAACACTGAACACTGACCACTGGCCCCTTGCCCTTTGCCCTGCTTCCAGCTAACAGCATTTCGTTATGCGACATTATTTTGTTCTAATCACTTTTTTGCTTCCCATTCGTTAAAAAACTGTTCCAGAAAACTTTCCATAAACTGATGTCTTTCTTTAGCAAGGGCCACTGCTGTTTGGGTATTCATCCGCTCTTTTAACAGCAGCAGTTTTTCGTAAAAATGATTGACTGTCGGTGCCGTACTGTTTTGATAGGCTTGAAAGTCATCGTGCATCACCGGGTGAATGGCCGGGTCATAGATCAACCTGTTTTTATGGCCGCCATAGGCAAAGGTTCGGGCGATTCCAATGGCACCTATGGCATCCAGCCGGTCGGCATCCTGGACCACCGCAGCCTCCAGAGAACGCACCGGAGTGCTGATCTTTGCCCCTTTAAATGAGATATCTTCAATTACATTTAAAATGGCAATCCTTCTATCCGCAGAAACCTCCATGCGCCTGAGCCATTCCTTTGCCCTGTGCAATGGCTCAACTCCGGATGCTGCAATCTTCCAGTCATCCAGATCATGCAGCAAGGCGGACATCTCGGTTACAAATGGATCACTGCCTTCTTTCGCCCCAATGAGCATGGACAATTTCCTGACCCTGTCTACATGAAACCAGTCATGCCCACTGCCTTCGATGGCAAATTCACTGGAGATATACCCCTCTGTCTCTGCAACTATTTTCTTTTCATCCATTTTCCCCAAATTTATGGTTTTTAAACCGATCAACAGAATAAATTGGCCTTAATATTTTAACAATTTGGCATAAAATATTTACTTCAGCCTTTCTCTTATTTACTACTACTCTTTCTTTCAACTTATTTCAATCGTAACAGACCCGTTTTAATGAACAATTTTAAAAGCTATTAAAATAGTTCTAACGGTGCCCGACAAATTACCCGGAGGACGAAAAGATGAAAATCCTGAAAGAATCAAATGTTAACCAGAGGTTGTCCAACAACTCTGTGTTATCAGGGGCTGTCCAAAAACTCTATGTTCCTCTTTGGTTAAAATTAAACAATTGAACCACAGAGTTTCTCAATGTTATACACAGAGGAAAACACAGAGAAGAAATGTCATATTGTATACTTTTTGGACAGCCTCTTTCATATACCACCCACTTTCCTGCATTTCATCCTGTTCAGGTTATATGTTTATGGCCTTACTAAAATTGATAATTGAATATTTATTTACATCGATCGCTCAGAACACCACCTTGTTTCAACCGGAAATTAAATATTCTTTTCCACCAGAGCTATATTAACCTTATATCATGTCTATAGGAAAGCTATGTTGAAATTTTAAAAATAAAGATTTGCTATAGACTTATCATAGCATTGATATAGACTTGATGGCAGATCGACCCGCTTTAAAAAATAAAATGAATTGCCTTGGGCTGATGCATCCATTTATTCGCCGCATTTTTGTGCCTGAGCCAATTTATGGAAGATAAAACCACAGGTGAGCATAGACTTTCGAAGGAACCAAAAATCTTAATTGTTGTTAATATTAGATAAGGATGTTGTATTTTCAGCCATTTTTCATTTATTTAGATATTGAACTAATACAACACAAGGCATTAATTGAATTTTATGGGAACGCTTGAAACTTTGACAATTACTAAAATGCTGCAAAACAGTTTTACCAATTTTGCAGCCCATCCATCCTTGGTATTTGTCGGGGAAGAGAACAGAACTTATGCCCAGTTGGAGAAAGAGGTCAAAAAAGCAGCCCTTCAGCTTCAGCAAATCGGGATACGCAAAGGCGATAAGGTGGCCATTTTAAGTCTTAACATGCCCCAATGGGCTGTTGCTTTTTTTGGGGCTTTGGTAAACGGGGCGGTTGTAGTGCCCATCCTGCCTGATTTTACCGCCATTGAGATAAAAAACATATTGGATCATGCCGAAGTAAAGGTGATTTATGTATCGGAAAGTTTACGTGCAAAGCTGAATTCTGACCCCGGGCAAACGATCATTTCCATTGAGGATTTTAAGGTGATATCGGGAACCGTTGAGGTGGATTATGACAAGATGGATGAAAGTGCGTTTGTTTATGAAAATATTGACGAACAGGATTTGGCCACCATCATCTATACCTCTGGCACCACGGGTAAATCAAAAGGGGTAATGCTTAGCCATAAAAATATTGTCTGGACGGCGCAGCAAAGCTGGTACATTCAAAATATAGGTCCTGGAGATCGTTTTCTATCGGTGCTGCCCCTTTCCCATACTTTTGAGAATACCCTGGTATTGATATTTCCGCTCATGTTTGGATCATCAGTACATTACCTGCAAAAGCCTCCGGTGGCTTCCGTTTTGTTGTCTGCCTTAAAACAGGTGCGTCCGACCATCATGCTGTTGGTTCCTTTGATCATTGAAAAGATTTATAAATCGAAGATACTGCCCGAGATCAACCGTAAGTTTGTTACCCGTACCCTTTACAAGGTACCGCCCTTCAGGAAGCTGCTCAACCGGGTGGCAGGGCAAAAGCTGTACGAGACCTTTGGCGGGCAGCTCAGGTTTTTCGGTATCGGGGGGGCCAAGCTGGATGACAATGTGGAACGCTTCCTGATGGAAGGGAATTTCCCCTTGGCCATTGGCTACGGCATGACAGAATCAGCACCTCTTTTGGCAGGAGCAGGTGTGGGAAAGACCAAATTCCTTTCCACGGGGCCTGCCATGCCCGGGGTAAAACTGCGCATTGCTGATGCGGATAATAAGACCGGATTGGGCGAGATCCAGGCGTTGGGTGAAAACGTGATGCTGGGATACTATAAAGAGCCCGGGTTAACCAAACAAGTATTTACCCCAGACCATTGGCTCAAAACCGGCGACCTTGGCTACTTCGATAAGCAAGGAAATCTGTATATCAAGGGACGGTTAAAAAATATGATACTGGGAGCCAGTGGAGAAAATATTTACCCCGAAGAGATTGAATCGGTCATCAACCGGATGGAATATGTGGTTGAATCGTTGGTTGTAGAACAAAAAGGACGCCTGGTAGCCTTGGTACACCTTAACATGGAAGAGCTGGAAAAAAAATATCAAAACATGAAAACGGAAGCGGTTTCCTATTTAAACGATAAGATTGATGAAGTACTTCAGGATATACAAAACAAGGTAAATGAGGAATTAAACAAGTTCTCAAAGATTCAACGTATTGTTTTACAAAGAGATCCATTTGAAAAAACTCCAACACAAAAAATCAAACGTTTCCTTTATTATGCTTAACTTTATAACTGAAATGTAATTGTGCTGATCAATAAAAGGGTCTTCCCGGAAGGCCAGGCAGGAAGGGAAAATCAGAAATGAAGACTTTATTAAAAAAAAGTAGCTGACAATCCGGTTTGTAATACTTAATTTTTTAAATTTAAGGTATATAAACACACATTACAAATATGTTTATTAAAAACGACACACCCGAATACTATTCAGGCTATATCCGAATCAATGAAACCTTGGAAATTGAGGAGATTTCGGGCCATATTATTCAGATTCTCCGCATAGAGAGTATCGATCAAAATGACAACCTGGTTCATGTGATGGAAGCTTTGAGTAAAAACCTGCGTTCCTATTTCAAAGAGGAGATACTGCCGGCCATCAGTTCCAGGCATATCAAGCATTTCACCTATGAAAGGAAAAACACTTCTGTTGCCATTTCTGTTACCCCTATAGCATCGGGATTTACCATTCTTAGCTTTGAGGAAAAGCCTTTGGAAGAAAAATTCGATCAGCAGTCGCTGCCAGAAAAGCTGCAGGAGATATTTATACGGGTCAACCCTGATTTAAAAGTAAGTGAGATTTCCAAAAACTCATATCCCAAATTAGGAGAGCTGGCCTCCGAGGTTAAGGGCAAATCCATTGAAGGCATTGAACTTTTTGGAAATAAAACCACCCAGGTAAGTGATTTGATCAACAAGGCCTTTCAGCAGCAGAAGAAAATCAGGGAAGATATCCAGCTCAACAAAGGGGAAAAACCCATTTGGTGGAACATGACTTTTATTCCCGAGACCGATCCGGTAAGCAAACAACAGTCGGTACTGGTGATTTTGAAAAATATCAACCGCTTTAAAAAGACGGAGGCACAGCTGCTTGAAAATGAACAAAGGTTTCAGCTGGCAGCCGAGGCAGCCGATTTAGGCATATGGGACCATGTGATTGGCAGTGGGAAAACTTTCTATTCCAGAAAATGGAAGCTTATCCTGGGTTATTATCCCGACGAGTTGCCCGACGATTATGGGGTTTGGGAAGATCTGCTGCATCCGGAAGACAAGGACCGAATGACTCATTTTATTGAGGATTTCATCAAAAGCGACATGATTGTTTATGATGCCGAATTCAGGATGAGGCACAAAAGCGGCAAGTATATCTGGATCAAAAGCCGTGCTTCGGTTATTCGGGATAAAAATGGCAAAGCACTTCGCATCATTGGTACCCACCGCGATATTTCCGAAGAGAAAAAATCGGAAGGGGAATATACCAAACTGCACCAGGCCATTGTTCAAAGCCCCATATCAGTGATTATCACCAACACGGAAGGCGTAATCGAGTTTTTCAACCCTGCCTTTTGCAAGATCACCGGATGGAATGACCATGAAATTATCGGCAAGAAAACCAGTATCCTGAAATCAGGATTCCAGCCCGACAGCTTCTATGAGAAACTATGGAAGACCATCAGCGCGGGCAATGAATGGCAGGGAGAATTCAAGAACAGGAAGAAGACCGGTGAGTTTTTCTGGGAACTGGCCAGCATTTCACCCATCAGGAATAGCTATGGGACCATTACCCACTATGTAAAAATAGCGGAGAACATCACCTACCTGAAGAAAATTGAAAGAGACCTGAAAAAAGCCAAGCAGGATGCCGAGATAGCCAACAACTACAAGAACCATTTTTTGGCCAATATGAGCCATGAAATACGCACCCCTATCAATACCATCATTGGCTTCAGTGAACTGATGAAAAATGAATCCTTATCTACCCAAAAAAGGACTAAATATTCTGACATCATTGAAGAAAACAGCCAGGCCCTGCTGCGCCTGATAGACGATATTATTGATGTCTCAAAGATTGAAGCCAATGAGCTGAAAATCAAAAAAGAAGCATGTTCACTTGGAGAACTGTTCGCCGAACTGGAAATGACCTATAACAATTTCCTGAAACGCAAGCAGAACCGGAATTTGAAGCTAATCTTCCAGCTTCCCGACGAGTCCCATCATGATGTGATCTTTACCGATCCTTACCGATTGAAACAGATACTAAACAATTTGTATATCAATGCCCTGAAATACACAGAAACCGGGCAGATTGAAATTGGCTATAACATCATCAATGACAACAAGCTGCGGTTCTTTGTTTCAGATACCGGCATTGGCATTCCGCCCGACAGGATCAAGAACATCTTTAAACGCTTCAACTATACCGATGAAGCCACCAACACGGGTGTGGCTTCAGGGTTGGGATTATCGATCTGTAAAGACCTGGCCTTGTTGTTAGGGGGCGATATCAACGTCAAATCCATTGAAGGCGAAGGCAGCGTATTCTTTCTAACGCTTCCATACGATAAGATCAAGATCCCGATGGTCAAGTCGGCCGTTCAGTCAACAGCACCCCCGGCGCCCACGCAAGGGAAATATGATTTTAGCAACTATACGATCATGGTGGCAGAGGATACCCCTTACAACTATGAATACTTAAAAAGTATCCTTCAAAAAACAGGGGCCAATATTGTTTGGGCCAAGGATGGCATCGACGTGCTGACCATTTTCAATACTACCAAGATTGATCTTATATTGATGGATATTCAGCTGCCCGAGATCAGCGGATATGAAGCCACCACCCAGATCAGGCTCAAGGACCTTAACATACCCATTATCGCCCAGACGGCCTATGCCATGGCTGAAGATAAACAGCGGTGTTATGATTCGGGATGTAATGAGGTATTGGTAAAGCCGATCCGCATGGATGACGTTTTGACCACGGTGGCCAAGTATCTGCATAAATAAAGCAGCCAGCTGTAAAGTTACAAAGTACCAAAGTTACAAAGTACCAAAGTAATAAAGTAGCAGAGTATAAAAATAAACGCTCTGCTCAATAACTTTGGTACTTTGCCGCTTAGGTACTTTGTCACTTTATACTGTGCACCAGTGAATTTTACTCCAATAGACATTATTTATTAACTTTAGCTGATTAAATTTGAAGCTTATAAAACCAATGGAATATGCACCTAGATCGGTTTCCTTCCAGGCTGTTGGAGAATGCAGTGAATGAGTTTGCCAAGCTACCGGGCATTGGCAGAAAGTCGGCACTACGTCTTGTTTTGCACATGCTCAAGCAAGATGTGCATGATGTGGAGCTGTTTGCCAACAGCATCATACAGTTACGCTCTGAGATAAAGCATTGTAAGGTGTGCCACAACATATCGGATACGGAGGTTTGCAACATCTGTTCCAACCCTTCCAGGAACGGCTCGTTCATCTGCGTGGTAGAAAATATCAAGGATGTGATGGCCATAGAAAATACCCATCAGTTTACCGGCCTGTACCATGTGCTGGGAGGGATCATCTCTCCCATGGATGGCATCGGACCTTCGGACCTTGAAGTGGAATCGCTGGTTGAAAGGGTGAAGGAAGGAACGGTGGAAGAGATCGTTCTGGCCCTGAGCACCACCATGGAAGGGGATACTACCAACTTTTTCATCTACAAAAAACTTAAAACCCTGAATGTAAAGATTTCTACCCTGGCCCGTGGGGTATCCATTGGAGATGAACTGGAATATACCGATGAGGTTACCCTTGGCCGATCGATTGTGAACAGGATGAATTTTGAGGATTCGATCATTCAGTAAGAAGATGAGAAATAAACACATAGATACATAGGGCACATAGGTGAAATTTTATGTCCGTGATAGATGTTTCTATGTAATAGAATTATAATTTTACATCAGATAACTCATAAGAATTGCTTTTTTTGCAAATGCAAGATGAATTTTGAGGATTCGATAATTCAATATGAAGATGAAAAATAAACACATAGATACATAGGGCACATAGAAAAGAATTAACTATGTGCCCTATGTATCTATGTGTTTAATATTGCAGATCCATGAAACTAACCGTCGTCATTGTCAATTATAACGTAAAATACTTTTTGGAACAATGTCTTTACGCAGCCCTGAAAGCGGCCCGGAAGATAAGTTCTGAGATAATTGTTGTTGACAATGATTCGGTAGATGGTTCGTGCCAGATGGTGGAGGAGAAATTTCCCCAGGTCACCCTGATTGCCAACAAGGACAATGTAGGCTTTTCGAAGGCCAACAACCAGGCCATCCGCCTCGCCAAAGGGGAATATATTCTGCTGCTTAACCCCGATACGGTCGTACAGGAAGACAGCTTTCAAAAGATTGTAGCTTTCATGGATCAGACCCCCGATGCCGGGGGCTTGGGGGTGAAGATGATCGATGGCAAAGGCCGATTTTTGCCTGAATCGAAAAGAGGACTACCCACTCCGGAAGTAGCATTTTGGAAGATGTTTGGTTTTGCCAGTCTGTTTCCCCATTCCAAAAGATTCAGCCGTTACCACCTTGGATATCTTGACAATGATAAGATTCACCAGATCGACGTGTTGGCCGGGGCCTTCATGCTGCTCAGACGTGAAACACTGGATAAAATAGGGCTGCTCGATGAAGATTATTTTATGTATGGCGAGGACATCGACCTTTCCTACCGTATCACCCTTGGGGGGTATAAAAACTATTATTTTCCTGAAACTACCATTATTCATTACAAGGGAGAGAGCACCAAAAAGGGAAGCATCAACTATGTGAAGGTGTTTTACAACGCGATGATCATCTTTGCAAAAAAACACTTTTCCAAGGGCAATGCCCGCCTTTATACCATGCTCATCAACATGGCCATTTATTTCAAGGCCCTGCTGACCCTGGCAGGCCAGTTTATCAAGGCGGCTTTTCTGCCTGTACTGGATGCCCTATTGATCTATTTGGGCTTTGCACTGCTGTTGCCCAACTGGGAAGCTTACAAATTCGAAAGGGGCTATTACCCGCCCCAGTACCTGCATGTGGCCGTCCCTATTTACATAGCCATCTGGATTGGCTGCATCTGGATCAACGGAGGATACCGAAAGACCATCCGCTTTGGAAGGATTTTCAAAGGACTGCTATGGGGCACCCTGTCGATCCTGGTGTTTTATTCACTGATCGATGAGAGTATGCGATATTCGAGGGCTTTATTGCTGCTGGGCTCCGGATGGGCTTTTGTCATGCTGCCGCTGTACCGATTTATCCTTCACAAGCTGCGCATGCCGGGCCTGGAACTGGAACTGGATAAGTTAAAACGCATCGCGGTGGTAGCCGGCATTATGGAATCCAAACGCATCTCTGACCTGATTGAAAATTCAGGGTTAAAGATCGACATCGTGGGATTTGTTTCTCCTGATGAGACCATCCACCAGCATTTCTATCTGGGCAATATTCATCAGCTGCAAGAGATTATCCGTATCAACAAAATTGATGAGCTTATTTTTTCTTCGGAGGACATACCCTCCCAGCAAATCATTCGTATCATGCTTGATCTGAGTGAATTGAATATCGATTACAAGATAGCACCCCCGGAAAGCCTGTCTATTATTGGCAGTAACTCCATCTCCACAGCCGGGGATTTGTACATCGTCCATATCAATTCCATTGCCAGGGAAAATAACCGCAAAAACAAACGGGCCCTGGATTTAGTGGTATCGGCCCTGTTGCTTGTCTTTTCACCCGGGCTGATATGGTTTGCAGCCTCCAAAACGGGCTACCTGAAAAGTATCTCACAGGTCATGCTGGGCAGCAAAAGCTGGGTGGGCTATTGCGCAGGCACCCTGAACCATTTGCCGCCTATCAAAAAAGGAATCCTCTCTCCCGCTTCCATTTTCCCGGGTAAACTGCCCGAGAAAAAGAAAGATGAACTGAACATTGTGTATGCCAAAGATTACAAGGTGATGAACGATTTGGAAATTGTATTAAAAGCATGGAAAAATATCGGATATCATGAAACGAGCCATGAGTAAAACTTTTCCACACAGTAAATGATTATTGGCGAGTTCTCCCGATAGCCATCGGGACAGGCTTTGTGACAATTAAAAAAACAATTATCAACACATGAAAAACAGTAAGCTTGAATATGGTAAAATTCAATTCAGGGCCCTGGAACCTGAAGACATTGATTTATTGTATGAATGGGAAAACGATGCCCAGATCTGGGAAGTAAGCAATACCTATGAGCCTTTTTCCAAGTATATCCTGGCCAAATACATCAAGGAATCACAGCGCGACATTTATGAAAGCCGTCAGGTGCGCATGATTATCGAGACCTTGGAGGGAGAGCCTGTCGGGGCCATTGACCTTTTCGACTTTGATCCTTTTCATTTTCGGGCAGGGGTGGGCATTTTGATCCACAAGGAAAAAGACCGCCGGATGGGTTATGCTACCGATGCCTTGCAACTGCTTTGCATCTATGCATCCGAGTATTTGAGGCTGCATCAACTCTTTGCCAACATCTCGGTGGATAACCTGGTAAGCATTCAGCTTTTCAAAAAATGCGGCTTTGAACTTACAGGCACCAAGAAAGACTGGCGCAGAACACTGGATGGCTGGAAGACAGAGCTGTTTTTCCAAAAGATACTGTGAAGGGTTGACTGTTGAATGAACATAAGCTTTCAACATTCATCATCGGTTGGCTAAAGCCAACGGCAAAGGATAGCGCTTTGTTGATAGGATTTACAAATTCAGAATTCACAAAGGGTAAGGCTTCAGAAGGGAAAATATTTAACCTCAGTAACGATTACTCATATGGCCAGTGGCGGTTAGCAAAGTACTTTATTATCAAAGTACATGAACCTATGAGTGGGTTATAAACCTTCGAATATCTGAATTCCCCGCCATTGGCTATAGGCGGTGTTAACGGCTGGCATATTTTTTTATTTTGAATTTCTTTTCATTGATTTATTTATCGCACATCTTTAAAAGCTTCTGCCCAAAAAGAAAACGTGTTGAAGGGAGCTTTTAAAATAATATCAACATATTTATGTTCTGCTCTGGGTACTACAATGTACTTATGTTTAATTTCAAGAGAATCAATCAATAAATGATATCTATTGACCACATCAGAGAGCTTCTCATGGGTATCTCCAATAAGAATTCTAAGCTTTGTTCGGTCTCTTAGCAAGTTGGAGTTTTCTCTAACCAGAGTCCAGGGATCATTTAACGCATAATATTCTTCATCATATCCGAAATTTTCTTGAATATGAATATCTTCTTCTTTCATGGGTAGTATACTTGGTGCTAAAGCCGATATCACACCAAAGAGTTCATGATATTTCAAACCAAGGTGTAAGGCCCCATATCCACCCATTGACATACCTTCAATTGCCCTAAATTCTCTACTATTTATTGTACGATATGTTGCATCAATATGCGGTATTAAATCCTTGATAATTACATCCTCAACGGGTCTTGTTCCATCTTTTGTATTCACATAACGTACAGAGGGAAGTCCTTGTACCAAAACAACTATTACTTTAGGCATTGTCTTTTCTTTAATGGCCTTGTCGATTTGTTCTACCATCCATGCACCTTCGCGTTGGTTTCCTCCTCCACCATGTAACCAATAGATAACAGGGTATCTTTTATTTGTCTCACTTTGATAGGTCGGAGGTAAATAAATCAAATAACTGGCCATTGTGCTCTTTCCCCTCGAAGGTGATGCAAATAACTGATAGGAAGTGTATCTTGGTGCTTCTTTTACGGTATCAATCCATTCTGTTTGTCCCTTACTCCAATCTGGTTGTGCTAATACTCTTAAGCCACCTATTATTAAAATGCAAACAAATAATTTTAATTTACTCATATTTAATACTTTAAATTATAAATTCAATTTGTTATTATAAATTGATTCACCAAAACCATGGATTATAAAAAAGAAAGCAGCATTTACCAATCATTTGACATCCATCAATAAGTTTTTGGCAGATGGAAATGATGTGCTTTGGCCCAAATAGGTAATTGCGTTTGTTTCCTGTTTGCAAAATATAGACGCAACAACCGGAGAGATATCCACTGGTGAGAATCAGGGCGAAAAAAATTCCAATGGGATTTAATGTTCATCAGAGGATGTCTAAATAGAAATTATCTAACGCTAAAACGCAAAGACACAAAACTAAATTTATTATTATTCAGCACTTTGCGCCTTTGCGTTTAGGATACTTTTCTACATTTTTGGATAGCTCCAATCAATATCCAATAATAAATAAAAAGGCGCTTTTTACTTTTTATTGATTATTGGATATTCGATATTGGATATTATTATTTCAAGGATTCCATAGCATCATTTATCAGGCAATTCAGATACCGGATACTACGACTCCATCAAATACCAGGCTGGGCAACCTTGCTTGACTATAAATCCATGGATCATTTCCCACTTCAATCAGTTTATTCCAGAACTTGAGGTGGTTGTCAGCTATATTCATTTCAGCTACATTCTGAACAAACTGACCTTTATCGAATAGTTTGCCGATAATTCCTACCGAAAAGTCACCCGTTGTGGAATTGGAATTTCCGCCGATAAAATCCGTAATGACAATACAGCGTCCCAGATCCTTGACAATGTCATCCATACTACGTTTTCCAGGTGGGATAATCAGGTTGGATATGGATCCGGAGTTGGGTTCCCATCCTAATTTTCGGCTGTAATACCAATCGGTCAAAAAATCATTAATTACACCCTCTGTCAAAAGGTTTCGTTTTTTAGCCGGGAAACCGTCACCGTCATAATACCTGGATCCAAGTGCCCTGTTAATAAATGGGTCGTCCTGAACGGTTAAAAGTTTACTGGCTACTGACTGCCCTTTTTTATCAGCCAAAAAAGAACGTTTTTGCTGAATGCTACCAGCAGACATAGGATCGAAAAGACCACCGAGAACTCTTTCTACACCCCTGTTTTCGATAATGATGGGTAGCGTTTCCGTATTTATCTTTTTGCCTCCCAACAGGTCGAGTGTTCTTTTGGCTGCCATGTTGCCCACTTCTGTTATTGACGGAAGATCTGCACGATAACGACAGCCCACCCAGTTATAACCGGCAGGACGACGATCTCCTTCATCCTGAGCCGTCATGGTGGCACCTACCCAGCATTGGGTGGTACGGTTTGCCCCTGTGAAACCATTGCTTGATTTTACAAATTCCTCATAGGTTTCATCAAATTCTCCTGCTTCAACCGAGATTACCTTGCTGCCTCCCTGATCAAGGCAGGCCTTCTCTACCGTCTGGGCCATCTGATGTCTTTCTTCCGGGGTAAGCCCTTCCTGGGCTGGATCGGCCAGTTGCAAATCGCTGGTTATCCTTCCTGCATAATAGGTGGGATCGGGAAGGGTTCTAAAAGGATCTTCCTCCATAATCTTTGCACTTTCCACCACATCGGTGATGAAACCGCCAAGGGTAGACTGGCGAAAATCGGGGGTTGACTGGCTTGCAAAACGGTTATTGATAAAGACCTGCAGATTCAGGTTGCGGGTAGTAGCCTCCTTGATCACTTCCGGTTGACGGTCACGGTATCTGATCTCTACAAAGCGTCTTTTTGACAGGTTCACTTTGCAATCCTTTGCTCCGGCTTTGTTGGCCTGGTCAATTACCCAATCAGCCAGTTCCTGAAATCCCTGTTGTGTATCTTTTTCACTTTTCATAACATGGCTCCTTTCTGCTGGGTACCCCCAACGGTAAGTGATTTAACTAAACAGGTGGGCATTCCAAATGATACAGGAACCCCCTGTCCGTTTTTTCCGCATTGACCGGCACCTCCGTGGTGCATTTCAAGATTGTTGGCCAACATGATTATATTTGAAAGCATTTTTGGTCCGTTGCCCATGATGTTGACATCTTTGATGGGGGAGGTCAGCTTTCCGTTTTCAATCAGTCGTCCCTGTGAAACGTAAAAAGCAAAATCCCCTTCTCCGATTTTCACCTGTCCGTTACTGACATCCTCTACATAAATACCATTTTCTGCCTGTTTAATGACATCATCTGCACTTGCAGTTCCTCCGAGCATGTAAGTGTTACGCATACGAGGTATTGGGTAATTCTGAAAGTTTTGCCTGCGGCCATTACCAGTTGGTTCAACGCCATAATGTTTTGCAGATATTTTATCGTGCAGGTAACTGGTTAATATGCCATTTTCAACCAGTATGGTTTTTTTACCAGGAGTTCCTTCATCATCCATGTTGACACTACCGGCAAGATTCATAATAGTGCCGTCATCGATGATGGTGACAAATGGTTCTGCCACTTTCTTGCCAATCATGGTGCTGAAGGTGGAGATTTTCTTGCGGTTAAAATCCGCTTCCATGCCATGTCCGATGGCTTCGTGCAATAAAATGCCGGTTACACCAGGTCCCAGCACCACGGGCATTTCTCCTGCCGGAGGTTGAATGGCGTCAAACAGTTTCAAGGCATTGTTCACTGATTTTGTCGCAACCTCGGTGATTACCTCATCAGAATAATAGGATAAGTCGCGGCGTCCGCCAAGATTGTAGAACGATTGCTCCCGTTTTCCGTTTCTTTCGGCTACAACCGAAGCGTATATGAATCCTGAAGGAATTAAGTCCTGAGCCATCACCCCCTCACTGGTAACCACCATTACCCGTTTTGCCGAGCTCAGAAATCCTGCATTTACTTTGACAATTTCTGGCGACAGATCAAAACACTTTTTATTGATACTTTGCACCACGGGCAGTTTTGATTTGGCAGGAATGCCATTAAAATCGACCTTTACGGGATAATAATTACCGGTTTTGAGTGGATTGAATGAACTCACTACCGGGGTAGCCTTCATGTTGCACAAGGTGGAAGCTGTTGAAGCAGCCGACAACATGGATTCTTCAGTAAGGTCCTGGGTAAAGCCATAACCAATCTGTTCACCTTTAACGGTCCGGATACCAACGCCAAGGGAAATATCCCCATAGGATTGGTTCACCTTCCCATCTTCCAGTCCCAGATAATTGGATACGGCATACTCGAAATACAGGTCGGCAAAATCGCCGCCTCTCGAGAGGGCTTTTGCCAGCAGCTTCTGGCAAAGGGTCTGATCAATCCCAAATTCATTGAAAAAGTAGTTGCCCGAGGGTTGGTCATTGAGCAACATACTGGCTTCCAATTGGGGAAGAAGAACCATGGCACCGCCAAACAAGGCAGAGTTTTGAATGAATTTTCTTCTCGATAAGAGTTTCATTGTTAACGGATTTATAAATTAGATCTATGATTGATGAATCTTTCAGAAAAAAGATATAAAAGCCATCTATTGAATAAATCCAATTTAAAAATCTGTCTTTTCGTAGTCTAAAATCCTATACGTTTTAATATTGGGATTTTATTGAAATAGGTGTTCTTTTTGGTAATATAAAATTAAAACAATTATTTTCAATTTTCGGGATTTTCCTTATAAGAATTTTACAATCAACACATTAAAGAGAAATACGGATAAATAAATCTGCATTTTAGAAATTATAGTTGATACTGAAAACGACCCCTGAAGCACGTGCTTCGTCCACCATGAATGCAACACATTGTTAGCGGGCGTTATTTTACTCTTCTGTATATTCTTGTTGATTTCATCGGGTCCGTTGGTTTCCAACCGACGCTTGGATAATCCATATTTAAAGCAGTGCAATGGCAAAGCTATAACCTTTCAAAGATCATTTCTTTTATCAGCATGCTGCAAGCTGCGACTGGAAGTCTCAGGACCCGATATCGCGTATTTCAACATTCATCATACACTAGCTTTCCCTTTTGCCATGCAGCAGCAAATTAACGGCATCATCCAATGAGCCTGCCCTGACGATTTCTCCGGTGTTGACAAAGAAAATCTCATCGGCATTTTCGATGGTATTCAGCCGGTGGGCAATGATTACACGGGTGGTAGAAGCTGGCAGCTTTTGTAGAATACTTTCCAGCATCTGCTCTGTAATGGTATCAATGTTGGCGGTTGCCTCATCTAAAATCAACAATTCGGGTTTTCGAAGCACCGAGCGCATAAAGCCAATGAGCTGTTTTTGCCCCAGGCTGATGCCTTCACTGGAGGATTGAACCTTGGTATCCAGTCCTTCATCGAAACGGCCTAAAAGCCCTTCAAGGCCTGCTTCAC
>DATGYU010000248.1:0-2506 GCA_035297625.1 Prolixibacteraceae bacterium
GACCATTTTGCCCCCCTGGTGGCGAACCTGGTGGGCCTATGGCCTGTATGGCCTGTTGATTATGGCTGCCATCTATGGATTAAATCGTTTCCAGCGACGTCGTTTGCTGGAGGCGGAAAAAGAACGCGCCAGGAAGCGGGAAATCATTCAGGCAAAAGAAGTGGAGAAGGCCTATACCGAATTGAAAGCCACCCAGATTCAGCTTATTCAATCCGAAAAGATGGCATCCCTGGGAGAACTTACCGCAGGTATAGCCCATGAGATCCAAAACCCATTGAACTTCGTCAATAATTTTTCAGAATTGAATAAAGAATTATTAGGGGAATTGAACGAAGAAATTGACAAAGGAAATATGGAAGATATAAAGGCTCTTGTTAATGATGTGATCACTAATGAAGAAAAAATAATCCACCATGGTAAACGTGCCGATGCCATAGTAAAGGGAATGCTGCAACATTCCAGGACAAGTTCCGGCGTAAAAGAACCTACCGATATCAATGCCCTGGCCGATGAATACCTTCGCCTCTCCTACCATGGGTTGCGGGCAAAGGATAAATCATTCAACGCAACAATGGAAACCAATTTTAGCCCAAACCTTCAACCTGTAGATGTCATTCCACAGGATATGGGCAGGGTAATTCTGAATTTAATCAACAACGCCTTTTATGCCGTTACCGAGAAAAAGAAACAGGCAGGTGAAGATTACAAACCCACTGTTTGGGTAAGTACAAAAAAAGTAAACGGAAACGTTGAATTAAGGGTAAAAGATAACGGCATAGGTATCCCTCAAAAAGTGCTGGATAAAATCTTCCAGCCTTTCTTTATCACCAAGCCCAGCGGGCAGGGAACAGGATTGGGATTGTCCATGAGCTATGATATCATCAAAGCACACGGGGGAGACATCAAAATTGATACAGTGGAAGGAGAGTTTACCGAATTCACCATTGAACTTCCTGTTCAATAGCAACAAACAAAAATTCCTATACTATGAAAATCTTAGTGGTTGACGATGAAAAAGATATTCAAGCCTTGTTTGAACAGCGCTTCAGAAAAGAGGTAAGAAACCATCAAATTGAATTGTTGTTTGCCTTTTCAGGAGAAGAAGCGCTCACCTGCCTGGAAAAGCATGAACATGAAGTAGTGATCATATTGTCCGACATCAACATGCCAGGCATGAGCGGCCTGGAATTACTGGGCCATATCAAGCATAAATATCCGGTTCCACCTCCCTTGGTAATGATGATAACCGCTTATGGTGATGCCGATAATTTCAATACCGCCAAAAGATTGGGTGCCGATGAATTTCTAACCAAACCCATTGACTTTACCTTGTTAAAACAAAAGATAAAACTTTAAAGCCACCGTGCAAAGAAAAAGGAACACAGATTAAACGGATATCACAGATAAACACTGATTTCTTCTAAATATTTTTTAGTATCCGTGTTCATCCCTGCCCGCTTGGTAAAGGCTCACGCTTGGCAGGCGGGCGTAACATCTGCGTAAATCCGTGTTCCTTTTTTTTTAATTGGTTTTAATGCCCAAAAGAGCATAGATGGGGCAAAAGCTGAAAACGGCAGTAGCCAGTATCGCTACCCCGATAATTCCCCAGTAGCTTTCAAAAATGATCCCTCCAATGGCAATTCCAATTCCTACAACAAGGCGGATTACACGGTCAAGATTGCCTACATTACTTTTCATTGATAAGGAATAAGGATCTTATTCCGTTTAACGTAAAAGGAAAGCGCAGGGTTAGAAATTTTCTTCCAGTATTTCAGCAGCAGAGCCTACCAGCTTGGCACATATGGTATCAAACAGACCTTTCTCGCGCGCCTGTTGCATTCCCTCAGCAATGGAAAGATCTATACCCAACAGCTTTTTGCATTGCAGAGAGCCGTGTCTTTCCAGAAACAGTTCATTGAACCTACCCATATTGGCTTTTGATTCTGTTTTAATGTCCTGGATGGTTTTTCCCTCTCTCCGGAGTTTCAACCCTAATACCATGTAAGCGCCCGTCACTGCCCCGCAGGTTTCTCCTATGGTCATTCCACTTCCAAAACCCTGGGCAACAGACAAGGCAGTATTCTTCTCCAGGTTCACATCTTCCGCATAAGTGAGCAAAACGGACTGGGCACAATTCAGCGATTTAAAATTCTCAATGGCAATCTGTGATTTTTTCATCTTTTAAAAAATTGAAGGATGGTTGGATCTATTTTTATTCAGTCAGGTCTTTAAAGAGAACGGCAAAGGATAGGGCCTTGATTGAGCGAGCAATGTTGTTCAAAGCAGTATCCTTTGCCGTCAGATTTATCTGACGGGTGAGAAACAAAAAACCCGCAGCTCTTGCCACGGGTTTTTTTTTAGTTCACACATGAATTGTATTATTCACCTCTGACAGCGGCAATTCCTGGAAGGGTCTGACCTTCGAGGTATTCGAGCAGCGCGCCCCCGGCCGTGGAGATATAGGATACCCCGTCGGCAAAACCAAACTGGTTAACGCACGATACTG
>DATGYU010000249.1:0-3755 GCA_035297625.1 Prolixibacteraceae bacterium
GATTATATGCAAAAAAATAATGTATAGGCTTTGTGCCTTCATGGATATGAAGAACATTCTTTGTTTTAGATACTCATTAGATATCTTTCTGTAACCTTTCTGTAATAAATATTACAGAAAGGTTACAGAAAGATTACAGAAACCTTAGAGAAAGTAAGAATCATTAAAGGATGACGAACAAAAGATCACCATGCTTTTAACATCCGTTTTAACGCAAAAATGAAAACGGGATAAAGCAAATACACTTTTAAATGGTAAAGTCTTATCACCCTGGGAAAGCACCTTTTTATAAGAGGTTACACTACGGCAATTCTTTTCTGCCTGTATTCGGTAGGAGAACAGCCATAGCTTTTATGAAAGAGTTCGTAAAAGTAAGTTCTGCTTGTAAAGCCGGTATGATTAATGATTTCGCTAACTGAAAGGTTGGTGGTATCGAGCAGCTCGGATGCTTTCTTAATTCTTAACTGATTGATCAACCCATGGGGAGTAATGCCCAACACCAAACGGGTTTTGTTGTAAAGAGAGGATTTGCTGATGCCTATTTCATGGCAAATGATTTCGGTTGAAAGGGAAGTGTCATCCATGTGATCATCAATATAATGAATTAGTTTTTGAAGGAAAGGATCAGGTATTTCCTTTTCCAAAGCGATAATCTCCTCATGGCGGGAAAAGTGATCGTGTATATTTTTCCGGATAGCGAGTAGCCTGTCGATCCTGACTTTCAGATGATCGGGATGAAAAGGTTTGGGGATATAAGAGTCGGCTCCTGCCTGCAGGCCGGCAATACGGTCTTCTATCTCTTCCTTGGCCGTAAGCAGTATCAGGGGCAGGTGGCTGGTATCAAAATTCTCCCTAATATGCCGGCACAATTCAACGCCATCCATTACAGGCATCATCACATCGGAAATAATCAGATCTACCGGATGTTTTTCAATCAATTCCAGGGCTTGCTGACCGTTGGCCGCAAAGCACAGGTTATACATAGGAGCCAGCAAATCGCTCAGCAAATCCAGTATTTCGGCATCATCATCTATCAGCAGCAAGAGGGGTTTACCTGGCCATAGATCCAAGGCACCTGCTCTCGGCGCTTTGGCAGGTTCATCGGCAGGAACGATCTCCTCGAAGGGGTCCATGTCCACTTTCACCAGCTGGGGAGTATTGACAGAGAGCCTGCCCGGTAGCCTGCAGATAAAACGGGTGCCTTCGCCCAGGATACTCTCGCACAGGATGGTTCCTTTAAGCACATCCACAATACTTTTAGTAACGGCCAGTCCAAGCCCTGCTGACTGGTAATCGGGAAAAGAATTGCGCACACGGGCAGAAGATATGCCAAAAGGTTCAAATATTTTGTATCGAAACTCAGGACTGATACCTATTCCATTATCCTTCACCTCGGTAATAAACTCATTGGCACTGCCTGAGATGATGATTTTTACCCACCCCCCGTCTTTGTTATATTTTATAGCATTGGATACCAAGTTGGTTAGGATACGCTGATATTTATCGGCATCAGTATTCACTTGTTCATCATCTGCATTAAATATAAGATTAACGGTTATACCGCGTTTTTGAGCCAACAGTTCAAGATCAGAAATGACTTCTTCTGCCAACAGTCTTAAATTAACCTTACGTATCCGGACAGGTTCTTTTCCTTTTTCCAGCTTCTGGAACTGGATGATTTCCATCACCAGCTTCTGCAACTTGATACTGTTATTATATACTTTAAGCAGACGCGGATTTTGGCTCAATCCATCCTTCTCATCCAACAGAGCATGCACATAGGAAGTGATGATTGTCAAAGGGGTGCGGAATTCATGGGCCACGTTGGTAAAGAACTCAATTTTGTGCTGATGCATTTCATTTTCATGCTGAAGCTTTAACTCCAGCAAGGAAGCTTCCTTTCGGCGGGATTCGCGCCTTAGATAATTTCGTACAAATAACCATTGCAGGCCCAAAATAAGAATTACATATCCTGCGGTAGCCCAATTGGACTTCCACAAAGGGGGGCTGACAATAATTTCCACTTGTTTCAATTCGTCAGACCAGTTGTTGTTTTCATCGCTTACCCTCAATTGCAAGGTATAATGATCGGGACTTAGGTTGGTAAAACTTATGGGTTGATTGGGCAAGGCGGTAGTCCAGTTATCATCAAAATTCTTTAGCCGGTAAGAAATGAGGTGACGTTCTTTCCCCCAGTAAACCAAGGGGGTGGCTAAGAAAGCAATGCTGTTCTGACTGTTTTTTATTTCCAGCGTGTTTTGTTGATTGATACGGCTATGGAGTACACTTTTTTCAGACACATCAACCCGAATGTTACGGATCAGCAGTTCATTAATTGCAATAGGGGGATAATAGGAAGAGAATTTAATCTCCCTGGTAGGGATGATATCAACGCCCATTGTTCCGCCCATATAAAGCTCTCCGGTAGAAGGATCAAAATAGGAAGCCCCGTCACTGAATTCTTCATTGACAAGCCCGTCATTGGAAGTATAATTACGAACCGTTCGCTTTCTGATATCTATACTCGACAGGCCCTGATTGGTAGACACCCAGATAAATCCCGCCTGGTCGGCCTGCATGGTATGAATGGAAGTATTGGCCAAATCGTCCCGTTGCTTTAAGCCGGAAATAAGAACTTTGCCGTTTTGTTCGGGCGACAGGGAATATATCCCGGAGCTGGTACCCACCCAGATAGTATGCTGTTTGTCGGAAAACAAGGAAAGGATATCATCATTCTTAATCATTGCAGGAAATTTTTGCGAATCATACCTGGCCACCACTCTTTTGGTAATGGTATTATACTGAAGGACCCCATAACCCCGGGTACCAATCCAGATCACCCCGGGGCGCTCCTGGGTAATGGCATATACGATTTGTTTTTGCTGACCGGCAGTGCGGTTGCCCGGGTCCAGAATCAGCTGTTCGTAATAAACAGGCTCAGGGGATGGCCCCTTGTCAAATTCAACCATAAAAACGCCAAAGCCACTGGTACCAAGGTAAAGGTGCTGATCGTTATCTTCCAGGATACGGTAAACAGAACCAAAAGGCAAACGCTTGTTCAGGGTTGAAAAGTCGCGCGGGAAGTTTCTGATAGATTTAAGATCTGCCGAGATAACATCAATCCCCTGCCCGTCAGTACCTGCCCAGATGGTACCATCCTGCATTTCATGAAAAGAAAGCACTGAATTATTGGTCAGTCCGTCTTTTACCGAGAGGTTGCGAACATGCCGGCCCTGTGCGTCAAAAACATCAATGCCACCCCCTTTGGTACCTATCAAAAGATCGTTATTGCGTGTAACAAGGATACTGCGAACAATGGGATAGGACAATTGTGACGACAACAGCCTTCTGTTGGGAAAGTCGGTAAGCTTAAGATAATAAATGCCATTGCCGTCGGTACCAATCCACAGCAGGTCAGGTTCGGTTTGACAGATACTAATTACCCGGGTGGCAATGTGACTTTTTAAAGATGGATCATTGGGGATACCGAGCAGCTCAAACTTACGGGAGGCCATATGAAAGCTGTAGATCCTGCCATTCTCGGTGCCGCACCAAAGGGTACCGGGCATATTGGATGCGGCAAAAACGGTAATGATTTCACCAGGGATAGCCAGTGGCCGTAATACATTTTTTTCAATATCAACCATCAGGGCATTGGCTCCCCGTTGGGTGAGCAAAAGGTGAGGCCTGTTGTTGATTAACAAGCACAAGGATGAGGTGACAGTACCATCTATCGGCAGTTGAATAAGGGGATT
>DATGYU010000250.1:0-6321 GCA_035297625.1 Prolixibacteraceae bacterium
TTTCCTCCGCTTAACGCGATGAGGGATGCCGCGGCCTGTGATTGTTGAGGCGACAACAGGTCAATACAAATATGGTCAGCATCGTTTACCCAAGCTCTATTGTTGAAATAATAGCGTTTACCTGCTGCCCCGGCACTGGAGGATGATCCGATGAAGTATTGTTTCCAGGCATCTTCCCTGTACCCATAGTTCTGGTCATATTCAATGCGCATACTATTGGTCATGCCTGAGGTAATGTTTCCCGGTCCGCAATCAAGAAGATGGCATTTCTCCCCTGCTGTATTCCGCATAATTTCAAATGCCTTCCTATAGACCTGGGCTGGGCTAAGGTCAGGATGATAAAAATGGTGAGCCGAGAAAACGGTCCAGGCTACAAAATCAATTTTTATCATTTCAAATCCCCAGTTATTGGCAATCGTATCAATTAAATCAGTAAACCATTTTTCTGCTCCTGGATTTGTAATATCGAGTCCATAGCGCTTAGGCGATTCGTTTTTAAACCAATCTGTATTTTCATTGGGCCAAGGCCCAATGCGTTTTAATGAACCATCTTCATTCTTTAGAAACCAATCTGGATGTTCTATAAAAACAGGGGCTTTTTCCGAAACAACAAAAGGTGAAATCCAGATTCCCGGCTTCATCCCATAATTTTTAATCTTTGTGGCCAACCATTTCAAGCCATGCGGGAAACGGCCATTTCCTTCCCATTGCCCATGCGCAGTTTGAAATCCTTCGTCAATCTGAATGTATTCCAATCCATATGGTTTCAAATAGTTGGCTGCGTATTCCGTATTGCGGAGGATCTCCTCCTCAGTGAAATGGTCTAAAGTATAGAACCAATTGCACCAACCATTTACAATAGAATTGGTAAGTGCGTGATTGATTTTCCCAACAACTGTAGCATAGTCTTCCAACGATTGGTACGAATCATCAGCTACGTTCATCATAAATTTATCGGAACTGATGGTTTGCCCTTGCTTGAGCACAAAACCTGGATTATAGACTGACTCAGCAACCAATGAGAGTTGATCGCTGTCTGTTTTCAATAGCTGGATACGTCCTAATCCTTTTCTGTTTTCAATATAACCAAGTGAGATTCCTTCCCTGTCAAAACCACTAAATAATCCTGCATTCCACCAGCTCTGGACAGTTTCTATATTGGAAGATAATGAGTTGTTGAGGGTAATCCCTCCTTTGGTCTCGCCATAAGGTTCTGTCTTTTGGAAGGGGGTACCGAAATCCTGAACAGTCCCTGCGTCGTAATACATTGCTCCATTGGTAAGGCATTTGGAAGCATTGGCATAAAACAACGAACCACCTTCCGTTTTTATAACCCGGATTGGTTCAACACTGTTAACAACCATTGCACTGGAAGAAACATTTTTAAAAGAGGTCTCAAAAATTACTGCCTTTAAACTATCATAAATTGTAATTTGTGTTTGGACATCCAACTTCTTTTCTTTATCCCGGCCACTGATAGTTAACATTTTGCCAGGTCCAAGATCATCATTAACGGGTGTTGTTTCTACAGTATAGGTATAATTTGAGGGGGCGGAAAGACGGCAACCGGTTTTGAAATTAATCGCGCTTGTTATTCCCGATAACAATACCTGGCCATTTGCCCTGTAAATACTTGTTACCCCTTTATTAGGATCAAAACGGACAGTGAAATGTGAATTTTGAAGATCTTTTTTCCCAGCCTTGTGAACAGATTCAGTAGCATTCAAAGGAATTGCTGAAATAGCAAAAGTGATTAATAGTATTATTTTCTTTATGCGGGTGTGCTGTTTAAAATATTCAGCCATTGATTGTTCTGTGTTATTTAGATTGCTAATTTGATTTCTTTGAGGTAAGAGAATTACAGACTTTGATTTTTGTATGCAAAATAAACGGGTAAAGTTGGTTTGATATTAAAAGAAAAAGAACAGTTACCCATGGTTGGAGGCAACTGTTCTCTTTGAAAGCTTATTCAACAACAGTAAATTTTACCTTCTGATTGTTTACCATTACAAAAAAGTCGCCTGTTTCCAAAAAGCGTTTACCATCTGCATCGACATAACTCAAATCACGCATAGGGTCTATTTCAAATTTATAGATGGATTTTGCACCGGCTGCTATTTCTTTCTTTTCAAAGTATTTCAGCTCTTTCACAGGTCTTGAAATGGAACAGGCAGGATCGTTGATAAACCACAAAACGGTTTCTGCTCCTGTTACATCGCCCGTATTGCTTACTTCCACTTCAACAGTGAGCTTACCGGTCTTTTTAATCTTGGTGGAAGATAATTTAAGGTCGCCATAAGCAAAAGTGGTATAGCTTAATCCATGACCCAGCCAGTACAGCGGATCGGTTGGGATATCCTGGTATTTACCCGAGTAGGGACGGGCACTTTGACGCATGTTGTAATAGGTAGGAATCTGTCCGGTAGTTAAAGGAAAGGTAATAGACAATTTTCCCGATGGGTTGATTTTGCCTGAGAGGATACCTGCCAAAGCTGATCCGCCGGCTACTCCCGGTTGCCAGATTTCAACAATGGCATCGGCCAGGGGTTCGAGTCTTACCAGTTCCAGCGGACGTCCGTTGGAAAGGATCAAAACGATGGGTTTACCTGCTTTTTTTAGTTCCTGAACCAGCTTTTCCTGGATCGCCGGAAGGGCAATGGTAGAACGGGAAGCATTCTCGCCGCTCCATTCTCTTTTTTCGCCAAGGCATACCAACACCACATCTGATTGCTGGGCTACCGATAGCGCCTGTGCAAAACCTGATTCATCGCTGCCATCAAAATCACAACCTTTGGCAATAGAAATATTGGCGGCTGTAAATTCTTTTTTCAGGCCTTCACTGATGGATTCCACATCTTTTTCATTTCCATGCGCAGCCCATGAACCCAGCAGGTTTGCTTTGTTTTCAGCCATTGGGCCAATCAGTGCAATTTGTTTTACTGAAGCTGTTAATGGGAGGGTTTTTGCATTATTTTTCAGCAATACCATTGATTCTGAAGCCAGCTTTTGAGCCACTGTCTTGCTTTCTGCTTGCAGATAACGGGCCGGTTCATCTACTATGGTGGTGTAAGGCTGATCAAACAAGCCCAAACGGAATTTTACCCTTAGAATGCGGCTAACAGCATCATCAATATTGGCCATGGGCACTTTCTTTTCTTCTACCAGCTGTTTCAGGTTCTGAAAATAAATATTATCGGTCATGTCCATTTCAACCCCGGCCATGAAAGCCTTCAAGGCGGCTTCCTTGCGATCGGCAGCTACGCCCTGGGCAATCAATTGGTTGACGGCATCCCAGTCGGATACCACAAACCCGTCGTGCTTCCAGCGCTTTTTCAGCACTTCGGTTAAGGTGTAATGATTGGCAGAACCGGGAACCCCGCTGATATCATTGAATGAGCTCATCAGGGTGGCAGCTCCAGCTTTTACGCATGCTTCATAGGGTTGAAGGTAAGTTTCCCAAAGCGACTGCATGGAAATATCCGAGTAGTGGTAATCACGTCCTCCTTCTGATTCGCCATAGCCTACATAGTGTTTCAAACAGGCTGCAATGGAATAGGGATCCGAAAGGTTTTTACCCTGGTAGCCTTTAACGGTGGCAACCCCAAAAACGGCGTTGGTGTATGGGTCTTCGCCATAACCTTCCGATACCCTTCCCCAGCGGGGGTCACGGGCCACATCAATCATGGGAGAAAAAGTCCAGTCAACCCCCGAGAGTTTTGACTCTTTGGCAGCCACAGTGGCGGCTTCGCTTACCAGTGCAGGATTCCATGAACAGGCCTGGGCCAGTGAAATTGGGTATACGGTGCGAAATCCGTGAATCACATCATAGCCAAACAGAATAGGAATGCCAAGTCGGGATTCTTCCATCGCCTTTTTTTGAATGGCATTTCTATAAGCAGGATCGGCACCAAAATAAATCAGGGAACCTATTTCAGAAGGGATGGTTTTCATCGCCTCACCAATGTTGTTGATGTTGGTGTTTTGGCCGGCAGTGTACTGGTTGAGCTGGAGGATTTTTTCTTCCAGGGTCATCTTTGAGACCAGGTCTTTCACACGGGCTTCAACAGTGGCATTCTTGTCTTTGTATACCGGGGTCTTAACCTGAGCAAATAAAGTAGCCTGCAGGAAAAGCACCAATGCAAATAGCGCAAATATTCGTTTCATGATAGGTATGAATGGTTAAATGAATTAGGCCCGAAAATTAGGATTTATAATTGAGAATCTATTGTTGATTTTATTGTTGAAATGATAAATAAGCATTTTCTTTTTAGAGGGATCATTTTTCTAACCGCTTATTGCTTAAAGGGTGGTGCCAAAGGTACCAATGGTTGGCCTCCACCTCCGACAGAAGTGGCTGAGTTATTGTCCACCACATGCAGATTCATAAACAGCCGGTCCATATCTCTTGCCCATGGCGAGTTTTTATCACTGGCTTTCATGGAAAATCCCCAGTCCTTTTTAAACTCATCATCAAATCTACCCTGAGGGGACCATTCAGTCATGATGGCATACACATCCCAGGCGGTATCATCCACCAGGTAAGCCCCATAATGTTGAAAGGCCTCTGCCAGTATGCGGGCCGGGCGGGTTTCAAGACCCAGCGAATCCAGTTTCATGCTGGCAGGCAAGGCCAGCAAAGCGCCCATGCGGCAGGCTTTTACTGTTTCAAGGGTGCGCTGCGTATAATAATTACCTTCTGCATAACCGTCTGCAGCCTTTGCAGGCCATCGGTATCCTTGGGTTTCTTTGTCATAGTAGACATTCTTTTTGGCAAAGATATTTACCTTCAGGGCATGTCGGATCGGCCCGGAGGTGGGAGTCAGCTCACCCAGCCGGAGTGTGCCTCCAATGGCTGATAAGCCTGAGCCCCCGTGTGCGCCGTAATAGCCATCGCCATAAATATCCACATCGGCAAACACGTATTGTGAGGTGGCCGGTTTTCCTTCCGTGCAATGGGCAAAGGGCTGAGTCTGTTTGATGGTACGGCCGTCGGGCATCAAAACGGCAAGGCCGGCATTGGGAGTTGTGCCATCCCAGGTGTCCGGACTTACGATAAACGACCGGGGTACGGGAGCAGAGAATATCACTTTTCCTTGCACCTCACAGCGGTTCTTTTTTGCATCCCAGCCGGCAAAATTCTGGGCTATTTCCATCAAAGGCACATGGGGTGTCATGACAATGTAATCCTCATCAATGGTCATTCCGGCAGCCATGGCTCTTTCAATATGGGCATGTACATAGCGGGCATGGGAGCCAATGGGCATGTTCCAGATAGAGGTCTGCGAAAACGGCCATTTTAGCGGATCACGCTCTTTAATCCCATTGTCTTTTGCCACCAACAGATATGAGCATAACAGCAATGGAAGAAATACCAGAATATACTTTTTCATGATTGATTTATTTAATGGCATATAGCATCGCTCCATGAGCAGGAATATTAACTGACGTTACATTTCCTAAATTCCCCAAATCTTCCTTTTTCCACAAATCACGCACAACAGCCTGAGGACTCAATCCCAATTGTTGTGCTGAAATTGTTGCTTTAGCTGGTTGATCCGAAACATTCAGGACGGCTAAATAGACGGTTTTGTTGTCCTTATCCTTGGCTGTCCAGATACTGATGCCCTCCTTAAAACTGATTTCCTGGTTAGCGGTGCTGTTTTGGTTAACCCGAATTACTTCTTCATTGGTGATCAGTGAAGTGGTAAAATCATCATTGTCCGGCAAATTTCCTCCAAACATGAGAGGAGAGCGGAAGATGGACCAAAGGGTCATCAGGAAGTACTGTTCATCGCGGGTAAAATTGGTCGTTCTGACCGGATGGTCTTTCAGCTCGGTGCGGATGTTCAGTTTTCCCAGCGGAAGCATATCGGCATCAGGCCAATGGCCTTCGGTAACCAATGGAGCCCAGTCGCGGCAAAGTTCCAGTTGGCGTTTGAGCGCTTCCCACTTGTCCCAGAAATCACCCGATATCCTCCACATATTGGCATTGGCCTGCAGGTGCTTTGGATTACCGATAAAAGCAGGACCGGGTGAAAGGCTCAGTACGATAGGTCGTCCGCAGTGGACAATGGCCTTATGAACCGCTTCAATCTCGTCGGCATGATAGGGAAAAGAAATATCATCCACTTTAATGTAATCCACTCCCCACTGGGCATACAATTCAAACAAAGAATTGTAATATTCCTGCGCCCCTGCCCTGGTCATATTCACCCCTGTAAGCCCGCCGTACCAGATACAGGTGTCGGGTAAATTGGCAATTTCTGCTGCTTTTGCAGTTGAATTTTTAATGGGACTATTGGCTGCAATGGCCTGGCGGGC
>DATGYU010000251.1:0-4864 GCA_035297625.1 Prolixibacteraceae bacterium
TTTTAAAAGCGAGGCGGGATAGAAAAAAATGGATAGGGATTAAAAGACAAAAAACTGGAATACAACTATATTTTTTTGTTTTAACTTAAAAAGTGTAAAAAAAAATCAGGAAAGTATTGCGAGTACCTTCCTGATCAAAAAGTAGATAATCAAACGGTTAAATTTTTAATTAAACTACAAATGTAAAACTATGAAAAAAAATCGAGAACGCAGGGTGTGGAGAAGTTATGCCCTTAAAAAATGCCTAACTATGATGAAATGGAGCGTATTTTTCTTTCTTCTGGGTATTATCCAGGTTTTTGCGGAGAATAGTTATTCACAACAAACGCAATTAACGTTAAAATTCAAACAGGCACGGATGGAAGATGTGCTGAATGAAATTGAGGATAAAAGTGAATTTTATTTTCTGTACAATGAAGACATTGTGAACACGAAAAAAACGGTTACATTAAACGTTAAAGATGAAAAGATTGATAAAGTCCTGAATACTTTATTCCAGGAAACCGAAATCAGTTATACCATCAGCGACCGCCAGATTGTACTTACCAATACCGGCAATGAGTCAGCAGCTAAAGGAAATTCGGTTCAACAAAAACCAGTCACAGGGCGGGTTACCGATGCCTCAGGATCCATACTGCCAGGGGTGTCGGTGGTTGTAAAAGGAACCACCTATGGCACGGTCACCGATAACAACGGGAAATATTCCCTTTCCAATGTCCCTGAAAATGCCACATTGCAATTTTCTTTCATCGGGATGAAGCAACAGGAAATTATGGTCGGCAATAGGAATAATTTAGATGTAGTAATGGCTGAGCAGACCGTTGGATTGGACGATGTGGTAGTAATTGGTTACGGCTCGCGCTCAAAACGTGATGTGACAACAGCTATCTCCACCATTTCGGCCGACAAGATTACCAAAGTTGTTGCTTCCACACCAGAATTGTTGATGCAGGGACAAATGTCAGGTGTACAGGTGAGCGGTAACCAGGGAAATCCAAATGCAAGACCTACGGTGCGTATCAGGGGTACCAATACCTGGGGTGTTGCAGACCCTCTTTATGTGATTGATGGAATTCCGGTCAAAGAATGGGGGGCAGGGGTAGAAGGCTCCCAGGACCAATATACTCGTGGGGGAATAAACGTGATGTCGATGATTGACCCCAACGACATTGAATCCATCTCGGTGTTGAAAGATGCTTCAGCAAGTGCAATTTATGGCGTACGGGCCTCCAACGGCGTTGTTTTGATTACAACCAAAAAAGGCAGGAAAGAAAAAACCACGGTTAACTACTCTCAGCGTTTTGGTTTTCTAAACTTAAGACAAGAAATAAAATTACTGAACGCCCAGCAGTATGTCGATTTCAACAATGCTTTGTATGCTTCCGATCCTTCTTCGGATGGTTCAAGAAGTCCTTTAAACGAAGTATTCAGACCTGAAAATCCCAATTACCTGGGCAAAATGGATACCTATAACTGGCAGGAAGCAGTAAAGAACAAAAATGCCATGACCCAGGATTATTCGGTAAATGTTTCAGGTGGAACAGAAAAAGTTGATTATTACCTCTCATTTGGATATTCTGACCAGGATGGGGTAACGATAGATAACAACTTAAAGCGCTACAATGCTGCTATTAAAATAAATACGGAAATAAACCAGTATTTACGTTTGGGCGTCAATTATCGCTTAAGTACGGCTGAGGCAAGAGACATGTCGGGGTATATTGGTTCACTTTTAAAAACAGCTTTAACCCCGGTAGTCCAGCCAATCTATGATGCGGATGGAATCAACGGTTTTGCACAGGTTGTAAATGGTTATGATGACAAAGGGGTTTGGAACAACAAGGTTTTATATGGAAGTTTGACCCGCTATAACATGCCCGGTTTGTTTTCGATGATTAATTCAAAGAATTCCTCCTTACGCAATATGGGAAATGCCTACCTTGAATTTGAGCCAATAAAAGGCTTAAAATTGAAAGGCACTTTTAATGTCGACAATTTTGATAACACCAATAAGGGTGGGACCCAGTATAATTCGTCCTACTTTAAATACGATGGAGGGGATCCCAATAACATTCCCGGTTCGGTTGGCGATTATGGGTTAAGGGTTACCAACAACCTTAATATCGTTAGCGAATTTACACTCAACTATATGAAAGCCATTGGCAAACACAACATTGATTTGTTGCTCAATACAATGGCACAAAAATATACGGCCAATTGGACGGATGTGGGCACGACTTATGTCACCAGTACA
Source organism: Prolixibacteraceae bacterium (assembly GCA_035297625.1). Taxonomy (GTDB): domain Bacteria; phylum Bacteroidota; class Bacteroidia; order Bacteroidales; family Prolixibacteraceae; genus Aquipluma. The sequence continues at coordinate 2,255 of DATGYU010000251.1, forward strand.
AATCCAAATCTGATTAATTTAGGGGGTGAGAACCTCTATACCCGGGTAGGGGGTTTTAAGGATATTTCCGCTCGTAAGGGTTATTTGGGCAGGATAGGGTATAATTATAATACTAAATACTATTTGGATGCGACATTGCGTATGGATGCCAGTACCCGTTTTGATCCCGATTACCGTTGGGGATCTTTTCCCGCGGCTTCAGCAGCCTGGCGTATCAGCCGCGAAAGCTTTCTGGAAGGTGCCAAATGGCTGAATGACCTAAAATTACGTGCCGGCTGGGGAAAACTGGGCAATGATGAAGTTGCCAATATGGCTTATCTTTCAACAATCAATACCGCACCAACCTATGCCTGGGGTAACAATCCAAGCCCGCGTACTGACAATCCCAACACCATTGGATTGGGATATACCAAATCAGGCGCTGCCGTATATGGAATGGCTACCCGCGACTTGCAATGGGAAAAAACCAGGACAATAAACATTGGTTTTGATGCAACAGTAATAAATGACCTTAGTCTTTCATTTGAATATTACAGCAAACTAACCAGTTCATTGCTTCAAACGGTCACCTTGCCCCCATCAACAGGTGTAATTTCAATGCCTCAGGGAAACATCGGTGAAGTGAGCAATAAAGGTATAGAATTCAATTTCAATTACAAACACACATTCGGAAAGGTGAATGTTTCGGCAGGAGCCAATTTAACAACGGTCAAAAACCGGGTTGAAAAAATGTATGGTGGTATTCCCATGCTCGACAGGGGTATAGAAGTGGGTCAGCCTTTGTATTACATCCGTGGCTATAAAGTGGCTGGAATCTTTCAATCTGATGCAGAGGCTCAAGACTGGATGAAAAAATATGAAGACACCGGTTACCAAACGGCAAAGGTTACCGCAGGAGACTTCTATTTTAAAGACATGCGCGGTGCCCCCAAACAACAAGATATTGCTGAAGGCATTAATAAATATTATTCACCCAAAGGCGATTCAATTATTGACGATTACGACCGGGTAAATATTGGTAAAACAATTCCCGGCTATTTCTATGGATTTTACCTGAATGCCGACTATAAGGGATTTGATATTTCCGCACAATTTACCGGGGTCGGCAATGTGCAGAAAATAAATAACACCAAGTCAACTTTTGGTATGCCTTACGGGGAGGCCATGAATCATACATCTGAAGTATTAAATGCATGGACTCCAGACAATAAAAACACCAATATACCACGTATGATATGGGGTGACCCGGCGGCAAATGGTCGTTTTTCTGATTATTTTGTTGAAGATGCTGATTATTTAAGACTTGCAAATCTTCAGTTAGGATATACCCTGCCTGAAACGATTTATGCCGGCACCAATAATATTTTACGCAATGCCAGAATTTACCTGGGATGTTCCAATTTATTTACAATTACCAAATTTAAAGGTTTAGATCCTGAAGATCAATACAACCCGGCACCGTTAATTATTTATACCGGCTTAAATATTAAATTTTAATTAAACCCATTAAACTACAGAATATGTATAAACATTTCAAAAAGATATTCCCCATACTATTGCTTGGCACCCTTACCTTCAATGCTTGTAAAGAAGATGTTTTGGATGTGCCCCTTACTACCGAATTAGAATCAACCTATTTCGAGAATGAAGACCGGGTTGAGCGGGGAATCGGAGCTATTTATGCTGAAATTCAAAACTTGTATGGAGCCAACCTTGGAATGTCAACCAGCCGGGGAGAAACGTTACATCCCTGTTGGTTGCTTGAAGGCGATGATTTAACAACGAGTGGTCAAAGTAATGGGGCTTACGAATCTTTTTCAGGATTATCTCCGGCAGATTCGCGGCTTTCAGAAGTCTGGGAAAAATTATATTTTGTTTCCAACCGGGCCAACTTTATGCTTGAGAAGCTGGCAGATCCTGAAATTGCCAAGGTGATCAAAACTCCCGGAATGAAGGATTATAACAGGGGCGAAGCTTTATTTCTAAGAGCATGGGCTCATTCCCGTTTGTGGGATATGTTCCGAAAGGCTCCCAATTTAAATACACGAATCAAATCGATCGATCAAGCAACGCTTCCTCCAACAAAAGATTTTGAATTGTTGGATGCTGCTATTGCCGATTTGATTGAGGCTGCCAATCTATTACCAACATCGTGGGATGAGAAAAACAAAGGACGTATATTTAAAAACAGTGCTTATGGACTGCTGGTAAAATGCTATACCCTGAGGGCTTGTTATGCGTCAAAATACAATGGGAATCAGGCACAGGATTATGCCAATGCCATAGCAGCTTATCAAAAATTGACCCCGGAAAGCACTCTTGAAGGTGTAGCATTTGGCGACAACTTCGATTACAGAAAAGAAAACAACCCCGAATCCCTGTTCGAATACCAGGCTAGCTGGGGGCAAAAAGAAGACAATGCATGGCTCGATAATAACTTCGGAGGCCAATCGGGTGGTATGGGGGTTGTTTACCACTATTTTGATTCTCATTGGGGAAATTATGGTTCTGGAGGGGGTTCTATTGGCCCAAGCCCAAAACTGATTGCCATGTTTGATCCAAACGACCCGCGTATTAACGAAACATTCAAAAAAGCAGAGAAAGTTGACA
>DATGYU010000252.1:0-10254 GCA_035297625.1 Prolixibacteraceae bacterium
TATTGGTTTGATATGAATGACCGGAATTTCTCCAATACCTATTCTCAAATGATGTGTGCCCGTGTATGGGGCAATGGATACGACCGCGGAACTTTTTGGACGGGTGATATTGCTGCCATGTATGGCATTCAGATGTTTCCACTGACAGGGGCATCACTTTACCTGGGACAAAACGCTGACTACGTGAAACGTCTTTGGAATGATATGAAAGCAAAAACTGCGGTACTTTCCAAAACTCCCAACGATAACCTTTGGTATGATGTCTACTGGTCATACCTGGCATTGGCAGACCCGGCAACAGCAATCTCCCTTTATAATGATTACCCCGGATATAAAGTAAAAGGGGGCTGTTCGGATGCCCAAACCTACCACTGGCTGCACACCTTTAACGGAATGGGGCAAATGGATGCTACCATTACTGCTGATTATCCGATTTCTGCCGTTTTTAGCAAAGAAGGCGACAAAACTTATGTAACTCACAATTATGGAGCCAAGGAAATCACTGTGACCTATTCGGATGGCTATAAGATGACAGTACCTGCCCGTACCTTGAAAACCAGCAAGGATTTGGACATCACTGCAAAACTTACCGCATCCGCATTACAGGTATCTGCCAATGAAAGTGTTACCTTATCGGCAGAAACTACCGGCTCAGGAATTACTAAAGTGGAATTTTATGAAGGCGCTAACCTTCTTGGAGCCTCAACCACTGCCCCCTATTCTGTCGGGATCTCAAACTTAACTACCAAGGTTCATAGTTTCTATGCAAAAATATATGCCGGCACCAGCATTAAATTGTCAAATGCCGTATCTGTAATTGTTGGCTCACAGCTTCCATATGGAGGGTCGCCCATTAATATCCCTTCCCAACTGATAGAAGCCGGTAATTACGATTATTATGAAGGTGGAATTGGTCAAAATATCTCTTATTTTGATGTAACTTCATGGAATGATGCCGGCACTTTCCGCAGCCCGGAAAGTGTTGATGCGGGAGCAACACCTGCCGAAGGAAACACCGTTGGATGGATTGATAACGGCGAATGGCTCGAATACACTGTAAATATTGAAAAAGCAGGCGCCTACGATTTATCCGTCAGATATGCCTCAGGCAATACTAACGGTGGAGGCCCTTTCCACATAGAAGTAGATGGAACAACGGTGGCCGGTAATATAACAGTTGGTTTTACCTCTACCAATTGGAGCACCTGGGCCTCAAAGGTCATACCTGATGTCATTCTTCCGGCAGGCAATCACGTTATAAAGCTGGCATTTGACAAGGGAGGCTTTAATATCGGAAAGCTTTCATTTACCTATAAAGGTGAGGCCTCTCCTGCCCTTTCCGTGTCAACAAAATCAATTGCAATGGCTCCTATCGCAAATAGTACCAAAACAGTTGATATTACTTCCAATATTGCATGGGCAGCTGTAAGCGACCAGGAGTGGTTAATGGTCAGTGCTGCCACAGGATTTGGCAATTCAACAGTAACATTAACAGCCCAGGAGAACCCTTTGACAGAGAACAGAACTGCTACTATCACTGTTTCCGGTGCCGGGGTAAATAGCCAGGTCATCACAGTGACACAAGATCCCGGGGGAGTGCCTTATCTTATTTTATCAGCTTCTGAATTAAGCATTGGAACAACTGCTAACAGTACTCAGACCTTTGAAATTACATCCAATGTAAACTGGACAGCTACCAGCAACCAATCCTGGTTAACGGTTAGCAATGCTGGTGGCAATGGTATCGCCGTTATAACTTTGACTGCTCAGGCCAATACAATAACCAGCAACAGAAGTGCAACAGTAACAATCACGGGTGAAGGATTAGCTGCCAAAACAATTACAGTGACTCAACAAGGAGCCCCTGCCCTGCTTACCTTGCCCATTGACTTTGAAACTGGCACTTTCGCTTTCACTAATTTTGATGGTGGAACAGCCACGGTCATTGACAATCCTCAAAAATCAGGCAGTAATACCAGTGAAAAAGTGGCCCGCATGATAAGAAATGCAGGGGCTACCTGGGCCGGTAGTTATCTTACCTTAAACAACAAGATCGACTTTACCAATTTAGGCTACATTTCAATGAAAGTCTATTCTCCAAAAGCAGGAATACCTGTACTCTTTAAACTGGAAGGTGATGCCAGTCCAACAGAAGTGTCGGTAAAAACAACAGTAGCCAATGCATGGGAAACGTTAACCTGGAACTTTAGCGGTAAACCTTCCAACGTGTACAATAAACTGGTCTTCATGTTTGATTTTGGCACCCAAGGAAATGGTACTGCCAGCTCTACTTTCCTTTTTGATGATATCATTCAGGGAAAGACAATTACAGGCATCAATGTCTTGGATAAAACAACTGTTAAAATTTATCCTAATCCGGCCAATAACGTTTTGTTTATTGATGGGATCCAGGGAAAATCAACTGTTACCATCTTTGACAGTATGGGCAATATCCTTATTAATAAAACTGCGGATAACTACCAGATGGATATCAGTCAGTTGGTTAATGGAGTATATACCATCAGAATAGCGAACCAAACGGAACTATTTACAAGTAAGTTTATAAAACAATAAAACGAGCTTGATAAACATCCATAAAAAGGGATACAATGACAAGAGTCGTTGTATCCCTTTTATTATTAATGGGCGACCTAGAAAAGCTTCCCTTGTTTCAGATTTATTTTATTTTTTCCTGAGTGACAATAAATTTCACCTTTGGTTTAATAATCTTAACTTTGACAAATCTAACTCAAACCAACTTATGATGAAAAAGATTTTACTTTACTTCCTTTTACTCCTATGCCTGCAAAGCCGGCTGTCTGCACAGAATGTCTATACGGTGGAAGGATCTCAGATTCTTAAAAATGGCATTGCATGGGAATTTGTGGGCGCTGATAATATGGCGGTTTTCGGCCTTCCTTATAATTATTCCACTCAGCAAAGCCAGGGAATGGACATATCGCGTGAATGTATCGACATGAAAATGACCAGCGATGCTGCTTTGCAAACCCTTGTTAACAGTGCCCGCAGCAAAGGACAGGTGCTAATACTTGCCGGTTTCTGGTACGACAGTGATGCCTTTTCAGGGGGAAAGACCGCCTACCCCGGGTGCCAGCTACTGGGCGCCAATCCAATGGCTGATTCCCGTTATGCGGCTATAATGAAACGATGGAAAGAGATTGTCAGTCTGCCTTTTATTAAAAATAAAACCGACGTTTGGATCAATCCATGGAACGAACCTTATTCCTGGGAAGGCAAAGATGGTTATACCAACGATATGTGGGAGAAGGATTCAAAATCCATTGTTGACAGTATCCGAAGCACCGGGGCCAACAATATCATCGCCCTAAACGGTTCTCACATGGGCCAGGGACATGCGGTTATTATTGAAAGAGGAAAAAATGTGCGACAGGGAAGAACCAATATTATTTTTGACATCCATGCCTATGGCCGCTGGGATGTGGGCGTTACTGCCATCAGGTCACGTTTCAAGGCGTTGCGTGATGCCGGGAATGCCTTTATCATCGGAGAGTTTGCCGCCAACGGAGATTATTTTTATCAATCAATTATGGATGCCTGCCGCGCCGACAGGGTATCTCTTTTGGCCTGGCTTTGGGGCCAGTACAAGGAACCTTTTGCCAGCATCTATAAAAAATATACGATGGCACCAAGAAATCCTGAAAGTATCGATGTTTCCATTGTGGGCAAGGATCAGGTTGTCCCCGGTGAATCAAACCTTCGTTACCGGTTAAGTTCATTTTCCAATACATGGACCATGCAATGGACGGTGAAAGGCGGCGGTAAAATCGTGGGAAAGACTGACAGTACAGCTGTACTTGTAGATTGGAGCTGTTTGGATGATTCATTATTCTGCCATATCAACACAGGCACAAAAAATATCACAATTCCTTTTGGAGTAAAAGTTTCCGGCTTTACAATTAACAGCCCGGTTTTTGTTTCAGCAGGGCAAGCTGATATTTTACTTCAGACCCCGTATGTCAAAAATGCTACCTACAAATGGACGTTACCTGAAGGTGCAGCATTTGTCGGAAAGGCCGATTCCAGTGAAATTGTCATTAAATGGGGTACCAAAACCGATACCGTCCGTTTATCCATTGAAGGGCCCTGTGGTACCTCTGCCATCACCAAGGTATTGTTCCTTTCGGGTAAATATCCTTATCCTGATCCTAATTCGCCTCATCTGTTGCCCGGAACCATCGAATCCGATGCTTTTGATTACGGCGGTGAAGGTATTGCATACCATGATTTAGATGTAGCCAACGTGGGCTCGGGTAACCGTCCGGATGATGGCGTTGATACTGAAATGAATGATGGAGGTGGAAATATTGGCTGGACCGATGCAGGCGAATGGATGTCCTACTCCATTAAGGTGGATAAGCCCGGAAAATACTTTGCTGAACTACGCGTAGCCAGCGGGGACACCGGGGGAAGTTTAAATATTCTAATCAATAATGAAAATCGCTTTGGCACCCTTAAAATACCCGGCACAGGAGGTTGGGCTACTTTTGCTTCTATTTATCCGGGCAAAGTTGAATTAAAAGCAACAGATAATGAATTAAGATATTTCTGTGTCACCGACGGATTCAATATTGGCCGATTGATCATTTGGCCACTGGATATCATCCCGCCTTCCAAGCCTGCCCTGTCATTAACTACTACAAGGAATACCACCCAGATGGTAAAATGGCATCAGTCAACCGATAATGATCAGATTTCAAGGTATGTTATCTACCTAAACAATGATTCGGTGCAGTCAATTACCGACAGTACCTATACTTTCAGAAACCTTAAAGCAGGAACCCAGTATTCCTATAAAGTAGTTGCTGTCGACAAGCAAGGTAATCGATCTGAGCCCCTGACTGGAGATTTTACCACTTGGGTTACCGGCATCAATGGATTGCAAAATGAAAACATCATTGTATATCCCAATCCTTTTAATGACGATATCCGCATAGAAGGCCTGGAAGCAAAAACTGCTCAGCTTGAAATTTACGACACTGTAGGCAAGCTGGTGTTTAAGGATCAACTGGAATCTGGTCAGAATTCAATCATTCATGCCTCCTTCCTCAAAAAAGGAATTTACGTCCTACGCGTGCATCAAAATGGCATTGTGAGCAATGTGAAAATTGTAAAGAACTAACAGAAAGAAAGTCTCCCCCCTGTTAGCAAGGATTGATTAATTAAAAAAGTCCGGGTGCATGATCATTATGCATCCGGACTTTTTTTTATCCAACTTCTGTAAGGTTTGCTTCTAACCATGCTCTAACCATGTTCTAACTATTCTCAAATATAATTCGAATCTAATACATATATAATACATATATAATTCGAATATAATTCGTATTTGTATGTATTATATATGTATTATATTCGAATTATATATGTATTAAATTTGAATTTGGTTTGAGCATGGTTAGAGCATGGTTAGAAGCAAACCTCAATGTTTAAAGAAATAATTAGTAAGAGGATAAAAACCAACAGATAAAACGTTTTTGGGGGCTATAATGGGCACAGCAGAAAAAGAGTGATGAACAGATTTCACCGGATTAGATGTTCTAAAATGGTTTTGAGTTAATAGTCAAAAGAACTTTAGGGCAAGGTTCATAGAATTCAGCTCACAGGAAAATACATTATGCTTTCCCTGGTCTTGCCGGTGTTAAAAGGCTTAGTGTGAGAAAATATACTTCCTGTTGACCGTATTAATTCCTGCAAAACTTTATCTTTTAACAAATTTACGGACTTCTTTGGATCCATCCTGAACCAAATTCACTATGTATATTCCCGAGGCAAGTAATCCAATATCCACCGTGGTATTGGAAGTTGAAAGAGGCTGCTGGATTAATTCCATGCCTTTCATGTTGCAAATCGATAAAAAGCCTTTGCCTGATGCCTGTTGAATAATTAACTGATCCTGCGCGGGGTTGGGATATATTTTCAAAGCTGAATGAGCGGGAGTATTTAGCAACCCTGTAACTTTTGTGCGGTAATACAATTTGAAATAGGATTTGCCAGCGGGTCGGGTAAGCCGTTTCCAGCCATCAATGGTATTGGTGAGGTTGATCGCGGAGCCCGAATAGTACTCGGTTGCACTGGTAATTTCCTCAATATCAAAAGGTAAATCTGCAGGATTGATATCTACAAAATTTTGTTTTCCAATGAATGAAAACAACAGGTAATCGGGGAACTTTTGCATGAAGACCGACTGGCTGCTGCGCAACCCCTTTACAGTTGCCTCTATGCCAAATGGGTTTAAAAATAAACGATTGCCGGTAAATGCCCAGGCTACAGGCTGGTTATTGATCATTAACTTGCCGGCTTCATCCATTTTTCCGCCGGAGGCATAAAAACCTTTGGCGGCAATCATTCGGTTATCCCATTCGCGAGGAATGGTGTCAAAATTGGCAACCACTTTCCATCCATTCTCATAGGTGGTTTGCTGTAACTGATGATCGTCGCTTAAAAACTCATGATTGATCATTTTTGAATAGCCCACATTTCGGGTAACCGTTGAGATTAAATGGTATCCTGAAATGAATTTTTCCAGGTTGGTATCCCAGTAAGTCCGCGAGGGCGGCATGTACAATGGCATGGTAGCATACAGGATATTCCAAAGGTTTTTATCTTCCCAGTAGGCCGGAACCTTAGAAGCCCCGTCGCCCGTGTACCAGGTGGGGATATGAACATCATGATAAACCAGGCCATGCAAAGGGATACGGTATTTGGTACTGATATTTTGATCGGCGTAAGTCTTATCGGTAGGTTCCAGTGGCTGCGACCAGTCGTATCCGGCATTGGTGGCAGGAATAATGGTCATGGTCCCTTCGCCGTAATCCACATTTGGAAAAGCAAAATCATGGGCTTCTTCAGCACCGGTAACCAATGTCAGGTCATTTTTGATATACCCAAGCAGTTGATTTCGCGCTGCCGCATCCTGTTTTCGGGTTACGGGATGGAGGGGTGAAAAACATTCTGTCAGAGAGGAAGATAGTTCCACATCAATAAACCGGGCGTTATACCGGTTGGTCTTTAAATCAAGCGGCACATGATTTTTTGCATAGGCCAGATGCGTTTCCGAACAGGTATAATATCCCTGCCAAGGCAGATTATCCTTATAAGCCAGCCAGCCCTTTTGCAATTCACCATTTGAATCCACAATCACATCATCCGGGTAACCTTCTGTGCGGTAACTGCTCCATTCGGGATGTGTTGATGGCCATACATCAGTAAAAATATCGTATCTATTGGATAAGAAACCTTTTGAATTAAGTGAATCGATCAGCACCGAGAAGTTGTAAGTACCCCAACCACCTGTCAGGTTCCACATGGCCTTATCGATTCCCATCAATTTAACTGTTTCGACAAATGTGGGATTGATGTTCATGGAAAGTGGCCAAAAATCTACAGCCCCGATCAGCTTATCGATGTTAGGATTGTCGGCTCTCTTTTGTTCCATCGTTTTTACAAAACCAAGCTTTTCGGCATGAGAACGATACCAGTTACACATTTCGACATACCCGTTATCCACTAAAACAAGGTAGACCACCCTGTTGTACGAAAGCGACTTTTTAGCAGGCTTGTGCAGTAACTGGAAGCTATACAAGTTTTGTCCAATGGGTTTTTGAAATTGAAATTCGGCATCATACTGATCATCGGTAGCAACCATATAGCCATCCTTTAAGTTGGTCACTCCCACAAAGGGCATCGTAGCTTTCCATGAATAGGTTTGAAAATTGCCAAAAGGATTGCTGCTATTTACTGGAAAAATGATTCCTGTGCCTCGCGGAACGATGAAATAGTCATTAGCCTGGCTGGAAATCATACCCGGGAACTGAAAGTCATTGTTCAAGCTTAGAGCAGAATCCCCGCTGATAGTCATCTTTAGCGCTTTTCCTTCCAGCATAAGGTCGATCGTAAGTTCCGACTGAGCGGTGTTTTGCATTTTAGCGGTCAGTCTTAATGATTCAGCATTGATTTGCTCAGCAGAACTTACATTGACAAATTGTGCCAGGCCGGTTTGATAACTTTTGGAACTGGATTTATTCACCATATTGATGGAAAGGGAAGGAAGCTGCGCGACAGCCTTTACCTGGCTGTTTTCAATAGTAAAATTACCCGTAATAACTTTTGGATCGTAGGGCAAAAGAGATACATCATCAGCATAAACTACACATTTACCCCAACCTTCAAACCTTGGAACAATGTATTTTACTCCTTCAGGAATGACGAATGTTGAAGAAAACTGGCGGTAAACAGAAGATTTAGAACCTAAATTAATCCGGCTGTACACCCAATTAATTACATTTTGGTTGGCATCGTACAATACAACCGATAAGTTTGCTTCTGAAGAAAGGTCAGTAATCATTGCCCAGCATGACATTTCATACCATGTGCCGGGTATAACTGCCTGTCGGCTGGCTGAAGTAAAAGCCCAATCCTGCGATCCCGGATAATCAATCTTTATGGCCTTTGCTCCGGAATGCACCGGGTCGGTAACAATGGTGGCTGAGCCGGTTCCTTCTTTGGACCAGAAATTATTCCAGTAAGTTTTATCAGATTCAAACCCGGGATTCTTTATCAGGTTTTGAGAGAATGCCGTTAGTGAATTTATTAATAAGCCAATAATACAAACAGTATAAAGGGCAAGTCTATTCATGGTTAGCTGGTTTAGTTAAGTTGATAATTGCGTCTTCAAGCAAAAAAGCAATCTGCCTGCAAATTACATATTTTTCATCATAAAATAGGGCTGTCTAAATAACTCAATAAGAGACATTCTTCAGAAAATTCAATACAAATATTTTTGTTCCCTTTTGGATTTTCACTTTGTGATCTCTGTGATTTTGACATTGTGTTCTTTGTGGTAAAAAAATTAACCACAAAGAACGCTAAGAATTTGAATCATAACATTGCAAAAAACCCCCACCATCCTTAAGGACAATGAGGGTTTTGGATAACGAATGACAATTCTACTATTAATAGGTTGGCTTATACTCCTTGTCTATTTCTTTTGATTTGTTCGGCGCTTGTAAAGTTATTTTTCACCACATGTCCTTTCAGGGGCAGCAGTTTTTCATGGATGGCATCGATGATCCAGTCGGCGCCAGGGAAGTAGGAATCCTCCAGTTCATAGGCAGGGGTAATCCAGTTACGTGAACCGACCACCACAGGAGGTGCATCCAGTTCGTCAAAGGCAAGCTCGGTAATAGTTTGCGCCATTTCTTTCATAAATGAACCGCGGGAGGAGGCATCACCGGTGATTACGATACGACCCGTCTTTTTTAGCGATTCGATAACAAGGTCATAGTTAAATGGAACAAGACTACGGGCATCGATTATTTCTGCTGAAATACCATATTTTTCCTGCAGGATAGCAGCCGCATCCATGGCACGGTATAGGGTAGCGCCGATGCTCAAAATGGTGACATCTTTTCCTTCTCGTTTGATATCAGGTTCACCGATGGCTATTTCATAATAACCTTGGGGAACACCCCCCTGATGGAATTGCTCACCCAAATCATACAAACGCTGGCTTTCAAAGAATACAACAGGGTCAGTACCCTGCAGGGCAGCGTTCATCAGCCCTTTGGCATCATAAGGGGTAGCCGGGAAAACAACTTTCAACCCGGGAATATGAGCTGTCAGGGCAGTCCAGTCCTGCGAATGCTGAGCGCCATATTTTGATCCAACCGATACGCGCAAAACTACCGGCATTTTGATCACATTGCCGCTCATGGCCTGCCATTTGGGAAGCTGGTTGAAAACCTCATCGCCGCAACGGCCCAAAAAGTCGCAGTACATGATTTCCGGGACTACACGTCCGCCACACATAGCGTAGCCGATAGCCGTTCCCACAATGGAAGCTTCAGAAATGGGAGAATTGAACAAACGGTGGTAAGGCAGGGCTTCTGTAAGTCCACGATAGACGGCAAATGCCCCTCCCCAATCGCGGTTTTCTTCACCGTAAGCGATCATGGTTGGGTCTTTATAGAAACGATCGATAATGGCTTCAAAAATACCATCACGATAGGCATATTGTTTAATTTTTGAATGTTGTTTGCCGTTTTCATCGAAGGCAAAGCGTTCTTTTTTGGCCAGCTGCTGTACCCTTGGGTTTTCTTCAATGGGATGATTTACTTCAGGGGTGCGGTCTTCCATGCGGTCAACCGATTCATTGGAAAACATCATCTCGCCAATCAAGTTGGGATATTTGGCCATGTCCATTAATGGGGAAACTTT
>DATGYU010000253.1:0-10147 GCA_035297625.1 Prolixibacteraceae bacterium
CATTAACTGCAGATCCGATTCTGCAAAAGACTGAATGCCCATGCTCAAACGGTTATACCCTGTTCTTCTTAACGCCGACAAGATGGCCTGTGACAGATCATCGGGATTGGCCTCCATGGTGATTTCCGCATCTGCTATAACCTGGTAATTCTCCTGAATGGTATCCAAAAGTTCCCGGTGTTCATCCAAAAGCAATACCGAAGGGGTGCCACCTCCAAGGTAAATGGTGGATACGGTATCCGAAGACAATTCACTGGCCCTTTCCTTGAGTTCCTTGTTCAGGGCAGACAGCAGCCTGGCTTTTTGCCTTAAATCGGTCGATTTAAAGAAATCACAATAATGGCAGCGTTTCCTGCAAAAAGGGATATGAATATAGATTCCTGCCAACCGGTAATACGTTATAACTTTATCAAATCTTCAATGCCGGACATATCGCCCAGGATGGCCTCGATGGTGGTCTCCTGGTAAAACTGCAAAAGCTGTGCACGAATGGGACCAAAGCGGGCATGTACCGGGCAGGGTCTTTCCTCGGCCGCATGGGTGGCACAGGGCTGCAGCCCGATCAGGCAGTTGCGGAAAAAATCCTCCCCGTCGACAATACGCACAATGTCGTAAAGCGAGATTTCACTGCTTTTTTTACCCATTCCAAACCCCCCGTTGGGGCCTTTGGTGGATACCAGGATCTTCTGCTTTACAAGGTTCTGCAGGATCTTGCCTAAAAAAGGCGTTGGGATCATCAAATCCGAAGAGATTTTGCGAATGCCGATCTTGGTGCCGTCTTCAGAAAATTTGCCAAGATAAATAAGTGCTCTTACCGCATATTTACACGTGTTGGATAGCATACTTTTATTTTTTAGAGGTCCATTGTTTGCTGAATGACTGGTCGGCCAGGCGGGGAAGCTGTTTCTTGTCTCCCAGGGCATTAGCGCCCAACATGGCCAGCAGGTTTTTGGTCTTGCCCCCTACCCCGTCCAGCCTGCTGCGCCTGGAAAAAGCGTATTCGTAACCTTTCATACCGCTGTTCCACACAAAGCCCCCCTGCCCTGCCCTGACGGCATCGCGGCGGTTGATCAGCAGCATATGGTGAAGCGGTATTTTTACCGGACATACTTCGGTGCATTTGCCACATACCGAGCAGGCTGAGCTCAGGTGACTATACGCTTTAAACCCTTTGTAATAAGGAGTTATCACCGATCCGATGGGCCCGCTGTAGGTGGCATCGTAGGTATAGCCCCCAATATTTTTATATATCGGGCAGGCATTCAAACAGGCCCCGCACCGGATGCATTTCAATGCCTCGTACTGATCATCGTTTTGATAAAGCGATGAGCGTTTGTTATCCAGCAATATCACGATCATCTTTTCCGGCCCGTCCGTCTCTTCAGGCTGCTTAGGCCCTGTAATCAGCGAATTGTATACCGAAATCTGCTGACCTGTTCCATGGGCTGCCAGGATAGGCCACATCAGGCCCAAATGGCTCATCGAGGGAATCACCTTTTCGATGCCGGCTATCACAATATGAATCTTTGGAAAAGAAACGGTCATCAGGGCATTGCCTTCGTTTTCCGTTAAACAGATACCTCCCACATCGGCTACCAGAAAGTTAGCCCCCGTGATGCCCACATCGGCCCTGGTAAACTTCTCACGAAGCTTTTCCCTGACAAACTGGGTCAGGTATTCAGGGGCACTGCCCTCGGGTGTGTTAAACTTTTCGGTAAACAACTCGGCAATATCGGTTCTGGATTTATGCATACAGGGGGTCACAATATGATAAGGCTTCTCCCCTGCCAGCTGTACGATGTATTCGCCCAGATCAGTCTCCAAAGACTCCACCCCTATTTCTTCCAGGTGATGGTTTAACTCAATTTCCTCGGTAGTCATCGACTTGCTCTTAACCACCGTTTTGCATTGGTTTTCCACCATGATATCTTTGATGGCCTCAATGGCCTGGGCCTCATCTTCAGCCCAAATGACAGAGGCCCCGTTGGCTATAATATTCTTCTCAAATTCAAGCAGGTAATCATGCAGATTATTGACAGCCTTTGATTTGATATAGGAAGCACGTGTCTTGGCCAGTTCCAGGTTGGAATAGCGCTTCATGCCCTTGTCAACGGCCATGTCGTACTTGGCCATGTTGAACTTGATGGTGGCACGGTGCTTTAAATCGAAGGCAATCTCTTCAGATTTGTGCAGGAATATGTCTTTTTCCTTTGACATTTTAACAAGGTATTTTATCAATCCTTCTTTGATGGCGACCGCCTTCAAATTCAGAGCTCAAAAAGGTTCGTACTATTTCAATGGCCTGCTCATCGGTGATGTACCTGGCCGGAAGGGCACATATGTTGGCATCGTTGTGCTGGCGTGCAAGGGCCGCAATCTCGGGCATCCAGCAGATGGCCGAACGGATTCCCTGGTGCTTGTTGGCCGTCATGTTTATCCCGTTGCCGCTGCCGCAAAGGGTAACGCCAAGGTCAAACTCAGCGTTGCTCACCGCTCGGGCCAGCGGGTGGGCAAAATCCGCATAATCGCTGCTCTCTGCGGAGTAAGCGCCAAAATCCTTGTATTCGATGCCTTGATTCTGAAGATAATTCAATACCGCCTGCTTGCGTTCAAACCCGGCATGGTCGCAGGCTACCCCTATTTTCAATTTTTTCATTATTAGTGAAATAGAGTACAAAAATAATACTAAAAAGTATTTTATTGTACTATCGTTTAATAAAACTTACAAGCTCTTTTTTCTCAGTAAAAAATACCACTCCCAGAAAGCCTGCAAAAAGGGCCGTACTTATTGAGTATCTGGCTATTTCTGAAGTGAAATTGATCCACTGAAAAATATAGTAAAATCCGATGGCGACGGTAAAATACAGCAGGATTCGTTTCAGGTCGTATTCCACCCGGTAGTATTTTTGCCCGATCACATAGGAAATAACGGTCATCAGCACAAAGCAGATCAAAACGGCATAGGCCGAACCCATATAACCCATCAGGGGGATGAGCCAAATGTTGAAACCAATGGTTAAGACCGCTCCCAGTCCCCCGATAAAGGCGCCCATCCAGGTTTTATCCGACAGCTTGTACCACAGCGACAGGTTAAAATAGATGCCCATGAAAAGGTTGGCCATCAATACAGAAGGCACCACTTTCAGTCCCGAGTGATATTCAGAGCCGATCACTATTTTAAAAAAATCGATGTAAAGGGTGATACCCAAAAAGATCAACAGGCCGAAGATGATAAAGTATTTCATCACCTGGGCATAAATCTGCCGGGAATCACTGCTTTTCTGGTGACTGAAAAAGAAGGGCTCAAAGGAATAGCGGAAAGCCTGTATAAACATGTTCATCAAGACGGCCAGCTTGTAGTTGGCCCCGTAGATGCCCAGCTGTTCCATAGGCTTTTGGCTGGCAGGCACCAGCTCGGGCATCAGGATCTTATCGATATTCTGGTTGATCATCCCGGTAATTCCAACCAAAAGGATAGGGAAGGAGTACCAGAACATCTCGCGGAAAAGCACCTTGTCAAATACAGGTTTTATCTTTTTGATTTCCGGAATCAGCATGATCAGCGTGATAACCGAGGCCAAAAGGTTGGCAATAAACACATACCCCACGCCAAATTCACGGTGATAAATATACTGGACAAAACTATCGGGATGATGCTTCAGCAACCAGGGGCAGATGGACAGGAAAAAGATGTTAAAGAAGATGTTGAAAAAGATATTTACCAGCTTTAGGGTAGCAAAACGGATGGCTTTTCCTTCCATGCGCAGATTGGCAAAGGGAATGGCCGTTCCCGCATCCAGGGCCACAATAATGGCCAGCCATTTGATGTAATCCTCACTGTTGGGATAATCCAGAAACCCGGCCAGTTGGCCCGAGAAAAGGTAAGCGATCAGCACGAAAAGTACTGAACTTGCAAACAGGGAAATGGCGCTTGTTGAATAAATCCTGTCCTTTTGTTCCGCGTTCTTATTGGCAAAACGGAAAAAACCCGTCTCCATGCCAAAGGTCAAAATGACCAGTAAAAAGGCAATGTACGAATACAGGTTAGTGACCACCCCGTACTCTTCAGGAATGAATATCCGGGAATAGTAAGGAACCAGCCACCAGTTGATAAATCGGCCCACAATGCTGCTCATCCCGTAAATAGCAGTCTCCCCGGCAAGTTTTTTTAATGAGCTCACAATCGTAAAATTTTGGCCAAAGATAGTTAAAACTGATAGACTGAAGGACTGATAAGTATCTAGTAATTTACAATTAGACGATTAACGATTTACAATTAATACCAGTCATTTAACAATTTTTCAGACTGAACCCTGAACACTTTTCCTGATTGATAACCTTCTTTTTACCCTTCCATCAGGGTATTGTTAGATATCCATTTTCAAAGACCACTGTTGATGGATTGATGTGCCTTTCTTGTTCTTTTGTTCGCAAAAACCCTGTTTTTTGCGAACAAAAGAACAAGAAAGGATGATTGTACTTCCCGGAAAATTTAGCTCATTAAAAAGATCGGTAAAGTATTTCTCTGGAAGTTTTTCTGAGAAAAAAGTCTTTTGCCAGCAGCCTGGGACTTTAGGGACTCCGGGAACCATGGAAAGAGCAGCCGAAAAATTAAACCATCCAACCATGCCCCATGCTTTATCAACTGCCAAGGATCTTAAAGTCTTTAAGGAGATGTCTTATGTACTTTTAATTTATTTTATCTTTGAAGCTTCTTATTTCATTAAAAATGATCCGCATGAATTTCAGTCCATTTACTACTTTTATTGTTCTCTCGCTTTTTATTATTTCGTTTTCCTGTTCCAATCAAACGGGTGATTCCAGGAAGCCTGCCGTGCAAATCAACGTGGAATCAACCAGTGGACATATGACCATTGGCAGCGATTTAAACATCAGCATTTCGGTAAAAGTAAAAGGGGGAGAGCTGAAAGAGACAAAAATATATGTGGATTCCACTCTGGTCACTACCAATACGGCCACTGAATTTACTTACCTGGTACCTCATTTTGATGGCCTTGGAAAACATACCGTTAAGGCTGTTGCCACTAAAGCCGATGGTACGGAAGGGGTGTATTTTAAAAACTTTGAAATGCTGTCCGATATCGTACCTGAGGAATATGGCTATGAAGTGGTTCAGGCATTGCCGCACAACGATTCTTTCTTTACCGAAGGGCTGGAAATTCATGATGGCTATTTGTATGAAGGTACCGGAGAAAATGGAGCATCGGGCATCTTCAAGACCAATTTAAAAACAGCCAAAATCATTCAGAGCACCCCGCTTTCTAATCGTTTTTTTGGGGAAGGGATCACCATTTTCAACAACCGGGTTTACCAGCTGACCTATAAAACAAAGATTGGCTTTATCTACAATTTGGAGAACATGGCCCTGATCGACAGCTTTTATTTTTCATCAGCGGAAGGGTGGGGGATGACCCATGATGAAAAGCACCTGATCATGAGCGACGGCACCAACATTTTGACTTATATGGACCCGATCACATTGAAAACCATCAAAAAAGTGCAGGTCTGCGATAACAAAGAGCCGATGAATTACCTGAATGAGCTGGAATATTCCGAGGGGGCCATCTATGCCAATATATGGAACAGCTTTCTGATTGTAAAAATTGACCCCACAACCGGCAAAGTCCTTTCAAAAATTCATATGGATGGTATCCTGGACATGGTTTCTTCAACTAGACAGGTGGATGTGCTCAACGGGATAGCCATTGATCCGGTAACAAAAAAGATGTATGTAACCGGGAAATACTATTCAAAGTTATTTGAGATAAGGCTGGTAAAAAAGTAGGGAAATCAAGGAGCAAATAATATCCCATATTCAAGATCTAAAAGGAAAACTAAAAACGCGTATTCATGCGAATCAACGGTCGAAATATGAAGATATACACGTATTCTTCTGGCAGACAAGTGACCGCCGAACAAGGGTTTGGCTGGTAATTTTCCCCGGGTACCAGCCGGTTTACCAGGATCATACCAAATACCAATAATCTAATAAACTCTTTTCCTGAAAAATAGTAAATCCATTTGGACCAGGTATGCATATAAAGTACTATTGATATACTATTGACATACTAAAACTTTTATTTTAGTATGTCAATAGTATATCAATAGTATTTAAATACCAAATGTGATCCATCCGGGATATTATTTTATCCTGAACTTTTATAGTAAGCTATGGATTATTGATTGGAACAGGTGGATGCCTCAATAATCAGCCATGTTGAGTTTTTTAGCACATCCTGCTTAACCGCATGATTAGGACATTGTTACTTTTATTCTAATCCTTTGTTATCATTAGACTTTGAGGATTTAATTCAGCAATTCAATTCTCGTATTGTTTAGTTAGCATACTCAATAATTTTAAAAATTAATCCCAAAGTGAAGCCCAGGCTCAAACAGGAAATAATTTGGCCATTTGTTGTCTAATTTGGCAAATGATTCAGGAACATTGGTTCTAACCGGCCAATGCGTCATTGCCACAGAAGGCTCTATAAAGAACCGGTTTTTAAAAAGCTCCAGATGGTACCCCAAGCGATAGGTCATAAATAACTGGTATCCATTTTGAATTTTTACATTGTCTTCATTTACATATCTTTGAAGGGTATTCATCGCATCAATGGAAGCATAGATACCCTTCCACAAAAAACGCTGGTAGACCAATCCTATCCCAAAATCTCTAATATATCCCGGGTATTTTTCTTCAGGAGCTTCAAATGATTTTCCATAGGGTATTCCCAAGGGCCATGCATATCTCCATGTTTTAGCTTCCAGGGAAATAGCATCTTTGGGCGAAATTCGGTAACCAAAGTTGAGTTGAATAAAATCGGGTGGATTAGGGTCGTCAGGTATAAAATTTCCTAAGATGAAAAATGAGCTGCCAATAAAAAACTTTCTGTAAGTAGAATCCTGCGCTGCTTTTTGACCACTTACAGTAGAAACTGCCAAAACTAATATTGAAGCTAATAGAACAATTTGTTTTTGCATACTATTAGATTTTAAAATGGATGAATTAATCGAGCAAATCAATTTTGGATGTTTCTTCTATTCAATCACTTAAGTTAGTAAATAAAATTGGTATTTTTTGGGAAAAGCAATTGTTTTTCTGATAGTTAATGAGGAATGTTTGTAAACCAACAAATATTCATCATGACACCGGAATAGGAGCTTTCAGAAAAAGATTACGTCTTATAAACTGCGCTTATTTTAGCAAAAGTCTTTATTCAGTGTACAGAATTACTTCAATTTATTGCTTGTTCTCTGGAATGTAATTGTAAACCACATCTCAAATGATTTCATAATCAATTACGAAGTATTCATGTGAAACCATGTTGCGCAACAAATTCATCTCACTCCATGGAACTTCGGGATGCTTCTGCCTAATTCTTTAGGTAGATTTTTTGATGCTTTCCTATGACTTCAAAATTCCGAATAACCGCGTCTACCGTTTTATAGTCACGTTTAAATTGGATAAAAGAAAAGCCATGGATATATTCTGCATTTCTTTCCATGGCTAAGTTCATGTCCTCCTCAAGATACATCCCTGTAGGTTCTATTTTCCTTTTCCGCTATACAAAATTTACATGTTTTAGGATGTTATCTTTCATTTGCTCTTTAAGCGCGTTTTTTGTGACCAAATCAATCTTCTTTTTGAATACTTTCTCCAGAAAAAGTTCCAATGTAAAGAACCTCCAACCGACGGGCTTTTCCAGATCAATGAGTAAGTCAATATCACTAACCTATGTGTTGGAATCATCAGAATAAGACCCAAATAAACCATTTTCTTTTACAGCATAATCCTTATAAAGAATTGGTTTCAATTCAGTCAGTTTGGATAATATTTCAGCCTTTGTAATCAAAGGCCAAAAATAATCAAATGATAAATACTGACTCAAATTTCAACCTAAAACAGGGTAGGGGAGTCTCCATAATGTATTTTACCCAAATGCTTGTAGGCAAGCTCCGTTACTTCCCGTCCGCGGGGAGTTCTTTTTAAAAAGCCTTCCATGATCAAAAAGGGTTCATAAACCTCTTCAATGGTGCCGGTATCTTCGCCAACGGCTGTAGCAATGGTGGATAAACCAACAGGTCCGCCTTTAAACTTATCGATAATGGTGGTCAGAATTTTATTATCCATCTCGTCCAGACCATATTTGTCAATGTTTAAGGCATCCAGGGCATAGAGGGTAATGTCCAGATCGATGTTTCCATTGCCTTTTACCTGGGCAAAATCGCGGACACGGCGCAAAAGAGCATTGACGATACGTGGAGTTCCACGGCTTCGCGATGCAATAGAAACGGCAGCGTCTTCATCAATCTTCACATTCAGTATTTGGGCTGATCTTTTGACAATCTTTGTAAGGATGGCCACATCATAGTATTCTAAATGCGATTTAATGCCAAAACGAGCGCGTAGGGGCGAGGTTAACAGACCGGAGCGGGTAGTTGCCCCAATTAAGGTAAAAGGGTTTAATTCGAGCTGTATGGACCTTGCTGAGGGTCCCTTGTCAATCATGATATCAATCTTGTAATCCTCCATGGCCGAATACAGGTATTCTTCCACAATGGGGCTCAGGCGGTGAATCTCATCAATGAACAAGACGGCATTGGGTTCAAGATTGGTCAGCAGACCAGCCAGATCGCCAGGTTTATCCAGTACGGGACCAGAAGTGAGCTTTAGCGATACGCCCAACTCGTTGGCGATAATATTTGAAAGGGTAGTTTTTCCCAGACCGGGAGGGCCGTGTAAAAGCACATGGTCGAGTGCCTCACCACGCATTTTAGCAGCCTTTACGAATATCTTCAGGTTTTCAACAATTTTGCTTTGACCGCTGAAATCATCAAATTCAAGGGGCCGCAGTTGTTTGTCAATATCCTTTTCATCATCCGACAATGACTCATCTCTGAAATCAAAATGTTCGTTCATCTTAAGTTTTTAGTCTTGCCAAATGTATATAAAATTTGGCGTTTCAACTTAAGAATACAACATTATTCTACTATTTCAAGTTGGTTGAAGACCACTTTTAGTTTCTCAATATCAAATGGTTTAGCTAAATATTCATCCATTCCATATGAGATACATTTGGTTCTGTCGTTGTCCATCGTATTTGCTGTAAGGGCAATGATAGGGGTTCTTTTTTCCGCTCTGTTACATTCTTCTACTTCGCGAATCTTAGTGGTAGCTTCCAGTCCGTCCATTACCGGCATCATGATATCCATCAGAATGACGTCAAAATTATCTTCCTTAAACTTCTCCACCGCTTCCAATCCATTATTTGCAATAGTTACAGTATGGTTCAACTTTTTTAAACTGAACAATACGATTCGCTGGTTTAAAACATTATCCTCCACCAATAATATTTTTAACATTTCTACCATCTTAATATTTTATAACATTCGTCTACTAGTTAATTCCGAAAACAGGCAAAAGGTAACCCTCGAAAATAAGTTTTTTTCATTTTATTTATATTCTTTTTAGAAATTAAAGTAAAAAATGAAGATATATATGGCCTGTTAATAGCTTTAATATCTTTTTGTGAAAATGCTTGTGAATTAATTTTACTTGTAGTTGTTGCCTTTTTTTAACCACTTATCAACAGGCAAAAGCTCTGGAAGCGAGATAAAACTAAGTTTTAGTAACACTTGTTAATCCTTGTTTGTTTTAATAAAAAGAATAGAGCAAAAATTGATTTAACTGTTCATTTTAGTGGTGAATATTTTTTGTTATTTTCTCTTGTAGTATTTCAAAAAATATCTAATACAAAAAGCAATGAATATCTTTGCTAAATATTTATGAATTATTGATTTCAATTTATAAACAATGAATTTAATGACCTGTTTAAAACTTGAAATTATAATTTATTTTAAATGAAGGGTTTATAAAGATGGATAAAAGCTATAAACAGTTTGTTGATAAACTAAACAGCTACATTAAGAAGTTTTACTTTTATCAGTTGATAAGAGGAAGCATGCTTTTTATATTGTTGCTTCTGGCTTACCTTGGCAGCATCGCCCTTATGGAATATTTCAGTTATTTTAATCCGCATATTAAACTTTTAATTGTAGTTACAAGCTTAATAATCACTGGTATTATTGCTGTTTATTTTGTAATCATCCCTTTTATAAAGTTGCT
>DATGYU010000254.1:0-10107 GCA_035297625.1 Prolixibacteraceae bacterium
CCTTTAGCGTGATCCATACGGCAGGTCTTAACGGTGCTCCTGTGAGTAAGAATGTGCTTTACCACTCGATAAGTTCCAATATCTCGGGAGCAGCCCGCTGCTGGCTGACACAAAACCTTGGAGCAGACCAGCAGCCTACCGCTGTTACTGACAATACAGAATCATCCTCGGGCTGGTACTGGCAGTTTAACCGTTCCCAGGGTTACCAGTATACAGGAAGTCGTACCCCTATTTACGGTTGGGTTCCATGGATTACAAGCATCACTGAAAGTAGTGACTGGCTGCCTGCTAACGACCCCTGTAATCTTCTATTAGGTGGTGGTTGGAGAATCCCCACTTCGACAGAATGGACAAATGCTGATGCTCCTCCCCAAAACTGGGGCAGTGCCACCGATGCCTTTGCTTCAGTTCTGAAACTACACCAGGCAGGTCATCTTGATAATTCCAACGGCCTGATATATAATCGCGGGGCGAATGGATACTTCTGGAGCAATAACCAGTATCCAAACAGTAGCAATGGCAGTTACCTTTATATCTACAGTGGCTACAGTGCTGTGACCTATGCCAGCAAGGCCGATGCCAATTCAGTACGTTGTATTCGTGATTATATTGTTCCAACTAAGCCGGGGGTAAGTGTTGTGTCTATACCTACAGCCACAATGACAAGTTCTACCGCTACCGGAACTGCTACAGTAACTCCGGATGGTGGAGACGATGTTACTAATCGTGGTTTATGCTGGAACACGACAGGTACTCCAACAACATCAGACAATGTATTGTCATGTGGAATAGGAACAGGGATAATATCGAATACTTTAACCGGGTTGACACAAGGGCCTACTTACTACGTTCGTGCTTATGCGACAAACAGTGCTGGAATAACATATAGTCCGGTTGTGAGCAGTTTTAGAATTTGTCCCACTACCTTTACGGTTAATCATACCGCCGGCGTGAATGGAGCACCAGTGACTAAAACAGTAAACTACGGATCAATTAGTTCCAATATTTCGGGTGCTGCTAAATGTTGGTTGACCCAGAATTTGGGAGCTACCCAACAGGCCACTTCTTTGACAGATGCAAGTGAAGCCTCAGCAGGCTGGTACTTTCAATTTAATAGAGCTCAGGGATATCAATATACAAGTGCCCGAACACCTGCAACTGCATGGATTACCAGCATTACCGAAAGTAGTAACTGGGCGCCTGCTAACGATCCATGTACATTGTTGCTTGGAACCGGTTGGCGTATTCCAACTTCAGGTGAATGGACAAATGCGGATGCTCCTCCCCAATATTGGTTGACGGCTGTTGATGGTTATAACTCTGTTCTGAAATTACACCAGGCAGGTCATCTTGATAATTCCAACGGCCTGATATATAATCGCGGTACTTATGGATACTACTGGAGCAGTAACCAGTATCCAAATAGTAGCAATGGCAGTTACCTGTATATTTATTCCGGCTACAGTGATGTGACTTATTCCAGTAAGGCCGATGCCAATTCAGTGCGTTGTATTCAAGATTAATAGTGTATTCAATAAAGTATCTTACATTTGAAGAACGAAAGTATTTTATTAATAATTATAGAAAAGGATGAAAGTCAATTATTTAAAGATCCAATTGCAAATTTATATATCTGTTATTTTAATTTGTTTGTTGATCCTTGTGCAAAATATATCAGCTCAGGATGTTAAACTGAAAATCCATTTAAGCAAAGTCTATTCAAGTAAGGTAAGTTTGATGCCTTTGTCTGGAACTGGTGCGTTGAAACCAATTCTTGAAAAGGGGGGTATCAAGAATGGTGAGACAGCCGTATTAACGATTCCTAAGGACAAACTTCCCGGGCAATTTGTTTTGCGTTTCGATTATGAAGAAAAGGAGGGAAGTGCCCCTTATCCTTCAGAACGCTACTTTTTCATAAATAATCAAGATCTGGAACTTTGGGCACAACCAAAATCAATTAATAACCCCGATAGCACCTATTTCCAAAAAGGAGAAATAGAAAACGCCCTATTTGCTACTTTTTCTATGGAGAATGGTAAACGCAAGGAGCAACTTGGTTTGTTGCAGAATTTCTTGATGGGTTATGATCAGCCCCAATCTAAATTCTATGCCAACGGTATGGAAGAATATGAGAATCGCCGGAAAGAGTATAATGCATGGGTGACCTCGCAGATGAATCAACATAAGGATGCCTTCGTGAGTTGTACTTTCCCATTTCAGTATGTTCAAACAATAGCCTTTAAAGGCACCGAAAAGGATAGGATAAATAGTTTGATCGACCATTATTTCGATGGGATGGATTTTAAGGATCCGCTTCTGACAAAAACAGCAGATTTAAGAGAATGGATGAATAAATACGTGAATTTGTACGGAACCATGTCTACCACGATTGCTTTAAGGGACTCTTTATTCACATTGGCTGGCAAAAGGACCTTGGAAAAAGCCAAATCTGGACATCCATTGGTCTATGGCTGGATGGTTGATTATTTCTATACTGGATATGAGGGATTTAATATCCCCGCGGGAATGAAGATGCTGGAACCTTATTTGCAGGATCCCAATTGCTTGACGAGCAAAAGGCTGGAAATAGAAAAACGTTTACAGGGAATTGAATCAATCAGACCCGGAACCGTGGCTCCTGATTTTGTCACAACTGATGCGATAGGAAAACCCGTACAATTTCACAATTACAAAACAGCTGCTCCTTATAAACTGGTTTTATTCTGGTCCGCAGATTGCCAGCATTGCAAAGACCTTGTCCAGAAACTCTATCCCTGGTATCAGCAGGTAGGAGGAAAAGGAATGATGGAAGTTTTTGCATTGAGTTTAGACTATACCGATACTGAAATTAAGGCTTGGGAGGATATGAAATTAAAGTTGGATGGCTGGAAACACAGCAGACCAGCAGGCGGGATAAACAGTCCGGAAGCAAAGGCCTATTATATACTGGCAACGCCGGTATTAATTTTGGTGGATTCCAAAACAAATAAAATTGTTGCTCTGCCCAATTCTGCCGAAGAGCTGGAAGAAGCAATCAATTCCAAATAAATGGAGTACTGATTAAATAATGATCTACTTACCCCAATGTGCCGGTAAATAGTAGATTAATGTTTATCATCACCATAAAAGGAGTAATAGACAAAATGGTTTTGTTTATCTTAATCCATAAATAATATCCTTTGCATATAAACCGATTTTTTTTCTCAGGTCAAATGGCAGGCTCTGCAGAAGAGCAATCTGCCAGGGATATACCGCATAACAGGTGTAAATGACATACAATGGGTTGCCAAGGTGGTAACCAATTGATATTTTTCCGAAGCCATTATGTCTTTAAAAACTCACCTGTAAATTCCATTTTTCTTTGGGTGAATAACCAATTGTGATTTCTCAGTTTGGTTCTAAAATCTGCAAAATGGCCATTTAGGACATTGGTTGCATTGGGGTTTCCACCGGGATGTTATCATATCATGTAATCAACCGTTGAAGGTCTGTTCTAAGGCCTTTGTGAACACTTCTGAACCTTTTGTGAATGTATCTCTTTTTGTCCCTTTGTCCATTTTTCTCTCATTAAGAAGGTTCCTCCATTTAAATACCTGTCTGTAAGGGTACCTTTAAAGCTTTCCTTGTCAGTAGGGATTAGCATCAGAGCCAACAGACCTAACTCTTTGCTTGCCTGAATTTTCTCTTTTAGTAAGGTATCAATCTTATTTTTGATAATTTCTCCGTATTCATGCGAATCAAGGATTAAACAGTTAAAAGAAACCTATACAGTTGCCCAACTGCCACAGGCTTGAATTAGCACTTATCATCCTATATTCAAATTACCTGTTTTAATAAAGTGAATGTCAATTCAATCATCCTTAATAAGGCATCCCGTGGATTTTAAGTTAACATTGTCCATGTATTGCCATTGTCTGATTGGTCACCGATCTGCTGCTGTACTATTAACATATTGTTAGTACAGCAACCGTACAGACACCGATCAGACAGTGGCAACAGGAAGGCAATACATGGGGGGAAAAAAAAAGGAATATTGCTGGCAGGAAGTTAATGATCAGCTAAGTGGTAAACCTGCTTTACCGTCAAAGGCTGCTCCTTTATTCAGGCTGAAAAGGTAAATGGCCAGCTCTAAATTTTAACCCTTGATTGTTATTATTAATTCAAATCAATACTGAAGGATTTAAAACAGTAGTATAATACAAAAAGGACAGATAGGGCAGAATCATGCCATAAGTCAAAAAGGGGAGTAATCGTATGACCTTCATATTTCGAATGTTTTTAATTAAATGCTCATAATACAAAGGTTTTTCTAAACAAATTTCACTGGATTGTGGTTGTATTGAGCAATATATTATACGATTTAACTTATTCATTTATTTCTGAATAAACATATAACCCTTAAAATCTATCTATCATGAAAAACTTCGCCTTGTTTATGATTGTATTAGCGCTTTTAAATGCTTGTAATTCATCGCCAAAGGAAACTATCGAGCAGGATAAGGACAATGCAGAATTGAAACTGCCTGAAGGGTTTTCGGCACTGGTGTATGCTGACGATCTTGGCAATGCCAGGCATTTAACCATTAATGATAATGGGGATGTCTATGTTTCGCTCAGCAGGTTAAAAAACAATGGGGGAGTGGTGTGTCTTAGAGATGAGGATAAAAACGGGAGAGCTGATTTGATCAAATACACAGGGAAATTTGAAGGAACAGGAATCATTATTCATGATGGTTATTTGTATTTTGGGGTGGATACCATGATTGTCAGGTACAAATTGATTTCAGGTGAAATTATGCCGTCCGAAAACTATGAGGTTGTTGCTGGTGGTTTTGATGTGCAAAATCAGCATGCGGCAAAGACTTTTACCTTTGACAAGAAGGAAAACATGTATGTGAATGTAGGTGCCCCTTCCAATGCCTGCCAGGAAAATGACCGTACCAAAGGATCGCCGGGAATGGACCCATGTCCCATATTGGAACTTCATGGTGGCATTTGGCGTTTTAAAGCTGATCAGCTGAATCAGGATCAGGCAAAGGATGGGTATCGGTTTGCTACTGGTATAAGGAATGCTGTGGCCATTAACTGGAACAATCAGGAAGACAAATTGTATGCTCTTCAGCATGGAAGAGATCAGTTGTCGCAGCTTTATCCTCAGTATTATACGGATGAACAGGGTGCAGAATTGCCCGCAGAAGAGTTTTTGCTCGTAGATGAAGGCTCAAATTTTGGCTGGCCTTATTGTTATTACGATGGACAACAGAAAAAGAAAGTTTTAGGTCCTGAATACGGTGGCGATGGTAAAAAAGTAGATAGATGTACTTCGTCCAACGATCCGATTATGGCATTTCCGGGTCATTTAGCTCCCAATGATGTCTTGTTTTATACCGGCGACATGTTTCCGGCCAAATATAAAAACGGAGCTTTCATAGCATTTCATGGTTCATGGAACCGTGCACCCAAGCCTCAGGAGGGCTTTTATGTTGCTTTTGTTCCATTTAAAGGTTCTGTGCCTGCAGGCGAATGGGAAATATTTGCCAGCGGCTTTGCCGGTGTTGATCAGGTAAATAGTCCCAATGATGCCAAACATCGTCCTTGCGGATTGGCTCAGGCACCCGATGGTTCATTATTTGTTTCAGACGATGTTAAAGGACGCATCTATCGTATCATGTATCAGTAGACGCTATTCTTTTCGAGAGTAATAGACAGAATATCAATTTTATATATTCTGTGTATCGACTGAAGGATTGAAAGATTGAAGGATTGAGGAACAGGGTGGTGGAGGCTTATTTCTGGTTTCTTATTTATCAAACATACAGAAGTAATTAAAATAATTGTATCTTGATCTTCCAAACTTAATTGAAGAATGAATGAAAGGAATTATTAAAACATTAGTATTGAGTGCATTTGTGGTGGTAATGATATCAGCTTGCACTGGAAATAGAGAAAAGAAGGCAGAAGTAGAGAACATTAATTCAATGCCGCCCACCAAGCAAACCAATAATAATCAACAAAAATCTGACGCGCCTGAGCATCCAGGTAAAGCTGTTTTTACCAAATATTGCCTGGCCTGCCATCAGGCTGACGGTTCCGGAGTCCCCGGAATGTATCCGCCGCTAGGAGAAGGCAGTTGGGCAAGTAAAGATCCAAAAGAGCTGATCGCTGTCATGATGAAAGGACTTAATGGAAAGATCGAAGTCAATGGTGAAACATTTAACGGATTCATGCCTTCGCAAGCCCAACTGACAGATGAAGAAATAGCGGATGTTTTATCCTATGTGCGTTCAAGTTTTGGAAATAATTTTGATCCGGTAGATGCCAATTTGGTAAAAAAGGTAAGGAGCGGCAGATAGGAAGTGTTCAGTGTTCAGTGTTCAGTAATCAGTAATAACGCGAAGGCGCAACTGATTACTGAACACTGAATACTGATTACTGTTTAATGGCAAATCTTGCAAACACACTATATTTTAGTTTGATTTTCTGAAAGCCGATCTCGGGCATAGGGGCAGCCTGGTTTTCTGCATCCATGGCCATGTTGGCCATTGCCATTGTTTTGCGCAAAAAAGGCTGCTCCTCAAAAGTTTCGCGTTCCTGTATCAACAGGGGTTTATCGATAGTTTCGCCAATTGCCAATAGCAGGTTGGTGGCTTTTTGCTTGGCCGCCTTGATAGCCATCAGTTTTACTTCTTCTTTGTATTTCTCAATCTCCGAATGATCAACTCTTTGGATATCGGCATTAAAGGCATTGATATCGTCCAGCATTTCAAAAACCTTGGCAATCTGGCCCGTAGTTTGTACTTTCAAAATATAGTCTTTTGAGGCAATAACATCTTCCTTTTTGCGTTTGATCTTGATGTAGTCAGAGGCAGCATCGGACAATTGCAGATCATTGAGATCGATGTTCAGTTTAAGCAGACGTTTTTTGAGTTCTTTTTCCTGGCTTTCAATTTCAATCTTGTTCTTTCCTTCAAAGCGTTCTTTCAGGGTAAAGGAGATATAGATTTCATCAGGTACTATTTCCATTTCTCCGGTACCAACCACTTCAATTGCCGGTATTTCTTTTTCACGTTCCATATACTGGCACCAGGCAAATGAAGGAAGGATGGCCAGTAACATCAATAAAATAAATCTAGTTTTCATGTTTTAAATAATTATACGTTGTTGATCATTTTTATTTGAAATACAAATCAATTGAAAATAGGACGGGTGATATCAAAATATGTACCGTTTATTATTACAAATTCATTGAATTAAATATTTAGTTTTTCTGTAACAGTAAAACGTGTAAAAACAACTGGGCATAACATTTCGTTCAGAAATCAAAAGATTTAATTCTATCTTTAGACTCATTAGACGGAATAAGTTTTGTAATGGTTGTGCCAGTAACGTGAATATTCTGCATTTGTAATTAACGCATGTTGCCAGCATAAGAATGTTTACCAACTTAAATATTTTTAGTGATATGTAAAATGAGCTGCTGGCGGCTGGTAGCTGGCAAGAAATGCATCGATCAGCGTTAGTGAAAGATGATAGCAGCATAGTTTTGCCAGAAGCTAGAAGCATGTAGCCAGAAGCTTTAATTAATTATTATTTTTATATGAATCCATTTTTAAAGCAGGTCGCCAGCTATTTATATATAAACCATCGCGCTGAATTAAGCGATTTTACCCTTGTACTTCCCACCAGAAGGGCAGGTATTTTTTTTACCTCCTATTTAAACGAGATGGTGGATACACCCATGCTTTCGCCTGAGGTGATCACAATGGGAGAACTGCTG
The DNA here is from genome assembly GCA_035297625.1 of Prolixibacteraceae bacterium. Lineage (GTDB taxonomy): Bacteria > Bacteroidota > Bacteroidia > Bacteroidales > Prolixibacteraceae > Aquipluma. Next base: position 7,778 of record DATGYU010000254.1, read on the forward strand.
AGTTCGGTATCTCAATTGCATGAAGCTGACATTGTCACCCTTGTGTTGAAACTTCAGGAAGTATACAGCAAGGTAACCGGTCACCACGAACCCTTTGATGAATTTTTCTTCTGGGGAGAAATACTCATATCCGATTTTGACGACATTGATCGGTTCTTATTGGATGCCGATGACTTATTTAGAAATGTGGCAGATCTAAAGGATCTTGAAAATCAGTTTGACTATTTGACCGAAGAGCAAAAGAAAGCCATCGAAGACTTTTGGGGCAATCTGGAGAAAGTACCTCACTCCTTTAACAAGGAGAAATTCATTACTATCTGGGTAAAGCTGTCAACAATATATCATCAGTTTAAAAAAGCAATCAGGAAACAGGATTTAGCTTTTTCGGGCATGATTTACAGGGATGTTGCTGAACTTTTTAAGGAAGGGGTACCCCCTGAATTGAAATCTGGTAAATATGTTTTTATAGGTTTTAACGCGTTGAACGGTTGCGAAAGGGCAATATTTAAAAAGCTGGATAACCTACATCGGGCAATGTTTTTCTGGGACTTTGATGATTTTTACATGAAAGATCCGGATAACGAGGCAGGACGTTTCATGCGGGAAAACATGATTTCATTTCCTGCACCAAAGACTTTTGTGATGGAAAAGCCTGTTCACCCCAACCATCGTAAGATTACGATGGTATCGGTACCGGGAAACATCACCCAGGCCCAGGCCATTAATATTCCGCAGGTGGTAAAGAACTTTAATATAACTGATAGGTATGACAATACCGCTTTTGTGGTAGCCGACGAAAATCTGTTGATACCTGTAATATCAGCGGTAGGAAAGAACTTTTCGAATATCAATATCACAATGGGTTACCCCTTTGTGAATACGCCTGTTTACGGGTTTTTGTCACAACTGCTCAGCCTGCAAAGAAATATCCGCAAATCAGGGCAGGCATCCCTGTTCTACCATAAACCGGTAGTAGCTATTTTAAACCACCAGTTTGTTGTAAATGCCAATATAAAAACTTTTGTTTCCGGCATTTATAGGAGAAATAGGGTTTACCTGAATGCTGAAGAGCTGAACCTTAATCCTTTTGTTCAGAAAATATTCACCAGACAGGAGACATGGAATGAGATGCTTGATTATTTTCTTGATATCTTAAGTGAACTTGCTCTGAAGTTTGACAGTACCGTCAACGACCAGTTAAAACTGGAATCGGAATACATCTTTCAGGCATTCCTAACGGTTCAGCGTTTGCAAGACACCTTATATGGATTAAATGTACCCGACTTCCCGGTTAAGGTATTGATGCGTCTGCTTGACCAGGGCCTAAGGCGAATTACCGTTCCATTTGAAGGGGAGCCGTTGCAGGGTTTACAGATCATGGGAATGCCAGAGACGCGGTGTCTTGATTTTGAAAACCTGGTCATGTTTTCAGCCAATGAAGGCTTTTTGCCGCGTATTGTGGCCGGCCATTCATTTGTGCCTTATCATCTTAGAAAAGGATTTGGCATGCCTACCTATGAAGATCGTGATGCCATTTATGCCTATTATTTTTACAGGTTGATACAAAGAACCCAAAAGACGGTTTTTGTATACAATTCAAACACTGAAGGGATCGCAACATCCGAAAAAAGCCGGTTTCTGTATCAGTTAATGTATGATTCTGATTTTGAAATTGAGGAACTGAACTTAAGCTTCAACTTTAAGGGGAATTCAAATGAAGCAATCAAAATTGATGTGACAAAATCTCATATCGATAAGTTGCTGGCAAAGTATCAGCAGCATAAATTAAGTCCAAGTGCCATCAACGTTTACCTGGATTGTAAGTTAAAATTCTACTATAAATACATTGCTGAAATTCAGGAAAAAGATGAGTTGAAGGAAGAGATAGATGCTGTTGTGTTTGGAAATCTTTTCCATTATGCGATAGAACTATTGTACAAGCCCCTTATTCATAAAACTGTTGAAGCTTCCACCTTAAAATTGTTAAGGGCCGACAGCCGCAGAATTGACGAGGTGATTCGACAGGCTATGGCAGTAAAATATTACCAGTTGGCACCCGAAGAAGCAGGTAATGTTCAGATTGGCGGGCAAAGCATTCTGATTGCTTCTCATATGCGAGACTATATTCATCAGTTAATAGATAATGATATCAAGTTTGCTCCCTTTAAGATAGTGGGACTTGAAAAAGAATATTCAACCACTTATGATATCACCACTGACGGGCAAAATCACCGTCTTCCCATTGGAGGAATCATTGACCGTCTGGATGAAACTGATGAAGGGCTGCGGATCATTGATTACAAAACAGGCCGGAATATGAAGCTTGACTT
>DATGYU010000255.1:0-8208 GCA_035297625.1 Prolixibacteraceae bacterium
GGCAACTTCAGTTTGGATCATTTATCCAAACCGGTAGTTATGGGACAGTCACTGTTGATTATTCAAACACAAGGAGCGCTACAGGAAGTATCATGTTACCCAATATAAGTTCTTCAGCATTTCCTACTTCTGCCTTGTTTATTGTGGATGCAGAACCCGGTACGCTAATCACTATTGTAAATGGTCAACCTGTAGAACTGACAGGTAACCATGGTGGTAAGATTACCCTTACTCTTGGGGAGGCCAGTACCCGCTCCCCATTTGTTACCAGAGACCGTACCACTGAGGTGTTTATAGGTGGAACTCTTGAGGTACAGACATTATCAGCCAACCCCGCTGGTTCTTACAGTGGTACTTTTCAGGTCACCTTTATTCAGCAATAAAACTCTACAGCCCCATTAGGAATGTCAGAAACAGTTTCACCAAAACATATCAGAAATAGATGCCAGGTTAGCTTTACCGGTATTCTGAAATCAATGGTGGTCCTGTTGGTTGTGATAGCGACTTTCCCTGTGGCTTTGAAAGCACAGGATAATGCACCGTATGAAGAGATTTCAGTCTTATTAAATATCCAAAAGATTGGAGGGGCTGATATTCCTGCCGTTATTGTGGATGAAACGGTGTATCTTCCCGTTGCCGATATCTTTACCCTGCTAAAGGTGAAAAATACCCCTTCGGCACAATTAGACTCTGTATCCGGGTTTTTTATCAATCAGGCGGCTACTTATTTGATTGACCGTATACACAACAGAATAACCTTCCAGGATAAGGTATATGACCTGAAACCTGCCGATATGGTTAAAACAGAGACTGCCTTGTATCTTAAGTCCAATTATTTTGGGCAGATATTCGGGTTGGACTGTACCTTTAATTTTAGGAGCCTGTCGGTGATGCTGACCACCAAGCTGGAACTTCCCATTATCAAAGAGATGAAACTGGCAGAGATGCGTAATAATATTAGCCGTCTTAAAGGAGAGGTTAAAACTGATACAGTAATAGGTCGCAGTTATCCCTTGTTTCACTTCGGGATGGCAGACTGGTCGGTTAATAACAACCATACCATAGGGGGAAGAACTGATACGCGTCTTAATCTGGATCTGGGAACCGTCATTGCCGGTGGAGAAGCCAATATCCGTTTGAACTATAATAACAATACCCCTTTCGATGAGAAACAGCAGCAGTATTTATGGCGCTTGGTCAATAACGAGCAGCCCGTATTGCGGCAGGTAATGGCTGGAAAGATTAACACACCGTTGACCTCTTCCATATTCAATCCCATTGTGGGAATTCAACTCACCAATACGCCTACCACTTATCGGCGTTCTTTCGGAACCTATACCATTAGCGACATTACCGAACCCAACTGGGTGGTTGAACTATACGTTAACAATGTGCTGGTGGATTATATGAAAGCCGATGCCTCGGGGTTCTATAAGTTTGAAGTACCAATGGTCTATGGGAATTCTGCCGTAAAGCTTAAGTTTTATGGCCCATGGGGCGAGGAGAGGGTCAAAGAACAAAATATCAGTATTCCTTTCAACTTCCTGCCTCCCAAAGAGCTGGAGTATACCCTTAGCGCCGGTATTGTAGAAGATACCATAAGCAGCCGCTTTTCCAGGGCGAGTATGAATTATGGGCTTAACCGCCGTATGACTGTCGGCGGTGGTATTGAATATCTTTCTTCACTCATGAAAGACAATGCCATGCCTTTTGTCAGTACTTCGGTACGGCTGCTTAGTGGCTTTCTGCTTACGGGAGAATATACCTATATGGTTCGGGGCAAAGGAATGCTTAGCTATAGGTTTCCTTCCAATCTACAGTTTGAGGTCAACTATACCAAATATCATCCCGGCCAGACTGCTATTATCTACAATTATTTGGAAGAAAGAAAAGCTACTGTTTCTATTCCTGTAAAGGGGAGGAGATTCTCGGCTTATTCCAGATTCTCAGTTAACCAAATTGTCCTTCCCAGTCTGAAAACAACCAATGCCGAAATGCTTTGGTCGGGTTCGTTGTATGGGATAAGTACCAATTTTACCACCTATGGACTTTTTAACGATTTTACCGACCCTTATATATACAGTAACCTGTCGCTGGCCTTCAGACTGCCCCGTCGTTATGTAGTGACCCCACAGGCCCAGTATGATTATAACAAACAGCAGTTGATCTCGGTAAAGAGCAATCTGGAAAAACCATTGTTCAAGAATGGGTACTTAAACCTGTCGTACGAGCAGAATTTCAGAAATCATACCAAAAGCATTGAATTTGGCTTCCGTTTTGACCTGGCCTTTGCACAATCCGGATTTTCATTCCGTAATACCAACGATCAGAATACTTTTGTCGAATCAGCCAGAGGCAGCTTGCTGTATGACCGAAAGAGCCACTATGCAGGAACCAGTAACCGTTCAAGTGTAGGCAAGGGTGGTATTTCCATTTTACCCTTCCTTGATGTCAACGGTAACGGCCGTCATGAAAAGGGAGAACCCAAGGTTACCGGATTGCAGTTCAGGATTAATGGGGGGACCATCTTTCAAAATGAAAAGGATACCATCATCCGCGTGCTGGATTTGGTACCTTATACCAGTTATCTGCTGGAACTGGACAAGAACAGCTTTGACAATATTGCCTGGCAGATGCACAACACGACCATGAAGGTAATGGTGGATCCCAATCAGTTTAAGACCATTGAGGTCCCTATATTCGTAATGGGAGAGGCTGCCGGAACTGTATACAAGGGGTCTGTCGGTCTGGGACGAATCCTGATTTGTATTTATCGCGACTCTAGATTGATAGCACGTACTCTAACCGAATCCGACGGGTATTACAGTTATCTTGGGATGAAACCCGGTAAATATACCGTTAGGATTGACCCGGAGCAGCTTAAAAAAATCAACATGGTATCGACCCCCGAAAAGATAGAAGTAACCTATTCCAATTCTGTGGATGGCGATATCAAGGATGGACTGGACTTTAACCTAAGGCTGCAGGAGGATAACAATGCCAACAGTACTTCCGATGCAAAACAGGCACCGGTGATGCAGAATAAAGGAGATAAGCACCCGGCAACTGCTCCAAATGTCGATCAGAAAGCGCGTCCTTCCGGAATGGAAATGAAAGAACCGGCTAAGAAGGATGTCCTAACGGATAAAGATAAGATTAAAGAAGAATTAATGCAAAAAGGTTATGAGCTGGATACAATAACATTAGAAACGAAAGAAAACGATCAATTAAAGGATAGTATTAACCGAAAGATTACCATTATCGACAATTACGGGGAAACTCTTGAAGTTGCTTCCTTTAAATATAAAAGCAATGCTTTTGCATATAGGAACAAGATTGAAGAATTAACCGGAAAGTCTGTTGGTATAAGCTATATGAATTTGTATTATGCCGTTTATATAGCAGGATTTGAAAATCGGAAGATAGCGCTTCAAACGGCTTTACAAATATCAGAAGTTGGTTATGAGACCCCTTTTGTTTCTCATGAAAGAAGAAATACTTCCTCTATACGTCTGGGACAATTCTTATCTGAAACAGATGCACTGGCTTACAGGGAAGAAATGAAAGTCCGCATTGCCAAAAAGATCCTGGTGATTTATGAGAATAATCTTTATAAAGTCATGATCCCTGGATTCAAGAATCACAAGGCTGCTGTTGCTTTTGCCAACGAAATAGGAAATAAGCCGTAAGACTGCTTATTATCCTCTTACCAGTTCATATTTCTCAATCTTGGCATTTAACGTGGGACGTGTAATATCGAGTATCTGTGAAGCCTCCATCTTATTCCAGTTAACTTCATCCAATACCTTTTTAATATGATATTTTTCCAGATCAGCCAGTGAACGATAGGGTAGATTATCATAGCTGTTATGCCCGTTATGCTGCTGTTGCCTTAATATAAGATTGATGTTTTCTTTTTCCAGCACATCGCTTTTAGACATTACAATGGCCTGCAGGATGGTGTTCTCCAGTTCGCGAACATTTCCCAGCCAATCATGCTCTTTGAGCATTTCAATCACTCCATCGCCAATCTTGGTAACATTCTTATTGAAACGCTTGTTTAGTTTATAAAGAAAATGAATGACCAGATCCCGGATATCCTCTTTTCTTTCACGCAGTGGAGGCAGATCGATTGTAAATACTTTCAACCGGTAATACAGGTCTTCTCTGAATTTGCCTTCCTTGATCAATTCTTCAAGGTTTCGGTTGGTAGCCGCGATGATGCGGGCCTTCATGGGGATGATTTCCTCACCACCAACTTTCTCGAATTCCAGTTCCTGGATCACCCTTAACAGCTTCACCTGCGTGTTGAGCGATATTTCCGATATTTCATCCAGGAAGATGGTGCCGTCACCTGCCAGTTCAAACTTTCCTTTTTTATCACGGATAGAGCCTGTAAACGATCCTTTCACATGGCCAAACAATTCACTTTCAAGCAATGATTCGGTCAAGGCGCTGCAGTTTACCACTACCAATGGTTGCTTGCTTGTCACCCCGAAATAATGTACCAATCGGGCAATGAGCTCTTTCCCCGTACCCGTTTCCCCTTGTATAAGGACATTAACCCTACTCATTGAAATTCGGCCAATATTCTTGAAGATCTCTTTCATCGAAGCGGTTCTTCCCACAAGAATATTGTCTTCAAGCATGTTCTCGCTCGACGAATCCACCTGCAGCACCTGATCCAGGCTATTACTTACCTTTACCGAATTCAGGGCATGATGAATCGTGGATTTAAGCTTGTTAATATCAACCGGTTTTTCAAGATAATCGAAGGCTCCCAGTTGAATGGATTTAATAGTCAAAACAACATCACCAAAGCCCGTCAGCAGTATTACCGGAAGCGTGGTATTTAATCTGCGAATCCTTGCCAGTACCTCTAATCCATCAATTCCAGGCATCTGGAAGTCGGTAATGACCAGATCCGGATTTTCGGTTCGAATTAACTGCAAGCCTGCTTCTCCACTTTCAGCCTCTATGGTATCATAACCCATCTTGATAATCGATTCTTTCAGATATTTAAGAATCAATTTATTATCATCGATAATTAAGACTTTTTCCATGAATGTTCAAGATTAGTAGTGTGTAAAAATCCATCATTCTTCGCGTAAATCTTTCTTCAGACTTCACTGTCTTTGATGTTGTAAAACAAAAATACACTTAATAATGGAAAAAAGGATTTTTTAGAGGATTTGTATGAAAAAAATTTTACACTGTTGGCTTTTTCTATTCCCGGCGTTTTGGTTATATGAAATAAACATTTTAGAAGCAAAGGATAATACCCTGTTAATAAAAAAGCCTGCATAAGCTATTCATGCAGGCTTTTTTATGGTAGTATCCCATCAAGCTGAAATATTAGGGCATGGGACAGAAGAAGTGTTCAGTGTTCAGTGTGTCATCCTGAACTTGTTTCAGGACCCCTTCAATCCTTCAATCCTTCAGTCCTTCAATCCTTCCATTATGCCGGGTTAATAAAGGGCATCTTCACTATTTTTGCCTTCAGGCGTTTGTTGCGCACGTTAATATATACTTCGGTACCAAAGGCAGCATAGGCACTATGTACATACCCCATTCCAATTCCCTTGTTTAATACCGGAGACATGGTCCCCGAAGTAACCCTGCCGATAATATTACCGTCCTGATCGGTCAATTCATAATCATGACGGGGTATCCCACGGTCAATCATTTCAAAGCCGCGAAGTTTACGATCTACCCCTTCCTGCTTTTGCATCAAAAGGTAATCCTTGTCGATGAAAGAGTGACCGTTGAATTTGGTGATCCAGCCCAGACCCGCTTCAATGGGTGAGGTGGCATCGTCAATATCGTTACCATAGAGGCAAAAGCCCATTTCCAAACGTAAGGTATCGCGTGCTGCCAGTCCGATGGGCTTAATGCCGAATTCCTCACCGGCTTCGAAAATTACCTTCCAGAGATGTTCAGCCACCTCGTTCCTGAAATACAATTCAAAACCTCCTGAACCGGTATAGCCAGTAGCGGAAATGATCACATCGTCAACCCCGCCAATCGCCCCGGTTACAAAAGTGTAATATTTGATATCCGATAAGTTGATCGCTGTAAGCTTCTGAAGGGTAGCTGTTGCCTTGGGCCCCTGTATGGCCAGCTGGCTAATGCGGTCAGACGCGTTTTCCAGGATAGCTCCGTTGCTATTATTGGCTACGATCCAGTTATAGTCCTTTTCAATGTTGGACGCGTTGACTACCAGCAGGTATTTTTCCGGCTCAAAATAGTAAACCAGTAAATCATCAACGATACCGCCTTTGCCGTTGGGGAAACATGAATACTGTGCCTGGCCGATGGCAAGCTTTGATACATCATTGGAGGTCAGGCGCTGCACCAATTCCAGGGCCTGGGGGCCTTTCACCCAAATTTCGCCCATGTGCGACACATCAAAAACCCCTACCGCATCGCGAACTGTCATGTGTTCATCCTTGATGCCTGAATATTCTATAGGCATTTCAAAACCGGCAAACTCGACCATCTTGGCGCCCGCCTGCTTATGTATTTCATTCAACGCTGTTTTCTGCATAATATTTATTCATTTATTTAAACGCAAAAATAGCTATATGCCCGCGCATAAAGCATGAAAATTATCATCCGGCAAAGATATTTCTTTTTATTTATGTGATTTTAAACAGAGTGTTCCAATTATTATTTTTTGTACTATTGCGATCATTAAAACTAACCGTAAATCACCCATGTCTCAAACCAGGTATACAAACTTAAGCTATCTCAACGAGATTACAGGCGGAGAATCTGAAATGACCAAGGAGTTCATTTTATTGTTTTTGGATCAGATCGTGGAATTCAAAGATGAAATGAATGCTTACCTTGCTGAAAAGAAATGGAAGGAACTTGGGGAAATAGCCCATAAGGCAAAATCCTCTGTAATGACTTTTGGAATGAATGACCTGGGTTATCAGCTTAAGGAACTGCAGCTTAAAACCCAGCGACTCGAAGATATCGAGAGCTATCCCCAATATGTAACTGATTTTATTCACCTGGTCGATGCTGCTGAGCATGAACTTAAGGAAGAGATGAGTAAGCTTTAACCAACCCCGTTGTATTTTTTACCTTCCATGATGAAGGCGGTGATGATTGCAGAGGCTCAAAAATGAAGAAGTGATCGGTGATGCTTATTCAATAAACCCTCTTTTCCATCCTGGCGGATAATTCTATCCTATTGCGATCGCTGCCTATTGCCTGAAGTGACCCTTCATTAGATATCCATTGATGATGCGAATCAAGGGACGAAATTTGAAGGAAAATGAGTTGTTTTAGGCCGGTTATTATCCCCCTTGCAAGGCGGATGGATGATTAGGAACAAACACCCTTAAAAGGATAAATATCTTCTTCCCAATAAAGAGTAAATCGAGCTGGACCAGGTATGGATATTACACTCTATTTATATACTATTCTTATACTAAAATTAAGGTTTTAGTATAAGAATAGTATATAAATAGTATTTAAATACCAAACCTGGTCCAGCTGTAGGGGCACTTTGTATAAAGTCAGTAATTAAAACACAGGACCATTTGCCGCAACACAAGATAACAAAAACACCAACCAGATCGAGTTCTTCGCCAAACCTTATTAACCCTTGATTCGCGTTAGTTACTAATGGTGTCAAAGTAATGGGTGTGTTTGAGGCATGTACATCATTTCAATGTATAGAAAGCATAGAAGCGTTTTTAAGATTTATGGCAGGAAAATAAAAATGCCACACTAGCACAAAACCACTACCATTTCATCGGGAAGAGTATATTCATTTAATAAATGTCATTGTTTTTAACCTACTTTAGTTAATTTAACGGCATTATTTAAAACGATTATACTAACCAATCCAACTAATGATGAAAAATCAACTGACAACAGTGTTGCTTGTTTTGTTGGCTTTTGTTTGCACCGCACAAACTCCACAGCTGGTGCCTTCTGAAAAGATTAATCCTGAGCTGCTTGTCAACCATTGGAAGGCGCAGTGGATAACACATCCATCGGAATCGTTGCTCGATTACGGGGTCTTTCATTTCAGGAAAAGTTTTGATTTAAATGCTGTTCCCTCTGAGTTTATCATTCATATTTCGGCAGATAACAGATACCGTCTGTTTGTCAATGGCCAGGCGGTATGCTTTGGGCCTCAGCGGGGCGACCTGGCCCACTGGTATTATGAAAGCATTGATATCGCCTCTT
>DATGYU010000256.1:0-2555 GCA_035297625.1 Prolixibacteraceae bacterium
CAATTCCCGAATAGAAATTAATCTACATAGAATATCCGACTGCAATATTTAGGTTGGCTGCGTAATGCTTTTAATCAGGGCATTGACATTGTTTTTGGAAAGGAAAAAATAATAAACTCCTTCCTGCAAATTGTAAATCCATTTGGACCAGATATGCATTTGAAGTACTATTGATATACTATTGTAATACTAAAACCTCAATTTTAGTATTACAATAGTATATAAGTAGTATTTGAATACCAAATGTGATCCATCCGGGATATTACTTTACCCTGAATTTTAATGGTAAGCCATGGATTATTTATAGGAACAGATGGATGACTCAAATACCAGCCATATTGAGTTTTTTTAGCACATCCTGCTTAACCCTTGATTCGCATTAGTACAGAAACAGTAAAGATAGTGGCAAATGAAGGGGAAAAATTGAGTTAAAAACATGGGAAGCTTATTATACGAAACGAGCCATGAGTAAATCTTCCTCACACAGCAGGATGATTATAGGCGAGTTCTCCCGATAGCCATCGGGACAGGCTATGTGGCAATTAAAAAACAATTATAAACACATGAATGATTGTTTGACTTTTGCTCGATACATTTAGTATCTAGGCATGGTTAAGTTGATTTTAGAAGTAGGATAAATGCTATTGGCAGCTTATAAAAAAACAAGAATTGCTTGACTGCATTGTCCCTGTAGGCCGACTATGACATTTAATTCCTGTAATGGGCCATTCAATGGTTAGAATAAAGATGAAAGGATTATTTCGGTACCCAGAAGGCAAACTGTCACTGTCGGGAATAAGGGCCCTGCTGTTGTTGTCCGAAAGTGTTTCCCTGGCTGATGTCGCCTGTTTCTATGCCTTTCTGCAACCAGGCTTTGCGCTGGGCAGCTGTGCCGTGGGTAAATGAATCGGGATGTACCTGTCCTTGGGTAGCCATTTGGATCTTGTCATCTCCTACGGCAGCAGCCGCATTAAGGGCTTCTTCCAGGTCGCCTTTCTCCATGAAGTGCTTCATTTGCTGACCATGATGGATCCATACCCCGGCAAGGAAGTCGGCCTGCAGTTCGGTGCGGACGCTCATCTCGTTGATCTGCGATTCGCTGGCTCCAGATGCTCTGAGTTGGTCGAGGGCTTGGAGTGTGCCCAGTTGTTTCTGCACATGATGGCCAACTTCATGGGCGATGATATAGGCGGCGGCAAAATCGCCTTGCGCGCCTAACTGTTGTTGTAACACCTGGAGAAAGTCAAGATCGATGTAGATGCGTTCATCTTCAGGACAGTAAAACGGGCCGCTGGCCGCCTGGGCATTACCGCAGGCCGACTGGATGGAACCGTTAAAAAGCACCAGGGTAGGTTCGCGATAAGTTTGTCCTGCATCGCTGAACAGTTTGTGCCAAACGTCTTCGGTATCGGCCAGAACCACCCTTACAAACTCGCCCATCTCATCATTGCCTGCCACAGGGGTAGTGGCTACATTGGAAGTAGGTGCCTGACCGGTTATATCCTGCAGCACCGACATGGGATTGCCACCCAGTATCCAAACGATCAGGGCCAGGACCAGGGTGCCGATGATACCTCCGCGGAATCCCATCCGGGGGCCGCCGCCACCACGGAAATCCAAAACATTACCACTTTGTCTTCTTCCTTTAAACAGCATACCAAAAGAGTTTGAAGTTTCAGGTTTAAAGTTTCAAGTTGCTCTCTCACTGCCGACTTTAAGGTCCTTAAGGTCTTTAAGGTCCTTAAAGTCGGTGGTGGGAGGCAGGGTTACTTTTGGCCTGCTACTAAAGTTAAGAAGAATTTTAGACTTTAGCGTTAGAATTCTGAGGTAAAATGGAATTTGATGTTCTTGAATTCGCTTTGAGCCATGTCCAGGATGAACTGGGAATCGGCCATAAACACATCGCGGCCGCGTTTATCGGTAGCCATCTTCTGGTGCTTGCGGTTTTTGAATTCAGTCAGCGCTTTGGGATCGTCGCTTTGAATCCAGCAGGCCTTGTACATCTGCAAAGGTTCGAAGCGGCACTTGGCATTGTACTCATGTTCTAGGCGGTACTGGATCACCTCAAACTGGAGCTGGCCAACGGTGCCAATGATCTTGCGGCCATTGAACTGGCTGGTAAACAGCTGTGCCACGCCTTCATCCATTAGCTGGTCGACACCCTTGTTGAGCTGCTTGGTCTTCATGGGGTCGGCATTTTCTATGAAACGGAACAGCTCAGGCGAGAAGCTGGGCAGCCCTTTGTAGTGGATATCTTCTCCTTCAGTAAGAGTGTCACCAATGATAAGGGTACCATTGTCCGGAACCCCTACAATATCGCCGGGAAAAGCCTCTTCAATGATTTCCTTCTGTGCAGCCATAAAGGCTGTCGGGCTGGAGATGCGGAAGGTTTTACCGGTACGCACGTTCTTGTACATGTTGTTGCGTACGAAGGTGCCGGAACATACTTTCACAAAGGCAATACGGCTGCGGTGATTGGGGTCGATGTTGGCATGGATCTTAAAGATGAAGCCGCTGAACTTGTCATCGTCAGGGTTGACAATACGTTCTTCAGC
>DATGYU010000257.1:0-23840 GCA_035297625.1 Prolixibacteraceae bacterium
GAATTCCCCTTCAAATTACCTTGAGCCATACAATTTATTAGCTATATTTGTGCCTCTTAAATTCGTAACTGTAAAAAATGAAGCCTCGATTCTCCAGGAAACAAATCCCATTATTGGTCTTAATTGGTTTTGGCATTCTGCTTTTTGCCATGGGAATACTCAACCATTATTTTTTCAGAACCTACACCTACGATTATGGCAATTATAACTTTGCCTTCTGGGATTATTCTCATTTCCGGATAAGCCCTATTACTACCTTTAGGGGCAATTTCCTGCAGGACCATTTTTCATTCTTGCTCATGTACTTTGTGCCAGTCTATTGGTTAATCAACTGGTTAACCCAAACCTATACGCTTATTCTTATTCAATATTCACTGGTACTTGCGGCAGCCTGGTATTCCTATAAAACGATAAAATTAAAGTCGGATAATTTGTGGTTGGGCGTAGGGGTACTGGTCTATTCCTTTGTATTATTGGGCAGATATACCACTTTTACCTGCGATGTCAACCTGGCAGTAATGTCGGCCTGTTTTATCCCAATTTTTATCTATTATTTCGAAACCAAAAAGTACATCATCTCATTAGTACTACTCATCCTTTCGCTGTTTTCACGAGAAAATATTCCAATCTGGTTTGTATTTATCTTTATCGTTTTGATTATTCAACACTGGAAAGATAAAAAGGCAGTATTATATTGTACAATTGGTATTGCCATATCAATTGTTTATTTTATTCTATTATTTAAAGTATTGATTCCTTCTATTGAAACTCCGGGGATTAAATTTTCGCTCTTTAATTATGCTGCATTGGGAGCTACTCCAGGCGAGGCACTCACCTTTATTCTTAAACATCCGGTTGAATCAATTAAAATGTTTTTTGTTAATACATCTGGTGATCCTGCCTACGATGGGGTAAAAGCAGAATTCTATTGGGTTTATCTGATATCAGGAGGGTTGATTTTATTTTTGAGACCACAATATCTGATTTGGTTTATCCCTATTGTGGCACAAAAGGTTTTAAATGACAATCCTGTCAGATGGGGAATTGCCACTTATTACTCTATCGAAGTGGTCACCTTGCTGCCCTTGTCGGTATTCCTGGTGCTATCCTCTTTAAAAACCAAATCCCTGCAAACCGGGCTTACTGTTGCAGTTTGTATTGCTACACTCTGGATGACTATTTACAAATTGGATAAAAAACACAACAGGGTCCCGGATGATATTATTCCTTCAAAAATAAAAGTATACGACAAGCAATTTTTTACTCCTCCCTTTGATGTTAAACGGGTCAATCAACTTCTAAAGCTTATTCCGCCAAAAGCAAAGGTTAGCGCGTCGAATTTCCTGGTACCTCACCTAGCCCAACGGCAATACATCTATTTTTTCCCGGATGTAAGAGATGCCGAGTATATTGCTTTTTCGGTTTTTGATGATAACTATCTGGTCTCTCATGAAATCAACGAGCAGCATCGAAATAACTATTTATCGGACCCTAATTGGGAAATTGTAGCCAAAGAATTCCCCGTATTTCTCTTCAGGCATAAAGAGGCTTCAGATACCAGCAAGATTAATACAGCCAAACTAGAGAACCGTTCTGATACGCTTTTTTGTAATTATGAGAAAATTGACTCTATTAATGGAACCATTCTTTTTGAAAACAACCAGAAAGCTGATACGCTTATTTCTCTTACAAGTGAGAAATCACATAGCGGAAGTCATAGTTTAAAGCTCACCGCAGAAAGGCCTTTCAATACGTCATTAAAAATAAAGGACATTGACAAGATAGCCTATCTTCAAATAAGCGCATGGTGTTATTGCGAGAAGAATAACGCCAACATTGTTGCTTCAAGTGGAAAGGTTTTTTATACGGGCAGTAATACTTTTGTCGAAGAAGAACCTTCAGGCTGGAAAAAGATGGTGCTTAGCTTTTGGGTTCCCAGTGAACTGGATCCAAATGATTTTTCAGTGTACCTATGGAACGCTGGCTCTGAACCTGTATATTTTGACGATTTACAGGTAATTAAAAAATATATAGAATAATCCAACTTGAAATATACTATGGAAAAAGGCCAACAACTCATTCTTGATTACTTTGAACGCATTGCCCCCAAACGGGATAAATGGAAAAAAAGAAACCGCTTTTATCAAAAGACCATTGAAAGGCAGTTTGCCTTTATCATTCCTGAAGGCTCCACCGTTTTGGAATTGGGATGTTCGACCGGTGATTTACTAAATGCGGTAAAGCCTGCGAAAGGTATCGGAGTTGATTTCTCTGCTACTGCCATTGATATCGCAAAGCAGAAATATCCACAATATGAGTTTTACCTGGCCGATGCCGTGGATTTTACTCCCAACGTTGAAATCGATTACATCATTGTTTCCGATCTGATTACTTCCCTGTGGGATGTGCAGGCCCTCTTTCATAAGGTAAGAAGCTATGTTAATCCACGCACCAAAATCATTATTTCTACCTATAATTACCTTTGGGAACCCTTGCTAAAATTAGGAGAAAAGCTGGGCATGAAGGCAAAGCAGCCTTTACAGAACTGGCTATCCTTAAAGGACATTGAA
Organism: Prolixibacteraceae bacterium; assembly: GCA_035297625.1. Taxonomy (GTDB): domain Bacteria; phylum Bacteroidota; class Bacteroidia; order Bacteroidales; family Prolixibacteraceae; genus Aquipluma. The sequence continues at coordinate 2,571 of DATGYU010000257.1, forward strand.
AATGTACTGCAACTTGAAAACTTCGAAGTAATAAAAGTAGAGCGAAAGCTATTGCTGCCCAAATATATCCCGGTGGTAAATTATGTGGTCAATAAGTTCCTGGCCAACCTACCATTGATTAATCAACTGGACCTTATTAGATTTATCAGTGTACGTCCTCTCTATTCGGAGCCCAAGGATTTCTCGGTTACCATCGTGGTGCCCGCCCGAAATGAAAAGGGCAATATGGAGAATGCCATTAAACGCACCCCGAAGTTTGGTACCCACCAGGAATTTATCTTCATTGAAGGACATTCAAGTGATGGCACCTACGAAGAGATGCTAAGGGTTCAGCAGGCTTACCCTGAGGTGGACATGAAGGTGATGAGGCAAACCGGCAAAGGGAAAGGCAATGCTGTGCGCGAGGCTTTTGCTGCAGCCACCTGCGATATTCTGATGATCCTGGATGCCGACCTTACCACCCCTCCCGAAGATATGCCCAAATTCTATGAGGCCTTACGCAATAACAAGGGAGAATTTATCAATGGCTGCCGCCTTGTTTATCCCATGGAAAAGGAAGCTATGCGCTTTTTGAATTTATTGGCCAATAAGTTTTTTGGATGGTATTTTTCTTATCTGTTGGGGCAACCGTTGAAAGATACGCTTTGCGGTACCAAGGTGCTTTTCCGTAATGATTATGAGCGTATCATCGCCAACAGGCATTACTTTGGTGATTTTGATCCCTTTGGTGATTTTGATCTTCTCTTTGGAGCCGCAAAACTCAACCTGAAAATTACAGAAGTAATTGTTCGTTATCGTGACCGTGAATACGGTTCTACCCAAATTAGCCGTTTTAGCCATGGATGGCTGCTGATAAAAATGAGTTTATTTGCTGCCAGAAAAATCAAATTTAAATAATCTGATCAGATAACTTTGGTTACTTTAAGTCCTTACATTTCTTAAATTGAAATCATGACCTTATCGAAAAAGAATTTAACTATTAGTATTATTCCCTTACTGCTTTTGATTTGGGGCTTATTTATAATGGCATTTTTTGATCCATTTTATTCCAGATCGTCCGATCCTGAATATCCCTATTTGGTAAACGGGCTGAACTGTGCTATTCTTAAATTCAATTTCATTGGTCATTACGACCATCCGGGCACCCCATTCCAGGTTTTCAATGGTATCATCATAAGAATCACCTACTGGATTTCCGGGAAAGATACGATCATCACCGATGTCTTTGCACGCCCGGAACATTATATGAATGCCATTTCAACTGCTTTGCTTCTGATACAGGCAGGATTGACTTTTTTAATTGGCTATTGGGGAACCAAACGAAAAATCCCTTATGGGCAAATAGCCATTCTGCAAGCCAGTTTCTTATTCAACGACATATTGATGTGGTTGTTCTCCCGTGCAAATCCTGATCGTTTTTTCATGATTGCCGGGTTAATATTCATCTTAATATATCTCGTCCATGGATATGAAAACCGCAATCCCCGCAAATTTGCCTTATGGAGCGGAACGGCCATGGCATTAGGATTAGCCACTAAATTCAATTTTCTTCCCGTACTGATCCTTCCATTGCTGCTAATCGATACCAACAAAAACAGGTTGATATACATAGGATCAGGGATCATTTCCTTTTTCATCTTTATCTCTCCTATCATTGACAAGTTTGATGATTATTATCGATTCCTTAAAAGTATCCTTTTTCATGACGGGCTATACGGCAGTGGAGAATCGAATGTATTGAACTTTCAAAAAATGATAGACAGTACCAAAGATATTTTCAAAATGAACCCTGAGCTTCTTATTTTCATTGTTGCACTGATCGTTCTGACTTTTATTGCAGTACGCAAAAGAAATGAAGGTACCAAAGGATTCATTTATTTGTTTGGTGGCTATCTTTTTATGATAGCCTTTCAAATCCTGATGGTTTCTAAACATTTTAAGAACTATTATTTGGCTCCTACCTTTATCGTTTATGGATTCATGTTTTTCACTATTTCGCTTTTTCTTACCAAAATCATGAAGCATAAAAGGAATTTGATAATTGCCTGTAATATTTTACCTGTCCTATTCTTTCTTTTTAGTGCTGTTAAGGTTAAACACGAAATACCTACCATCTCAAAGGAAATTGCACAACATGATAAAATCCGCAGCTTTGTTGATAACCAAATATCCAAAGACGATTTCTGGTTCGTGGAACCTACCTGGGAAAGCGGACCTCACAAGGAAAATGCCATTGTTTACGGGTTAAGCTATTGCGGTCATCGCGAAGAGTACATTCCTCAACTAAAGGCCATTAATCCGAATATAATAACTTATGAAGGTAACAACAACCAGGTAAAACTATGGCGTGGCGCCTCTGTTAGTCTCGATAGCGTGGTTGCTACCGGAAAGAACATCTATATCTATTCTACTCCGGGCCGGCAAGCCCACCTGTTGGTTCAAATGATTCAGGAAACCGTTACCAAAAACCAGCTTAACTTATCGGTTGATACGGTTTATTCTGATGAAGCGCAAGAAAAAATTCTCAGGTTAAAAGCCACTACCCTTTCCGGAGCAATGCCTGTATATAATCCCGGCAATGCACGTCAACTCAAAATTGAAGGTTATATCAATGCAATCAAAACCACTCCTGAATGGCTCGAATTGGTAAAAAAGAAGGCTCTTGACAAGAATATATCATTGGATTCAATGATATTGCTCGACGCAATATATATGGTTGATAGTGCAAATAAATAAGGAAACTTTGGCGAAGAGATAAGTTAACTTCAAATAAATAAAAAATATCTTTAGAAGGAATAATATTGCCTGACACTCAGTAAATGGCAAATCCAATCAAATTAATCCCGGCAGCTATCGTTAGCCTGCCGGGATTAATTTTTTCCAACCCTTTAGATCTTCACATTAAATGTGTTAAATGACTTGGCCTTCATCGTAACAGCAATACTCTTTTCATTGACTTTAAAGGCTGTCTTTTTATCTGCGGCGTCAGCATTGTAATAGAATATCACCAGTTGACCATCCTTTACAAAAGCCAAACAGTTTTCATCGGAGCTAACTGGAATGTATTTAGACCCCGGCTCCACGAAATAGCTCAGGTGCTTCATCAGGTAAAACTCAGGGTTATAGACCACTTTGCCTGAAGCCTTTTCAATGCTGATCATCGAATTCTGTTTCCAGCCCCATTGGCTCTTGCCTGTCTCATCCAATACCATATTCCAGTACATGTAGGCATTGGCGCCATTTTTAAAATAATGCTTCATCAAACCGAAGGTATGCTCGGCTGCCGCCCAGTCGTTGGAGCCGTTGCCGCATTCTGTTTCCGTCTGCATGAGTTTCATCTGAGGGTATTTACGGTGAATTTCAGGAATCGCATCCTTGCCTGCCCACTGGAAACCTACCCCTACGATGTATTTACCCGCTTTGGGATCCTGCAAAATAGAATCCACCCGTTCGGGCTGAGGCCGTTCAATGGTGCCCAGCCAAATCTTTGTTTGCATGCCGTCGGCTTCAAATTTTGGCCCTAAATACTCGCCTATGAAGGTGGCCATATCTTTTGGAGTCCAGATACAGGATGGGAAATTCTGACATGAATTCAGCTCATTTTGTGGATGAACAGCCGATATTTCTATTCCTTCCGACTGGTAGCCCTGGATAAACTTTTCAAAGTAAAGGGCGTAAGCCGATAGCACCTTTGGTTCCATGCGGAACTGGGTAACCATCTCTTTTCCCTGGCGGTCCTCGGGAAGATCATTTACCTCGGGGTTGGAAGAGCAGGCATAATGATGGTTGGTTTTCATCCATGACGGAGGACACCACGGAGAGGCCCATATTTTTAACTGTGGATTGATATTTTGGGCCATCTTGATATAAGGTATCAAACGTTGCTTATCGCGCTCCAGGCTGAAATTTTTCATCTCGTAATCCTCAGCCGTTTCATCATGGCTGTACCAGTTTACCGCGTAATCGTTGGCCCCGATGGGCATGCGGTAAATGGTGAAACGGCAACCTGTGTTCATGTCGAAAAGATCTTTTGCCACCGTCTGGCGCTTAGCGTGCGGGAGGGTCTGCAGGGCATCCCAGCCCAGTTCATTGAAACAGCCTCCAAAACCATCGATGGTCTGGCGGGCACTGTCAGGGAAAATGACAATGGCAGCGTTTTCTTCCTCTGCAGAAGTGGCATAAGCGCTCCCGCGTGAATCCCATGGCAAATCATTGGTTGTAGCCACCCATTCTACTTTTTCGCTTTTCGAACAGCCCCACGCCATCAACAGGCACGCAGCCAGTGCTATGTATTTGGTCATTGTATAAGGTTTATCGATTTACCACAATTTTTATTGCTGAAGTTTTTCCAGTGGAAGTAATCTTACATACATAAATTCCATCGGTCAAATTCAACGCTTCGGCCTGCAAACTCACCTGATGAATTCCCTGTGATTGATGTTCTTCAACCAATGAGGCTATTTTTTTCCCTGCCAGGTTGTACAAGCTTATATTGACCAGCCCAGTAGTTTTTAGATCATACTGGATGGTGGCATTTTTGTTCACAGGGTTGGGGAATACACTGGCCTTGAATTCATTTTTACCTATTTGTTCAACATTGGAAGTGATCGGTGTTCCGTTGATGCGGATATCATCAAACCAAAATTTCTTTCCAGTAAGGGCCATACTTTCCGCCACAATCTGGAAACGATCCACGGCTTTCCAATCGAACAAATTGGCTGAGCTATACCATGCGCCGTCATAGGAGCCTGCATCAATAAACTTCTTCAGCGGAATCTGTACCAGATGCCATTGTCCATCGAAAGGAGCAACGGATGAATTAAGGGTATAATCTTTTCGCCATGGATGATCCTTGGGGTCGCTGGTCTTGGTATCAACAAAACGCAATACCACATTAGATCCGGGGGAATCAGCCTTTACCCAGAAGTCGAGGGTATAATTGGCTTCTACAAGTTTTGACATATCCTTAGTCAGTTTATACTTGAATTCAATGTTGGAATATTGGGTAACATCCGTGTAATAAATTCCAAAATTACCCTGATGGCTCTCTGTAGAGAATAAATCAGCAGTTCCGCTGCCAGGAACACTGCTGATAATTCCCTGGCCCGGGAAATCAGTATAAATATCAAAAGGAACGGTATCGGCCTTAAATACATATTCTTTATAAGGGGGTAAAGTAAATCCCATCCCTTCTGCCAAAGGCCGGTTGATATCGTATTCAAAAGTTTCGTTGGATCCTTTGTTAAACAATCCAAAGCCACCCTGGTAGTCCCACATGGTCCATGGGATTAATTTGGAGGAAATATAAGCCGGCACTTGTTTGTACCAGTTGACCCTATCGGCATCCAGGCTGTTCAAATTATAAACGCCAAACTCCCCGCAAAATATCTTTACTCCGTTGGTCTTGGCATAATTAGCGGCCGCGTCAATGGAACTTTTAATTTTGGCCATTGTCCCATCGGTTCTGTATGCCGAACTTAAACTGCCTTCAATCCAGGTACCTTTAAGTGAAGCAGGACAGGCTGGCATCCGGGCAGCATCGTATGGAAACGGCACATTTCTCAGATCACCCATCGATGGATTTGTCCATGTAGCCCCCTGGTGGGTAAAAAGAAATGGATCATAAAAATGAAAGGAATAGATCAAATTGGGGTCTGAAAGCTTCTTAAGCGCGGTAAGTCCTCCAATTCCACCCCAGTCGGCCCCGGTTACAATGATGGTATGGGTGTTATCAATGGCCCTGATGGCAGTGACCACTTTTGACTGAATAGATGCCCAGTCGGCAGCCGATAAGGTGTTAGGCTCATTTAAAATTTCATAGAAAACAGAAGTCGAGCGGTCTTTATAATGGCGGGCCATTTGTGGCCATATTTTCAACAATGGAGTTTCCACCGTTTTTGAAGTAGCCACCTCGATGGTATGGTTGTCAATAATCAGATTCATCTGTAGCTCTTCCGTCCAGTCAATCACCTGGTCAAGGTATTGATAGAACAGCGTATCCACCTTATAATCGGGAGTCCCGCTGGTAAAGTAATGCAGGCTGATGGGCAAACGGATTACATCGCACCCAAGGCTTTTGATGTTTTCAATATCCTTTTTGTTGAATTTGGTAAAGGGTATCGACCGGGTATTGCCTGTCTGAAACCATCCGGTAAGGTTTACCCCTTTTGTAAAAGGAGTCTGTGCCGATAGAAATAAGACATTCAGAAGAAAAAACAATAACAACGATAAGCTTTGATATTTTTTCATGATTAGTTAGGTTAAGCTATAATTATTTGTAGGCCTCCATTATTAGCCATACAAAGATGATGAAAAACCATTAATAAATGAAATGGAATCACTATCAACAACATTGATAATTTATGCTGGGTTTATGGATGAATAAAGAGGGTCCTATGCATAATCCAGAGGCAATAGAAAATCATGTACAGGATTCAAAGAAAATATGGAATTGTTTTGCTAATTATTAGAAAAATATAAGAAAGTCATTAGAACATGATTAGATGTTTATTCATTTTTATTCGAACGATCTTCGAATCACCTTCGAACGATCTTCGAATCACCTTCGAACGATCTTCTAACGATCTTCTAATAATTAGCAAATGCTTAGATATATCTTGGTATTATATTTTTAGGTATTGGAGGCAGGTAACTGTAGCCGTTGGCAAGGCAATTAAAGAGTTCACAAAATACAAAAATGCTCCATCCATTAAAACCTTATTTGGCCATAACTACCTCGGTAGAAAAAATTAAATCAACAAAATCCGATTTCAATGGTGCGTTATGATCGTTAATGATGTAGTAGTATGAGGATACCGATGCTCATGCTTTTCTGCTAAGGTTTCCTTTATAACATGAAGATTTAAAAAAGGGTTATTTTTTCGATGAAAGAAAAGAGAGAGATTCTTTAGTTGCTGGCAAAGCAGAACAATTAAGCTATATTCAACAGGATTATCATTTCCCGGATGCGCCGGGCAGCTATTTTCATCAAAAAAAATTGGTAACCCGATTGTAACATCAGATTACCAATTTTGATTTATTCAAGTACAAACCGGATTAGTCAAAGATATTGATGTACCAGTTTTTCTTGTCCATTAAAAGATTGTACATGGCAGCGCGTTGAGCAGAAGGATACTTGGCCGAAACTTTTTTGGCCAGGTAGGAAGGGTCATTTCTGCGGTTAGCCACACGCATCAGGTCATAAAAACGTTCCCCCTCGAAGGCAAGTTCACGGGCTCTTTCATCCATGATTCTATCTTCAAGATACTCTTGTTTTCCAAGCAGATTATTGGTAAGATCAATATAGCCAGTCACCTCATTGGTATAAGGGTGCTGCTTGTAAATGATATTTCCCAATTGGATAGCAGTTTCTGGTGTTGCGCTTGGTCCGAATCCACTCATGCCCACACCACTCAGGCCAACACGACCTCTGACACCTAGTTGTACACGGGTAGAAACAGCACTGTAATTACTTCCGTCATTCACAATGTTAAGGGCATTGCTGGTAAACGGACTTACAAAGCCGCCTTGTTCAAAAGACCACCATGTATAGATTTCTGCCAAATAAAGCTGAATACCACCGGCGCGGTAAACGATAAAGTTGGCATCCTGATCGTAAGGTGTTTTGTTGACTGAATATTTATATACGACAGTGTCCATTCCGTCCATTAAGGAAGTATAACTACGCACATCGTTTTCCATCTTGAATGCCAACATTTGCAGATAACTTTCACGAGGTGTGGCAGTCAAGGCAGTACCGGTATATCTTGCACTTCCCGGTTCAAGAATAACACCATTTTTCGAATAGATATAGGAAGTTCCGTAGCCACGGAAAAAATCACTTGGGATACCACGCATTGTTGGGGCCAGTTTGGTAAGTTCAGGTCTGGCCTGGTTAACATTCAGAGTAAACAATCTAAATACAGTCTCCCACATATCGATGGCCGTTTTGGTAGGTTTCAGCATGTACTGGTGAGGAGCCCTGTTGTCGAACAATCGTTGAAGATCGTTTTGTTGTTGAGTGGCTTTGTCAAACTTCAGTACATAGATATGTTCCAGGTTGTCGATGGTAGTAAAAATATTACGCCACAGGCCCCAGCGCAAAGTTGGGCCTAACTGGTAGCGGTAATTGTCAGAAGTGGTGTAAGCGATCGTATTCAAATGGCTGGCCGCTTTAATCAAATCGCCTGAAGTAAGATACATCTGGCCCAACAAGGCATTCCATGCAAAAGTGTTCCAAATGGTTACTTCCCATGTTTTGTCGTTGTTGTCGATATAATGGTTAACTCCCACGGCCTTTACTTCATTTTCCAACTGTTTGCTGAAAGTCTGGATCACCATATCGACATCATAAAACTGTTTGGGAAGGTTTATGACCGTGTCGCGATAGGTATAATGATAACCATCCCTGGCATACACTTTAGCTGAATCCTTATACGTTGAGGAAGTATTCAGGTATTGTTCAATTTCTTCAACAGAAGTAAGGGATTCGTGAATCACCGGCACTTTACCATAAATTCTGACAGCATTGAAATAAGCCCATGCTCTCATACATAAAGCTTCCCCGTACAACTTGTCATAGTTGGTTACGCCTGCTTTCTTATCCATTACTTCAGGGTGTTTTGTTTTCAACTCGGTAATAAAACTATTACAGGCTGAAATCAATTTATAGAAGTTAGTAGGGCTGGCATATTTATTGGTTTTTGAAACCTGGAAGTTATTAATTTCTATCAGGTCAGCGTCGGCATTGGGGGTCACTGTAAGCAAATCGCCTCTAAGTTCACCCAAAACAACCAATTGTTCTACCAGCTTTTGCTGTAACCCGTAGAGGCCCATTGCAACAGCACGGTATTCATACCAATCATCGAATAACTGATCCTTTCTAATATTCAATTCCTGATCAGGATTCAGAAAATCTTTACAGGATGGTATAACCATCAGTGATACCATGACTGTAAGGACAGCAATGGAATATCTCAGATTTTTACGCATGATTTTCATTTATAATATATTTTTATAATCCAAGTTTAACACCAATAATGAATTGTCTGGGTTGGGGAGTTTGTCCATAATCAATCCCTTGTTCAGCCTGTGAATAGGAGTTGGCAAATTCAGGGTCATAGCCCAGGTATTTTGTCAAGGTATACACATTGTTGGCGGAGATATAAAACTCAGCATTTCTGAAGTTCAGGAATTTATTTGGAATACTGTATGCCAGCGAGACGTTCTGAAGGCGCACATAGGAACCATCCTCAATCCAACGGGTGGAGAAAGCAGAGTTACCAACCGGATCTTTCCACAAGGAGCGCGGAACATTGGTTATCTGTCCATCATGATCCCATCTGCTTAACACAGCGGCACTTTGATTTTCAAGACCTGTCATTTTTTCATTCTCATAGCGAACATAGTTAAATACCTCGTTGCCGGAAACAAAATTGACATAAGCATTCAATGTCCAGTTTTTATAGGTGAAGGTATTTTGGAAGCCGCCAAAGAATTCAGGCATGGATGAACCAATGTTGGTTTTGTCATATTCATTGATAATACCGTCAGGTGTTCCATCAGGACCGGATAAATCTGCAAAACGGGCATCCCCGGCCTGGTATTTCACAAACTTATCGTTCGTCAGGTTGGCTGCATCGGCATCCGCTTTGGAAGCATATACCCCTTCAAATATATATCCGTAGAAACTATTGACAGGTGCACCTACCTCATTCACGATCTGGCCGCCCTGTACATCAGAGATAATCTTGTTTCCCTTTAATTCCTTAATTTGATTTTGCACTTTGGCAATGTTGGCCTGCACATCCCATTTGAAAGATTTGCCGTCAATGATACGCAGGAAAACATTTCCTTCATAGCCTTTGTTTTCAAGCTGACCACCATTTTCAGGACGGAAACTATAGCCTAAATAAGAATCCATAGGTGCCAGGATGAGCATGTCATCCGTAGTAGTCTGGAATATATCAGCGGTAGCTCTTACCCTGCTTCCAAACAATGAAATATCAGCTCCGGCATTCTTTTGGGTGATGGTTTCAAAACTCAGCTGTTTGTTCGCCAAAACACCCGGGTAAAGTCCGACGGTCTCACGGAATTTAATGGCTGAATAATAATCGGTAGCGTTTGATTCGCCAATATCATCATTACCTGATGTACCGTAGGTAGCTCTAACTTTAAGTTCATCCAGCCAGCTAATGTTCTTTAAAAGCGGTTCGCTGGATAAACGCCATCCAACGCCACCTGAATAGAACAAACCGAATGGGTTACCTGCAACGTCCAGTGTGTTAATGGCCTGGTCGCCTACCCTGGACGATCCGTCCAATGATACGCCAGCTGTAAGAAGGTATTTATCCTTAAAGGAGTAGTTCAGCTTTTCGTAGAATGAAAGCCAGTTCCAGCTGCGGTTTTGCCCTCCGAGACGGCGCAGGTTGTTAAGCCCGTCCTGTAATGCCTTGTATTCATCATTCTGGTGAGCATTCATACCCATGGCCCAGTCGAACTGGTAATTGTTGGTTTGAAGGTTCATCCCCGTATTGGATGAAATATTGTGTACCTTATTGATCGTTCTCTTATAAGCTAAATACGTATTGTTATAAAATGAAAGCAAGTAGTTGATCGAAGCTTTAGAAACGTTCCATGCCTCATCATTGTAATAATGGTCCATTCCATGATTTGGCATAAATACCTGTTCTTTTATGCCATGGTAAGTTAAACCAAAATTGGAATTCAACATCAGGTTTTTATTGAGAGTACCTTCAAAGCCCATAGATGAGATAAAGTGATAATTGGTATTTCTGCCTTCAAAGTTATTGATGATGGCAACCGGATTACTTACTCCCAGTTCATCCACTTCGCTCAAAATGGTAAGCATGTTTCCTTCTATGTCATACTTGTAGGGATTAAGCATGGGTGATTTACCCAGTGCGGCAAGGATAGGATTGGTCTGCTTTGATTTAGCAGATTCTTTTAAGTTGGCATAGCTGTAATTGAGCGAAACGCCGGCATTCATCCTCAACCAGGTAAAGATATTCAAACGGCTCACGAAACGCAGGTTATAACTATCGTAACTGGTATTTTTCACAACCCCTTCACTGGTGGTATATCCAAAAGAAAGACCGTAACGTGCGATAGCATCTCCCCCTTTTACTTTTAGGTTCACATTGGTAAAGGTAGCGTTGTCGAAAATTTTATCCTGCCAGTTGGTATTGTGCTGGTAATCGATAAAACGATCATCGGTCTTATCTAGAAACAAGTTAGGGTATTTGGTTTTAATAGCTTCTTCAAACATTCCTGAGGAGAATAAAACCTCATTGGCCAATGTTTTGTGCTGCCCGGCATCCATCTGAGGCAACAGATTGGAAGGAGCCAGCGAATAACCCGTGCGCATGTCGACATCAATGGAAGTGTTGGTAGCGCTGGGATCCAGTGTTTCTATAAATACCACCCCGTTGGAAGCTTTGGTTCCATAGGTTGAAGTAACCGTTGGATCTTTGACCACAGATACTTTAGAAATATCAAGAGTGTTAACAGCCAAAAGTGGGTCGAAAGAATAACCTTCAAGATTTGAACCAATCAAACCAGGGTTTTCCATCGGTAAACCATCAATAATATATAATGGCTGAGAGTTGGTCATGATGGAATTGGTTCCCCGAAGCGAAACAATAGCACCAGAACCCGGTGTTCCGTCTCTTCTGACAACATTCATCCCGGCAACCCTGCCTTGCATGAATTCATCAATAGAGTTGGCCGCAGTTTTATTCACATCCTTAACTTTCATATCAGCATAGGAGGAAACGATGTCTCTTTTGATCGTTTTTTGCGCAAGGATCGTCACCGGATCATTACCTGCGGATAAATCATTGGCCGAAAGGTAGATCTTCAATTTAGTACGTTTATTGAGGAATACTCTTTGGGTTTTATAATCACTTACAGGGGAAACAATCAGCCAATTATTTCCTGTACTCGATTTAATACTAAATTCTCCAGCCTCATTGGTAACTGCCGGCACTTGCCTTGATCCTTCAATGCTGATGGTAATATTTGACACGGGCGTATTTGTTCCTGAAACAACTACCCCTTTTACTAAGATTGAGTCTTTCGCCTGGGAGCTTTGCGCCTGGGAGGAAAAGAAACTCAAAAGCAAAACGGGAACAAGAAGCGCAGCTTTCTTCCAGTTTGCATCGGTGAATAGGTTCTTAATCATTGTATCAATTTTCATATTATAGATTGAAACCAGATTATAATCAGAATTAGTTAGCTGGTATTTCTTGTTTTTAATTAGCAACCGGAATAAAATAAATCGCATCAATGGCCAGACCGTTTCCTGGTACTCCTCCAGGGCCTTTGTATTCAAATCGAATGGTTGGTTTGCCATATTTGGTGATATTATCCACGTAACAGTCGAACTTGTTGTACCTACCTTTGGGAACAAATTTAACCCCGGGAACGACACTACTGATGATACCTCTTAATTTTACATAGCTATAATAATTAAAGTTCGTCACAGGTTTTTCACTGTTATTAATGTAGATATCATAAATACCTCCGATGTCCATATGTGTTAACACTTCCATTCTGTATCTCCTGGGGAAAAGATTTGGCCCCGGAAATTCAACAGTATATGTTCCGGTATATCCTTTGGGAAAATTGGTAATTAAAATTGAATCATTAGATGCCTCCTTGATATAATCCCTTTTCACGATAAAAGTGGAAGGAGGATTTACCTTCACATTTGCTTTCCAATCAAATGAGCCAGCTCCCTTAATTTTTAGCAGTGATTCACCTTCCATTTTAACGGTATCAGAATATAGTTTTTCGGGCACTACAAAGTTTTTATAATCATAGAAAATACCATTGCTGCACAGATATGGATCTGAAGGGGTATAATCGGTAATGATGCTGTCGCCGTTGATATTGGCCATGGTGTACTTTCTCTTGTAGGAAAGCACACTCTTATCCTTGAATTCATTTACATCCAGCATATTGAGGAAAACACCATTTTTAATAAGGTATGGAATCAATACCTTTTCCTGCCATTCTGGAGGAATTTTGGAATAATCGGTAAATATACCCCCCAATTTCTGGGCCATTATATTCAAACCGTTTCTGTAGTTTTCGATTCTTGGAAATACAACAGTAGCAGTCCATTTGCGGTATTCCTTGGATACGGGGAAGTACTCATCTTCAAACTTATTTCCTTTAATTGAAACAGTATCATAAATTGTCTCTCCCTTGTCATTAAATCCAATGGCACGGCTCTTTTCCTGGTCGATGATAATGGTGTCCTTACTATCGATGTAATTCTTCAGGTAAGGGTTGTTTACCGCAAAATATTCATACAGGTTAAGCTTTGGTGTAGCGACCTCACCCATGATAAAATACTTGCCGTTTATATAAAGGGGGCTTTCGAAATTAATGGCAATTCCATCGTAATTAGGTTTACCTCCAACATTCTCAAAGGTAGAGAATTTCTCAGCAAGGGTTTGTAATTTACGTTTCCCCTGGATATCGGCAGGCTGAACAAAGTGCCTTGAAATATGATAATTCAGTATGGTAGTATCACTTACCTGCGATTGTTCCATTTTAGCCATAGCGCTGTTATCGGGAACAAACAAGGTGTACGTATCATTCGATAAAAACAAGGTATCGTATTGGTACTTTTCCATTAAAGTAACAAAGCTTGATAATTCGCTATTACTTTTGATGGCCTCCCAAACATTGGTATTAATGGTTTCAGGGGGCGTGTTGTAGTGCTCATCCCATTGATCGGTACAACCGAAGAAGGTAATCACGACGGCTGCCAGTATAATTTTGATAGAGGTTTTCATTATCTGTTATGTTTAAATTGGTCTGAATCTAACGTAATCCCAAATAAAAATTCCCGGAATGAGCGACTTAACCAGAATGCTATGATGGTCATATTTCTTAAAGTCAACTGTACCTATTTTAAATCCTTCCCATGAATAATAAGGGTTAGACGAGCTGCCTCCTGTGGTCAAATCAACCAGGCCTCCCACTTTATTACCATCAATCAATACCTCTACAAGGGCATTGGTCTGCCCATAGAAATTAGCCTGGATAAAAACATCATATTTGCCAGGGATAATTTTAGGAGAAGTATAGGTAATTGTAAAATCTCCGCTGATGGCTAAATAGTCCTTGCTCCAGGCATTTTCTGTTCCATCATTCGATTTATAATAAAATAGTTTTGACTCTCCGGTCCAACTGATATTGCTCAGCAAATTGTGATCTTCGATTTCGTAAGCTCCGGGTATTTCACGGTATCTGTCAATAAAACGGTCATCACCCACCTGGTAAACCACCTCTGCCCTTGTAGGCGCTTGTGGTTTCAATATCTGGTTGATGAAATGGATCGCGCCGCTCTGGGTATTCACATTACTCGCATCATAAAAAATGGTGACAAAGTCGGTAGAATCCTGTTTCTCGTCTACGAAAATCTCTTTTCCCTTGTTAATAACAATATCCATACCTAGCCCGTTAATTGTCAGGGGTATATCTGCAAAGGTATTGTAGTTGGTAGCCGCGGCAGCCAAATCATCAAGGAACAAACTTCCGTTCAGGATATGATAGTTTACAAACAGGTTCAGCGGGTTATTGCTACTGGTATAATCCGTACGTCCTGGACTGATCACATTGGCCAGATCATCAAACGACATGATCCCCTTTTTATTATATATAGAATCGGCTTCCACCAGCATCGTGAAGGGATTGAGCGTTTGATTCTCCAGTTTCATATCCACATCAATTATCTTATTTACCTCCGTTGCGTTAAGGGCAGCGGTAAATATTGAATACGAAGCGTTCTTTTTTAACCAGCCGTAACTGTTCTCGGTAATAGGTATTAATACTTCACCGATTACCTGTATATACCCGTTCGAGTTTTTTATATTGGATTTCACCACCGGGGCCTGGCCGTTAATTAGGTAAATGGTCGTATCGGCCGTTGTGATGTCAAAAACAACATTCAGAAAATCATTGGTCAGGTTGGGCTGATCAAAGGTTCCGAAAGGGAATTCGTTGGAAGCCACTTTCTTATTCAACACATGGTACCTAGCCAGAGCTGATACAAATTTAGTATCATTCAACAGATCATCCAGGGATGAGTATTCATTACTCTTTTTAATAAACTCATCAACGGCCTGATTGGTAGGAAGAAAAAGGGTATAACCAACTCCTTTGGTTTTACCGCCTGGATTATAGGCGCTCAGCGTTTTATCCATACCTGCTGCTTTAAGAATTTGAATAAAACTTGAATATTCAGTTTCATTTTGCATTAGGTAATCATAGATGGAATTTACTTCTACGTCTTTAAAACCTGCTAAAGGAACCTCCTTTTTCTGGCAGGAATTAAGCGTGAAAAAGACAACCAAAAGACTTAATATGATAGAAATTCTTTTCATCGGTTAAAAGATATAATAAGAGTTTTGAACCAGGTTTTTATTACGCTCTATTTCTTCTTTATGAACAGGCAGGTACCAACCCAGCGGATTGGTTAATTTGGCTGATAAAATACGCTTCTGGGTAGAAGGAACATTAGCGATGATCATTTCAATCAGTTTGGCTTTTCGGCTGTAATTGTTACGGCGTCCCATACGTAAAAGATCAAACCAGCGTTTTCCTTCAAAGGCAAGTTCCAATGCCCTTTCGTTCAGGATGGCATCTTCAAATTCAATGGGTGAATTTCCAATTGAAAGTAAAGGATCTCCTGCACGGTCTCTGATTATATTTAATGCAGTTAGCGCCTCATTGTAACGTCCTACCTGAGACAATGCTTCCGCTTTCATCAGGTAAATATCTGCAAGACGGTAAACAATCCAGTTACAACTGTTTTGGATGTTACCTGAACGTTGAGATTCACCATCAGGAAGCCTTCCGGCGTATTTCCAGATAATATAATTGTCTTCACTTAGTTTGGCAATGGAGCTTTTCTCACCCCTTACCATTTCAACGGCATATTTGAAAGCAAAAAGCTCGATGGCATGTTGACTGGGAAGATATTGATAAGCATATTGATTGGTCTTACCATAAGTGCTGTTCTTTTGGTTGTATTTGTCTTCAAACTGAAATTCAAAAATACCTTCCAGCGAATTGCCAGGATTATACAATTCAAACCATTTATCCATCGGCATGAGTTGATATTTGATATCAGAAATAATCCTATCGCAATACTCGATGCAATCTTCATATTCAAAATTCCATAGAGAGATATCGGCCAACAGCGCATCAAATGAAGCTTTGGTAGCCCTTCCTTTGACTTCCTCAGGGGTCTTATATCCATCAGTAGCATACGTACGGTATTCATCCAGGTTCTGCTTCATCACCCTCAGTACTTCTTCTCCTGAAGTCTGGGTTGGATAAAAATCAACCCCATCATTTTCTGAAGGTTCCAGTATCAAAGGAACGTCCTTATAAAGCCTTACCAGGTAGAAGTAACTCAAGCTGCGCAAAAACTGGGCTTCAGCCAAAAATCCTTTTAACTGGAAGTCGGTAAAGGTATTGTCAATCTTCTGGACTTCTGGTGCATTTTTAATTACCTCGTTGCAATAATTAATGACTTTATAAAAACCATCCCATTTACATAAATTGTTCTCAGGAAATATATTACTGGTCATCAATTTGTATTCATCGCCCCATTTAAAATTACCATGCGCTTCGACCATGTCACCACGGGCTTCGCCATAGGTAAACAAATTACCGTCCATTTTTGAAAAGGATTGGTAAGCCCCCATTAAAACGGCTTCCACATCTTCCTTTGTTTTCCAGAATTCTTCACGCACCAAACCATTCGGAGGCAGTAACTCCAGGTAATTTGAACAGGAGATTTGCATGGTCAGCGCCAGGAATATTACAATAAATCGTATGTTAAATATCTTTTTCATAGTCGTTCAATATTAAAATCCTACAGAAAAACTTAAGGTCACCATTTTGGGGGGTGGAGTATTGGCCCTGTCAATACCAATCCAGAATGGGTCGCCGGCATCTTGACTTACCTCAGGATCCTGTCCTGAATAATTGGTCAGGGTAAGCAACTTACGAGCACTCAGTGAGAAACTGGCACTTTGGAGGTTTAATTTTTCACAAAGTGCCTGACTTAGCTGGTATTTTAATGCCACGTTGTTCAAACGCATAAAATCACCCCTCTCAACATATCGGTCAGAGCCCAGGTTATTGGCAGGACTGTTCATATATGCTCTTGGTAAAAGTCCGGGTTCATCCTGACCCTGTACCCTCCATCGGCTTAATACAGCCTTGCTTTGGTTATTTTTTCCCAGCATCCCTTCTGTTTCAAGTGCTGTATTGTTGATAATGTCATAGCCGGTGCGGTAATGAAACTGGAATGATAAATCAAAATGTTTGTATTTGATGGAAGTGCCAAACCCGCCAATGAAATCCGGGTTGGAGTCTCCAATATACACGACATCATTCAGGTCAATCTGCCCGTCATGATTAACGTCTTCATATTTGGCGTCACCGCCTTTGAATGGATAAACTCCCTTGTATGTTAATGGGATCACATTGCCTGCTCCATCGCGCAGGGTATTGCCTTCAGCATCCGTAGCCACTACATCAGCATCCGAAGCCCACACCCCTTTGTAGCGAAAGCCAAAGAAGGATCCAATCGGCTCTCCTGCAACAATACGTTTAGGATAGACACCATTCTCAATGGATAAATCTTTCTCTGTATTAAAATTCGCAGGAAGTTCCGTAAAGGCATTCACGTTTTGAGAAATGTTAAAATCAACCCTTACCCTCCAGTTTTTGGTTTGCAGCACTCTGTAATCAATCATAAACTCCCAGCCATGATTGGTCAGCTCACCTCCGTTTAAATAGGTAAGTTTATCAAATCCTGATGAGGTAGGTATTTTATAGCCCCCCCATCCTCCAAAGAGCAAGTCATTGGTGACCTTATTATAGATTTCCCCTGTCATATAAATACGGTCATGGAACAAATTCAAATCGACACCAAAGTTGGTCGACTCAATGTTTTCCCACTTTAGGTTATCCAACTGGATACTGCTAGGTATAACGGCAGGATTTAGAAGATATCCGTCGCTCGAATTATAGATCGCAAAACGCGGATAGGAAGGCTGGTCTCCAGGAGGACGACCTGAGGTACCATAACTGGCACGTACTTTTGATTCACTTAACCAGCTTTCGCATTTACTCTTAATAAATGGCTCTTCAGAGAAACGCCAGAAACCGGACAAACCTTTAAATACTCCCCAACGGTTAGCCGCTCCAAAAGAAGAGTTTCCGTCAGCTCTCAGGATGCCTTGTAAACCATAGCGGTCTTTGTATTTATAGTTCAGGTTAAACGTAGCACCTACATCTCTTTTTTCAAGCAAGGAGGAGCTAATCCAGTTGATCTGTCCGTCAATGGAAGGATCCTGAATATTGGTACTTGGAATACGGTTACTCTGGATATTTACACCATCATCGGAAGACTGATTGGTGGACCAGGCAACAGATCCGGTAACATCATGTACTTTACTTTTAAAAGGCACAAAAAACACCAGTTGTGATTCTGTCTTGAATGATGAAAAAAGGCTATTGCCTTCCTCAGCCTTATTAACGGTCCAGTCATACCAGTTGGAACCAATAGCATTGTAAGGAAGGAAACTATTTGATTTTCTACCATCATAAGAAAAAGCCACTGTTTCCTTAAAAATCAGCCAGTCTTTTAAGGTATATTGTAATCTGAATGAATTCTCTAAACGATTGAATGCTTCATCACTTTTACCCAAACGAGCTACTGCAACCGGATTGAAATAATGATAACCATCTCCTTGATAATTGTCGACCTTATCGGAGTTACGTGTAAAATATTCACCAGTGAGGTTGCCATTTGCATCATGCTCATAAATACTCATATTAGGCGCTTTCAAATAAGCCATCTCCCTAATATTTCTTTTCCAACCACCCATATCTATTTCAATGTTTCCATCTCTCTTTTCATTCGAGTAATTAAACTGCACAGTAAACAGCATTTTCTTTGACAGGAAGTAATCAAGGTTTACACGGGTTGAGAATTGTTTGTATCCTGTGTTAATGGTCGTACCCCCCTGATCCAAATAACTAAAGGAAGTATAATACCTTGTTTTTTCACCACCACCTGAGATTTTGAAAAAGTGATCGTTGGTAACCGAGTTTTGTGTAATAGCACCCAGCCAGTCCGTATTGGCCGAATAGTTGTAAAAATCAGGATAATCCTTATCGTAAGCAATTTCCCTGGGCAGATCAAAGATTCCCTGGCTATTGTGCAGCTCTTCCAATTGAAGGGTCACATATTCATCCCCATTAAGCATTGGGATGGCTTTGGGCTGGAAGTTGATACTGTTTTTATAAGTATAGTCGAATTGTACTTTACCCATTTTACCACGGTGAGTTTCAATAAGCAGAACCCCATCCGCTCCTTTTGATCCGTAAACGGCTGTTGAAGCGGCGTCTTTCAGTACCTCAATGGATTTAATATCTTGAAGGGCAATGTTGATCATATTACTGATATCCTCGGCATCTGAAGAGCTAAGGTCAAAACTGGAAGGAACCTGGTCCTGCGGAATACCATCAATAACAATCAATGGTTTGTTGTTTCCAATGGAACTTAACCCACGGATCACAATTGAAGAACCTGAACCCGGGTCCCCTGAGGCGCTGATGATATCCAACCCTGCTACTTTTCCCTGGAGGGCATCAGCAGCAGAGGTGATACCACCGTCTTTCATATCCATCAGGTCTACTTTCACACGTGATGAAGCGTTGTCGCGTTCATCAATATTGGTAAGTGAGTTACTGGATTTGGTCTTGGCGGTAATGGTCACCTGGTCCAACTCAAAATCTGAGGAAACAAGTTCAATAACGACAGATTTCCCTGGACTGGGTTTAAATGTCTTGGTTTGATACCCGATCACAGTCACTTTCATGGTATTGGCAGGATTCTTCATCTGATACACGAAGTTACCGTCAATGTCGGTCACTGTACCGTTTACAACACGGTTTTCCTTGTCCGACTCAACGACGGTTGCACCAATCACCCCCGATTTATCCTTCTGATCAACTACTTTTCCCCGGATGATTGTTTTTGTCTGAGAATAGGCTCCGATAAAACTGCAAAGGGCAAGAATCAGAATTATGGTTTTTTTAATTTTTTTCATTTTGTTCAAAAACCTTAGGTTTAAAATATTCAGTTATTAGCTGGTTATTGTCTGGTATCCACTTCACCAAAGCGCAGCACCTTATTGATCTCATGAATCACCCCGGTATTTACACAATTGGGGTAACGTTCCTGAGTCTGCCCAGCTACGCTTAAACTTCTTCCGGTAAGAAAGTTCGCCTTTGGGCCTTCTTTCACAACCACCAGTGGGGAGCCATCCTTTGCAGGAATAGTAATTTGATCAGTACCCGGCTGAATTTTCAGCTTGGTATAGACAGTGGTAAAAGGGGTTGAGCTCTCATCAACACGACAGGTTTCATAATAACCTGTTGACTTGTTCCCGTCAGTGAAAATTATATCACCTTGTATAAAATGCATCAGGACAAAATCCTGTAGCTCTTTTGGGGTCATCGCTGAAGTATTGGTAAGATTCAGGATAGAATCACTGGGGATAAAAGCAGTATAACTTTGATTATCAGACATAAAGGTATATTTGGATAATTTGTCCTGGGTATATCCCGCTTTTTTAATCAGGGCATGAAATTTGGGATAACGGCTTTGGATACTGCCGAAGATATCATTTACTGAAAAATTAAGCCAACTGTTGATATTGTAAGTAGTGCCATTATCACTGTTAGTACTAATTTGAGTTGGTATGACAGTTACAGTGCGGGCTCCTTGGTAACCAAAGGTGGAAGGGGCTGTACCACGCACCTCTTTGGTAACATTATTGACCGTTATATAATTACCGGCAAGGTTCTTGATGAATTCGACTTTGGCAATTCCTTTGGGCTGATCAACCCCGATATGATTCAGCAACAGTATTCTTAAATCGCTGGTTGAAATCGGAAAAGCCTTGATGGCCGGATACATTGTTGCACAGTAGAATTGGTCAAAAAAGGAATCATAAAAGAAACTAGAGTCTACGGAGGTTTCCATATCCGACTCCACAAAGAAGGAGTAATTGGCGCCTTTACGTTTCAGAGCAGGCAATAAACCTGCTTTTTCAATGGCCATCATCACTTTGGCATAACCTTTCCGGGTATATACCGGACCGGTTACACTGCTGAAGGCACGGGGAACAATAGGTTTATTAACTC